>DATLHR010000489.1:0-30117 GCA_035539815.1 Kofleriaceae bacterium
CGCGAGCTCGGCGCCGAGCGCCTTGCGGCCCGCGTCCTCGGCCTTGCGGCGCGACGGCCCGCGCGCGACCGCGGGATTCGGCGCATGGCGATCGGCGAGGCCGATGCCCGGCGCGGTGATCACGCCCTTCGCCCAGTCGACCTGCGCGTGCGCGATCGCGGGCGAGGTGAAGAAGACCAGCAGGGCGAGATGTCGCGAGATGTTCATCGGCGGTCCTCTTCAACTGCGAATGTAGCAAGCGATCGAAGCTCGCGTGGATGGCCAGCGCGGGGCGTTACGTTGCCTCGCCGAGCTGCTGCAGCGCGGACACGAACGCCTCGGCGCCGCCGAACAGGTCGCTGTCGAACGCGAGCTCGAGCGTGGTGCCGGTGCGCGCGATCCTTCTACCAGTGGTCAGGCGACCGGGCGGGCGCCGCGTAGCGCGCGCGCCTTGCGTACGCCGTTGACGATCACGAGCGCGAACAGCACGGCGGCGCCCGCGTAGAACTGCGCGCTCGGCGCGGGATCGTTCGGGAACAACACCGCGGCGAGGATCAGCGCGTACACCGGCTCGAGGTTGAGCGTCACCGCGATCGTGAACGGCGGCAAGACGCGCAGCACGTGGATGATCCAGACCTGCGGGATCACCGTGCACACGATCGCGAGGAACGCGAGCCAGCCGAGATCCGCCGCCGGTGGCAGCACGAGCTGCGAGGGCCAACCGACGAAGCACAGGCCCACGACGATCGTCGCGCCCGCGAGCTCGAAGAACATCAGGCGCTCCGCGGGCTCGCGATGTGCCAGCCGCGCGTTGAGCACGCCGAACACCGCCGCGAGCACCGCGGACCCGAGCCCGAGCACGAGGCCGAGCGGCTCCACCCGCAGCTCGTACTGGATCAGCAGCGACGCCGCACCGACGACGATCGCGCCGATCATCAGCTCGCCCGCGTCGACCCGTCGCTTGAACAACATCGGCTCGAACACCGCGGTGAAGAACGTCACCGTCGACAGCGACAGCACCGCGGTGGCGATGTTCGCCATCTTGATCGCCGCGTAGAAGCACACCCAGTGCAACCCGATCAGGCCACCCACGGCGCCGTACGTCACCGCCGTTCGCCACGGGATCCGGAACGACGTGCGGCGCAGCGCGACGACCAGCGCGAGCACCGCGATCGATCCGAGCAGCCGGTACCAGACCAGCGGGATCGCGGAGATCGAGATCTGCCGCCCGAGGATCGCCGTCAGCCCCCACAGCAGCACGATCACGTGCAGCGACGCGTGCGTGCCCAGTGATGGCGAGCGCCGGCTCGACGCCGTCACGTTAGCCATCACCGATGCTCGACGGCGAGGATGCCGCGACCGACGGGGCGCACGACTGCTGCCGCTTCGGCCTTCGTGCGTGCGACGCCAACGCCGACCTCATGTGACTCGCGCGCGACGACCGGCGCCTCGCTGCAACTTCATGACACGCGCGCGCGACCGCCGGCGCCTACGCGCTGGGCGCCGCTCACTCCCACTCGATCGTGCCGGGCGGCTTGCTCGTGATGTCGTAGACGACGCGGTTGATGCCGCGCACCTCGTTGATGATGCGGGTCGAGATCCGGCCGAGCAGGTCGTACGGCAGCGGCACCCAGTCCGCCGTCATGCCGTCGCGCGAGTGGACGGCGCGCAGCGCGAGCGTCTCCTCGTACGTGCGGGCGTCGCCCATCACGCCGACCGACTTCACGGGCAACAGCACGCCGAACGACTGCCAGATCGACTCGTAGAGGTCCGCCGCGCGGATCTCCTCCTCGATGATCGCGTCCGCGTTGCGCAGCACGTCGAGCCGCGGCTTCGTGAGGTTTCCGAGGCAGCGCACCGCGAGGCCCGGGCCGGGGAACGGCTGGCGCCACACCATGTGCCGCGGCAGCCCGAGCTCGAGGCCGAGCTGGCGGACCTCGTCCTTGAACAACTCGCGCAGCGGCTCGACGAGCGAGAGCTGCATGCGCTCCGGCAGGCCACCGACGTTGTGGTGGCTCTTGATCACGGCCGACGGCCCCTTGAACGAGACGCTCTCGATCACGTCGGGGTACAGCGTGCCCTGCGCGAGGAACCTTGCGTTCTCGATGCTCTTGGACTGCTCCTCGAACACCGCGATGAACTCGTAGCCGATGATCTTGCGCTTCTTCTCGGGGTCGGTGACGCCCTCGAGCGCCGTGAGGAACCGCGCCTCGGCGTCGATCACGCGGAGGTCGACCTTGAAGTGATCGCGGAAGATCGAGGCGACGTAGTCGCGCTCGCCTTTTCGCAACAGCCCGTTGTCGACGAAGATGCAGGTCAGCCGGTCGCCGATCGCGCGGTGGATCAGCGCCGCCGCGACGCTCGAGTCGACGCCTCCCGACAGGCCGCAGATCACGCGCCCGTCGGCGCCGACCTGCGCGCGGATCTTCGCGACCGCCTCGTCGACGAACGACGCCATCGACCAATCGCCGGCCGCGCCGCACACGCCGAACAGCCAGTTGCCGAGCAGCTCCGCGCCGCGCGGCGTGTGCACCACCTCGGCGTGGAACTGGATGCAGTGGATCTTGCGCGCCTCGTGCGCGAACGCCGCGAACGGGCAGTTGTCCGACTCGGCGGTGTGCGTGAAGCCCGGCGGGATCGCCTCGACATGATCGCCGTGCGACATCCACACCGTGATCTGCTCCTGCGCGGCGACCGTGCGGAACACGCCCGTGTTCCCCGCGCGTACGCGGACCTCGGCGCGCCCGTACTCACGCTTGTCCGCCGGGCGGACGTCGCCGCCGAGCAGCTTCGCGGTGAGCTGCGCGCCGTAGCAGATGCCGAGGATCGGAATCCCGAGCTCGTAGAGCTTCGGGTTGATGGTGGGCGCGCCCTCGTCGTAGACCGACGACGGCCCGCCCGACAGCACGATGCCCGTCGGCTTCATCGCGCGCAGCTGGGTGAGCTCGGGGTCGGTGGCGAGGGTGTACGGATGGATCTCGCAGTAGACGGCTTGCTCGCGGATCCGCCGCGCGATCAGCTGGGTGTACTGCGACCCGAAGTCGAGGACGAGGATCAGCTGGTGCGACACGAGTTACTCCGCGCGGTAGTTCGGGGCTTCCTTGGTGATGATCACGTCGTGCACGTGACTCTCGCGGAGGCCCGACGACGAGATCTTCACGAACCTGGCCTTGCTGTGCATCTCGGCGATCGTGTGGCAGCCGAGGTAGCCCATCGACGCGCGCAGTCCACCGACGAGCTGATAGATCGACTCGCGCAGCGGCCCCTTGTATGGCACGCGGCCCTCGATGCCCTCGGGCACCAGCTTCTGCGGCGTCTCGACATCGCCCTGGAAGTAGCGGTCCTTCGAGCCGTCGTTCATCGCGCCGATCGAACCCATGCCGCGATAGCCCTTGTAGGAGCGCCCTTGATACAAAATGATCTCGCCCGGAGCCTCGTCGGTGCCCGCGAACAAGGATCCGATCATCACGGTGTCGGCACCGGCGGCGAGCGCCTTCGCGACGTCGCCGGAGTACTTGATCCCGCCGTCGGAGATGATCGCGACGCCCTTCCCCTTCGCCGCGCTGACCGCATCCGAGACCGCGGTGAGCTGCGGCACGCCGACACCGGCGACGATGCGCGTGGTGCAGATCGAGCCCGGCCCGACGCCGACCTTGACCGCGTTGACGCCGCACTCGATGAGCGCCCGGGTCGCCTCGCCGGTCGCGACGTTGCCCGCGACCAGCTGCAGCTTCGGGAACTTCTTGCGGGTGGACTTCACCGCCTCGAGCACGCCGGCCGAGTGACCGTGCGCGGTGTCGATGCAGATGACGTCGCAGCCCGCGGCGATCAGCGCTTCGATGCGAGCCTCGCGATCCCCGCCGACGCCGACCGCCGCGCCCACGCGCAGACGGCCCATCTCGTCGGTGGCCGCGGTGGGGTTCATCTCGGCCTGCTCGATATCGCGGATCGTGATCAGGCCCTTGAGCCGGCCGGCCCCGTCGACCACGAGCAGCTTCTCGATGCGGTGCTTGTGGAGCAGCTCCTTGCTCTCCTCGATCCCGATGCCGTCCTTCGCGGTGACCGGGTTCTTGGTCATCACCTCGCCGACCTGCAGATCGAGGCGGCGCTCGAACCGCACGTCGCGGTTGGTGAGGATGCCGACCGGGCGCTTGTCCGCGTCGACCACCGGCAGGCCGCTGATGCGGTGATGCCGCATGATGGCGAGCGCCTCCTCGAGGCGACGCTCGGGCGTGATGGTCAGCGGATCCACGACGATCCCCGACTGCGCCTTCTTGACGCGCGTGACCTCGCGCGCGTGCTCCTCGATCGTGAGGTTCTTATGGATGAACCCCATGCCGCCTTCACGGGCCATGCGGATCGCGGTCGCCGCCTCGGTGACCGTGTCCATCGCCGAGCTCACCAGCGGCATGCGCAGGGGGATCGCTGGCGTGAGGCGCGTCGTGACGTCGACGTCGCGCGGGATCACCTCGCTGTATGCGGGGACCAGCAGAACGTCGTCGAAGGTAAGCGCCTCCTTGAGCTGGTCCTCGAGCATGGCGCACCATACTCGTGGGGTATGACCCCGGCAAGGCGCGCCATGGAGGGGCGGTCCCCCAGCAGCGGGGCGATCACTCCCAGCGTACGAGGGCGCAACCTGCTGAAACAAGTGCCTTCCCGACCGGCATGTCGCTTGATGCAAGGACGTGCACAAAAGGGGAAGACATGCGGAACCTCGCCTATATGCTCGCGGCTCTCGGCCTCGTCCTCGTGACGGGATGCCCGGGCTCGACCGTCGACTCGGGAACGCCGGGCGATGACGACACCAGCCCTGACGCGCCCGCGCCCGACGCGCCCGCGCCCGACCCGACGGTGAAGCTCTCCGGCAAGACGCTGGACTACTTCTCGCCGACGCAGGCGATGGACGAGGTCACGATCACGAGCGACGGCCTCGAGCCGGCGATGACCACGACCAGCGCCGTCGGCGGCGCGTACGAGGTCGATGGCCTGCCCACCGGCAGCACCTTCTATGTCTCGGCGGTGCGTCCGCTCTATCGGCCCACGCGCTCCGCCCCGATCACGATCGCGGGCGAACCGGTCGTGCAGGACGTCTACCTCATGACGCTCGCCGACATCGCGCGGCAGTACGCGACGACCAACACGACGCTCGTCGCGGGCAAGGCGTTCCTCGCGGCCGAGCTCGCGCGCGCCAACGGCACGCCGATGATCGACGTCCCGCTCACCGACATTACGCTGCTGGACGCGGCGGACGCACCGGTGCCCGGAGTCGTCGGGCCCTTCGTGTTCGGCTCGCTCGGCGACGTCGACCCCGAGCTCCTCGTCACCACCGCGTTCGGCAATCGCTCGCGGGTCGCGTTCCTCGACGTGCCTCCTGGCAGCTACACGCTGAAGGTCAGCTACACGGACGGTGGCGGTGGGCTCAAGACCGTCTCCACGCCGGTGATGGTCGTCGCCGACGGCGCCACGATCGCGCTCTCCCAGCCCGCCGGTGGTGGCGGCGGTGGAGGTGGTGGAGGCGGCGGCCCGGCCACGATCCTCAACCCGACGTTCGGCACCGACATCTATCCGCTCCTGCAGCGCGCGTCGGCCGGTGGCCTCGGCTGCGGCAACTGCCACACGGCGACCGGCGCCGCTGCGGTCCTGCCGTTCGACGGCGGCGCCACCGCCACGCTCGCCGCGATGCAGGCCCGCCCCGGCGTCATCGACCTCGCGACGCCGGCGGACTCGCTCCTCCTGACCAAGCCCCTCTACGAGCCCGCGCCGGCCAACCACCCGAACGCGACCTTCCTCGACATCAACGACGAGTACTACAAGCTCTTCCTTCGCTGGATCACTCAGGGCGCGCTGCCCTGAGCGCGTAGCTGCGACAAACGCCCGCGGTCCGGAGTCCTCGTACTCCTTGCGACACGCGTGGCACGCGCGCATACCTCGTTAATGGGCGTCACGAACGCTTCGGGGACTGGCGCATCGGCGCGGCTGTTGATCGTGGTGTTCGCGGTCCTGGTCGGCAGCTTCTTCGTCGCGACGATCATCGCGCAACGCATGTCGTCTCACCTCGCGAGCCTGTCGCACGCGCTGACCCACGATGCGATGCCCGAGATCGAGCAGATCGCGTCGCTGCGCGATGCCACGCTGGAGGTGCAGCTCGCGCTCGCGGACCTCGTCCACGGGACCGCGGACGAGCGCCGACGAGAGCTGCCGATCCTCGGTGCGCGGCTCGCGAGGTTCCGGTCCGAGGTGCGGCGCGGCCTCGCGAAGGGTGCGGAGCTGCCACACGACGTGGCAGGCGCGCTGCATGACTTCGAGGCGGCGGTCGAACGCACCCGCGACATCGTGGAGCGCGACCCGGGCGCCGCGCGTGCGCTGTTCCAGACGGATCTCCTCCTGGCCGCGAATCGCCTCGGCGATCGAGCGATGCAGCAGATCGAGCGCAACGCATCACATGGTCGCGAGCTCGCGCTCGAGCTCCAGCGGACGCGCAGCACGGTGATCCGGCTGACCTACGGCTTGGTCGCGCTCTCGACGATCGTGGCCACCGTCGGCCTGCTCGTGCTGCGCCGGCAGAACAAGCGGCGACTCGCCGCGGTCGGTGCGTATGCGCGAGATCAGGAGAGCAAGGCGCGCGACCAGGCGTCCAAGGCGCAGGAGATGGAGCAGTTCGCGGGGCGCGTCGCACACGACCTGCGCAGCCCGCTGTCGGCCGCGTCGCTGGCGTCCGAGATGCTCGAGGACGAGGTCGGATCCACCTCGGGCAAGACCACCGTCGCGCGCCTGCAGCGCAGCCTCACCCGCGCGTCGGCGCTCATCGACGGCTTGCTCGCGTTCGCGCGCGCGGGTGCACACCCGGAGCCGGGCGCACGCGCGGACGTGCGTGAGGTGATCCAGGACATCGCCGACGGGCTGCGGCCCGAGCTGCAGCGATCGGAGATCGAGCTCGAGCTCCAGGCCATCCCGCCCGTGTTCGTGGGCTGCAGCAGCGGTGTGCTCGCGAGCCTGCTCGGCAACCTCGTGCGCAACGCCGCCAAGTACATGGGCGCGCGGCAACCACGCCGGATCTCGATCAGCGTGCGGGAGGACGGCGGCTCGGTCCGGATCGAGGTCGCCGACACGGGGCCCGGCATCGCGGACGAGGTCGTGCCGAAGCTGTTCGAGCCCTACTTCCGCGCGTTGCCGACGAGCACGCAACCCGGTCTGGGGCTCGGCCTCCCGACGGTGCGCAAGCTCGCCGAAGGCCACGGCGGCGCGGTCGGCGTTCGCTCCATCGTCGGCAAGGGCAGCACGTTCTGGTTCGAGCTGCCCTACGCGGGTGGCACCTGGGATGCGAGCGAGCACCTGGCGCCGCCCAGCGTGGAAGTGCACTGATCGGACCGCGCGGCGCTCGCCGTCCACGGAAACGCGATGAAGTCACCGGGCGCCGGGATGCGAAACCACGGCGGAAACTCCTCGGGCATGGGCGGCTGGATCTGGAGCAGCATCCGCACGAGCCGGCGCCGGATCACGCTCGACTCGTGATGCGAGAGGATCGCGAGCTCGGCGCCGAACCGCTGCGCGAGCGCGATCGCTTCGCGCGGCGACATCACGTAGCGGCGGCCGAACAGGCGCGAGCGCTCGCCGGGCAGCACGACCACGGGCGTCGGCTTCGTCCGAGCGAGCGCGTCGATGTCCTTGCTCCTGCGCGAGTCGCCGCCGAAGAACACGGCTCGATCGCCCGCCGCGATGCGGAAGCAGACCTCGGGGATGTTGTGCTTGCCGCGCACGACGTCGATCGCGAGGCCGTGCGCCTCGAGCGTGTCGCCGGGCGCGACGCCGCGTGCAACTGCGAAGCCGAGGCCGTGGACCTCGTCGAGGATCCGGCCCATCGGGCACACCACGGTGGCCGTGCGGTCGAGCTGCGCGAGCGCAGAGGGATCGAAGTGGTCCTCGTGCGCGTGGGTGATCAACACGAGGTCCGGATCCGTCGGCAGCGGGGCCGGAGGGAGGCGATGCACGATCGCGCGGTCGGCGGGCTCGCGCAGCCACGGATCGGTCAGCACGCGCACACCGTCGAGGACAATGAGGTGGGTCGCGTTGCCGACGTGATGGAGGCCGTCGGGGATCACGCGGGCCTTGCGAGGTCACGCAGCGTCTGGACGCGGTCGTCGCGGCCCCCGCGGGCCTGCGCGCGCAGGTGCGTGTTGTGGGGCTGGCGCCAGCGCACGATCTGCTCCTGCACGCCCGAGAAGAAGTCACGCCGCGCCGCGAGCGAGAGCAACGCCCCGCGGCGGATCTCCTCGCGCGCCTGGCGGGTGGTCGCGAACCGCTCGAGGGCGATCTCGAGCCACGCGCCGTGGTCGATGTCTTGCTCCATGTGGAGCGTGAAGTAGACGATCTCCTCCTCGGTGAAGCCGGCGCGGCGCAGGCCGGTGACGATCGGCGGGAACATGCGCGGGATGCTCCACTCGTGCCCGGGGCCGAGCGCGCCGAGGCCGACCAGGAACGGCTCGTGCTCGCAGATGCGCAGGTGCTCGGCGATGAAGCCGGTCACCGCCGGGTGCAGCGGCACGTCGAGGAACGCCTCGCCGATCACGCCGGTCGCCGCGAGGAACTCGCGGTACAGCTGCGCGTGGTCCTTGCCGCCGGAGCCCTCGCCGTACTCGTCGACGAGGACCTTCGCGATCCACGACTTCGCCTCGACGTCCGGCGCGCGGACGAGGAGGCGCTCGAGGTACGAGGTGAAGCGGCCGACCAGCGGGTAGTGCTGGCAGCCGAACACCTTGTAGTCCTCGCGCGTGAACGGCACGTGCGCGAGCCGTGCGAGCAGCGGGTGGTTGACCGCAGGGTGGCTCTCGACCTCGGCGCGCAGGTCGCGGAGGAATTGCTTGGCAGCGATCGCGATCATGCCGACCTCCCGAGCACCGGCAGCTCGACGCGGCGGCGCGCGGGCTGCGCGGAGATCGTGCCGACCTCGTCGCGCAGGTGGCTGCGATGGTCCTCGAGGATCGGCCGGTAGCGGTTCTGGCGCTGGCGGAACCGCAGCATGCCGGGCAGCGCGCGCAGGAACAGCGTGGGCCGCGCGCGGATGAAGTCGTAGGTGAGCTGCCACATGCGGTCGATGTCGACGCGGCTGTTGTGGCTCGCGAACAGCCGGTAGAACTCCTCGCGCGGCAGCTTGGTCTCGGTCACCGCGTGCAGGAGGTCGAAGAACCGCACGTCGCGCGTGAGCAGCGCGTGCTGGCGCTGCTGCCACAGCTGGGTGCCGGGCAGCGGCGTCAGGATCGTGAGCAGCGGGATCATGATCTTCATCTCGTTGATCACGGCCCACAGCCGCTCGAAGTCGTGCGCGTCGAACTCGGGGCGCACCATGAAGATGCCGGTCGAGATGATGCCGAGCGAGCCGAGGATCTGCGCCGCGCGCACGTTGCGGTCGAACGTGGTCTTCTTGCGCAGCGCCGCGAGCGCATCGTCGTCGTTGCTCTCGTACCCCGACAGCACCATCATCAGCCCGCAGTCGCGGAGGCGCTTCATCAGATCCGGGTGGTCGGCGATGAAGTCGGTGCGGCCCTGGGTGAGGAAGTACTTGTCGATCTTGCGGCGCTCGATCTCGTCGCACAGCGCCTCGAGCCGCTTGCGGTTCGTGAGGAAGTTGTCGTCGAGAAAGAACACGAACCGCTCGGGCATCGCTTCGAGTCGATCGCAGATCGCGCTCGCGCTGAGGTAGCGCGTGCGGCGCTCGTAGAACTCCCAGATCGCGCAGAAGTTGCAGTCGAAGCTGCAGCCGCGCGACGTCTGCATCGACGCCATCGGACCGGCGATGAAGAAGAAGTACTCGCTGCGGTAGCGCTGCGGGATCAAGTGGCGCGCCGGCGGCGGGAAGGTGTCGAGCTCGCGATTCTGCGGTCGCTTCGCCGTGGTGCGGTAGCGACCGTCGGCCCCCCGGAACCGCAGCCCGGCGATCGCATCGAGCGCGTGGCGGTCACCGCCGCCGTCGAGGTGCGCGACGAGCTCGGCGAAGGTGTCCTCGCCCTCGCCGATGCACACGGCGTCGACGTGCTCGTGCTCGAACTCGTGCGGCGCGAGCGTCGGGTGATGGCCGCCGAGGATCGTGAACACGTTCGCACCGAGCGTGCCCTTGGCGACGGTGAGCACGGCCATCGCCTGGTACGCGTCGGTGGTCATCGACGTGACACCGACGAGGTCCGGCCGGAACTCGAGCAGGGTCTCGTTCAGCACGAGATCCGGGTCGAGCCGGAGGTCGAGGATGCGGACCTGATGGTCCGGGACCATGGCCGCGAGCTGGGTCAAGGCGACCGGCTCGGAGAGCCACAACGAGTTCTCGAGGCCGATGCGGCCCGGCTCGAAGGGCGCAGGCTGGACCAGCAGGATCTTCAAGGCGTACCTCGCATGTGAACGCCACTTCGTCCGCTGCGCGCGTTTGGATGCATGAGCGTCACAGAATCGGCGTGGCGCCCATTTCTGGTAGCGTGACGCCATGTTCGCCGTGTTCGGTGCCGGAGCGATCGGCTGCTGGGTCGGCGGCAAGCTCGCGGCCGGCGGCGCGAGCGTGACGCTCATCGGCAGGCCCCGCGTGCTCGACGAGCTGGACTGGGGGCTCGTCGTCTCCGAGCTCGATGGCCCCGCCCGCGTCTCGCACCCGGCGACCTCGACCGAGCCGTCGGCCGCGGCGAACGCGGACGTCGTGCTCGTGACCGTGAAGTCGGCGCAGACGGCGGAGGCCGGGGCGACGCTCGCGGGCGTCGTGCGCGAGAACGCGATCGTGATCAGCCTGCAGAACGGCGTGCGCAACGTGGACGTGCTGCGCGCGGCCCTGCCCGGCCGCCGCGTGCTCGCGGGCATGGTGCCGTGGAACGTGGTGCGCCAGCGCGCCGGGCACTACCACCGCGGATCGAGCGGCACGCTGATGATCGAGCAGGACACCGGCGCCGCGCCGTTCGTCGATGCGTGCCGCGCCGCGGACCTGCCGGTCGTGCTGCGCACCGACATGCTCGCCGTGCAGTGGGCGAAGCTGGTGATGAACCTCAACAACGCGATCAATGCGCTGTCGGGGCAGCCGCTCGCGACCGAGCTCGCGCAGCGCCCGTACCGGCGCGTGCTCGCGGCGGCGCAGCGCGAGGCGCTCCACGTGCTCGCGGCGGCGAACCAGCCGCTCGCGCGGCTCACGCCCGTGCCACCACGCCTGATGCCTCGCTTGCTCGAGCTGCCGGATCGCGTGTTCGCCGTGCTCGCGCGCAGGACGATCGCGATCGATCCGAACGCTCGCTCGTCGATGTGGGACGACCTCGAGGCCAAGCGCCCGACGGAGATCGACTATCTCCAGGGCGAGGTCGTCGCGCTCGCGCGCCGGCTCGGCCGCGAGGCACCGGTTAACGCGAAGCTCGTCGAGCTCGTCCGCGCCGCCGAGGCAGGCGGCCGCCGAGACCTCACGGGGGCGGAGATGCTCGCCCAAGCGCCGTCTGCAACGCGAAGTCCCCGGTGAACAGGCCGCTGGGCTGCGGGTTCAACGCTTCGGCACCGAGAGGCCCCACGCGGGCTGGAACAGCGCACGGATCCCGGACGCCGCTGGGTCGGCCGGATCGCCCGACACGACGCCGGCGGTCACGAAGCATGCGCTCGGTGCACGCGCGGCGAGCTCCTCGTCGTCGACCGAGGAGATCACGGGACCACCGGAGTCGCCCCACAGGATGCGATGGTCGGCGAGCCCGGACGCCAACCACGGCCCCGCCGGTGGCGTGCGCTCGATCCGGAAGCCCGCTGCGACGAGCTTGCCGGTGTGGTGGGTGCGATCGAGTCCGTACCCGAACGTGGTGAGCTCGGGATCAGTGGGCGGCGCGTCGCAGAGGCGGAACGTCGGGCGTTCGGTCACCACCGGCGCGGCGAACGGGATCAGCGTGACGTCGGCGACGCCCTCACCGATGCAGTCGACGTAACGCACACCGCGGCTGGCGCAGTCCGCGAACGACGTCGGGAGGATCGCGGCGGCGAGATCGAGTGGGGGCAGCTCCTCGGCGCGGATCACGGTGCGCCGGGCGCCGAGCGTTCCCGCCCGATCGAGCTGATACAGGCAGTGGGCCGCGGTGAGGACCGCGGGCTGGCCGTGGTTGTCGACGAGCGTGCCGGTACAGTGGAAGCGATCGCCGACGGTGAGCCGCAGCACCGCGCGCAGGGCACGCGCGCGGTTCGTCCGCGCGACCTCGTCGAAGCCGCGCCCGCCGTACAGCGCCGGCTGCACGAGGTCCCGCACGGGGATCAGGGGCGTCCAGGTGCCGATCACGCCACTCGGCCCCTCGTCGGGCTTCGTACCGGCGGCTGCGAGCCCACCGCGGCGTCGCTTGGTTCTCCCGCGCTTCTCCGCCTCGGCCGCCGCGGCGAGCTCGGCCTCGCGTTGTTTGCGCGCGGACTCGACCGCGAGCGACTCGCCGCCGAGCGCGTAGATGCCCCCGGCTTCCCCGGCGACGAACACGTCGTACACGCCGGCGGGGACGGCCGGGATCCGGACCTCGTTCCCCGACGCGCAGGTGACGGCGCCGCTCGGCGCGCGGACGAGGAAGCGCGCATCTTTCGTGGACGCCGACAGGCGCAGCACGATCCCGGGCAGGTCCTTGTCGACGCCGATCCGCGTCTGCGGTCGCGCGGGAAACGTCCCGGCACACGGCGGAACCGCGAGCACGCCGCGAGCGACGGTCCCGTACAGACGATCGTTCCCGATGCTCGTGGCGTACTTGCCGCCGCCGGAATCGGCGATGACCGTGTCGAGACGTGAGATCGGAGTGTCGTTGGTCACTCCGGCGAGCTCCACGCCGGCCAGGCCGCCCGTCACCGGGGCAGCGCGTGCGGGCTCGGGCTCGTCCTCGACCTCGATCGCTGGAATCACGTACACACGCCGCTTGGTGCCGTCCGCGAGCACCTGCTCCTCGACGTGTGGTCTCGAGGCGGCCGCGATCGCGGCGGCCACGGTCTTCGCGCGGTAGTCGTAACCGACATTCGGCTCGTCATTGCCGATGTAGATCGAGTGGATGCCTCGGCCCGTGAGCGTCGTCGCTTCACGGCCGCAGTGCAGGACGTCGTCCGGCCCGCGGGTGGCGATCCGCAGGTGATCGGTCCAGTCGATCTCGAGCTGGACGTCGTCCTCGCCGACCGCGAGGCGATGCTGTGGCACGCTCGGGTAGTAGCCGGCGCAAGCACCGCCCAGGTGCACCGTGCCGCCCGAGACCCCTTCACCTCGCCAGCTCAGCGCTGACTGGACGCGTTGCGGGTCCGCGAGCGCGGGTGCGGCGATCAGGCAGCTGACCAGCGCACGCCGGATCACTTCTTCTCGCTCGTGGTGCCGCCCGCGGTCAGCGCCGCGAAGTAATCGGTGAGCGGCAGCTGCAGGCTGATCATGCCGATCCAGGCGTCGTCGCCGCTGCGCAACGCGCGGCCGACGTTCGCGGAGAGATCGATCACGCGATACAGGTTCGCACTCACGCCGCCCGCCACGATCACCGCGTCGTCGAGGCCATCGGGGGCAGTGGCGCGGAACAGGAGCCCGGACGCCATGATGTGCGGACCTGCGAGCAGCTTCGAGTCGCCCCAGCGGTAGCCCACACCGATCTCTTCATGAAGGGTCGACGCCGCCGTGGTCTCGGTGCCGTCACCTCCGAGCACCGCGTAGCCGACGCCGATCGTCGCACGCAGGTACGCACCGGTGCGCTGATGTTCCGAGAACTGGGTCGTCAGCATCGTGGCGAGCTGGGGCACATCGATGCGCACGCCGGTCGCGACCGCCGCGTCCTCGCGGAACGCCTGGGGGGCGGCATCGAGCACCGCGCCCACGAGCCGGCCGCCGAACGACTGGCCCCACGCTTCACGGGCCGCTTGGGAGATCGAGGCGAGCAGCGGCAAGAAGTCCGCGCGCCGCAACGGACGTCCCTGCACCATCGTGGTGAGCAGCGAGCGAATCCGCGACAGTCCATCGGAGCTGCGGGCTTTCTCCGGCAGCCAGCTCTGCACGGTGGCGATGTTCTGCTCGAGCGCGGAGACCGGCAGGGTCCCGATCGCGGACCAATCCCCGAGGATGGGATCGAGCTTCTCGAGCTGGCGCGTGTACTGCTCGAGCGACGCGAAGCACGCCTCGAAGGGCTCGAGCGCCGGTGGATTGGTGGCTGCGAGCGTCTGCCGGCTACGCGCGAACGCGATCCGTAGCTCGCGCAGCGCCGCGATCTCGCGCGCCGGGCCCGTCGCCGCCGCACGCTTGAATGCGAGGCGCAGGTCGATCGGGATGACCCCGCGCACGCTATCGGTGTTGCACGCGAGTCCGGCGGCGACCGCGCTGTGATACGCGTCCTCGATCACGGCGAGGTCGGTGCCGATCACCGCGATCGTATCGACCGCCAGGGCCATGCGGCCGGCGAATGCACCGCACGAGCTCGAGACAGACCCGCGCGCGGCCGTGAAGCCCAGCGGCCGCAGGTACGTCGATTGCGCGAGCGCCTCGTACACGGCGTTCGGCAGCTGCTCGGCCGCACACCCGAGGGTGTCGAGGTGTTGGTCCTGGATCCACTCGACGACCAGCGTCGCGACCCCCGTGCGGAGCAGCGCCGCGATCAGGTTCTGCGACCGCGTCTCCGCATCGCTGATCTCGACCACCAGGCCCTGGATCGCGAGCATCACGTCTTGCAGCGCGCGCGAATCGGTCGCATTGCGCGTGTGATCGAGGACGTCGCGCAGCGCCAGCGACGCGGCCTGTCCGAGCCGTTGCCGCACCATGCGCTCGACGACTGCGGTATCGACGCCGGGGGCGAGCGAAGTCGCGTTCACCGCATACGTGGTGTGCGCGGCGATCCGCTGCTGGCGAAGCGCGTCGCCGGACTCGCGTGCGACCGCGACCTGCGGGCCACGGTCGGAGGTAGGAGGCTTGTGCGCGCCGCAACCGAGGCCAACGAGCAGGGGGACACTCAGGATCAGACCGCGGAGACTCACGTTAATTTCACACACTACCTCAAGTGGGTGGGCTCGGCGCGGCGCGGCCGCCCGAAGACGCGGGCCATCAACGCGAGCCGGGGCGCATGAACGGCGGCAACGGGATCCACCCGGTCAGCTTGTGCACGGGCAACACGCGCTCGCGGCGGGTCTCTTCCTCGAGGTGGCGGAGCCGCGCCTTGAGCACGTCGCCGAGCGCGATCTCGCCGAGGAACCAGCCATCGCGGTCGACGACCGGGAGGATCGTGACCTCGAGCCGCGCCATGCGGTGCGCCGCCATCCGCAGCGTGTCATCGAGCTCGACGCGGCAGTCCTCGGCGAGCGGGTTCGCGTGCGGCGGTGGCTGCTGCGGCTCACCCACGGTGACGACGTCCCGCACGAACAGCACCTCGAGCGGATCGATCGCGTACTCGCGAGAGATGTGATAGCCGCGGCGCACGAGCTTCTCCGTCAGGATCGAGCGGCGCAGCGAGAGCACCGTGAAGCCGAAAGCGACGACGCTCGCGATCGCGATGGGCAGCATCGCACCGTAGTCGTGCGTGACCTCCACGGCGAACAGCGTGCCGGTGAGCGGGGCGCGCATCGTGCCGCCGAGGATCGCGGCCATCGTCACGAGCGCCCAGAAGCCCTCGCCCTCGAACGGCAGCACGTGACCGAGCAGCGCACCGAGCGCGGCACCGATCATGAGCAGCGGCGCGAGCACGCCGCCCGAGGTGCCGGAGCCCAGCGAGAACGACCAGATCGTCCACTTCACCACGACGAGCATCGCGATCGCGCGGAGGGTCATGTGCCCGGCGAGGAGCCCGCCGATCGAGTCGTAGCCGACGCCGAGCGCGCGCGGCTCGATGAAGCCGCCGATGCCGATGACCAGCCCGCCGACCGCGGGCCACCACATCCAGTGGATCGGTAGCCGCTCGAACAGATCCTCGAACAGGTACACGCTGCGCGTCATCAGCAGCGAGAGCACGCCGGCGCCGAGCCCGCACGCGACGGCCGCGAACAACGCCTCGACGGCGAACGCCGACGCATGCGCCGGTACCGGGAACAGCGCCTCCGTCGGGAACAGGTAGTAGCGCGCGGCCATGGCCGACGCGGCCGCGAGGGCGACCGGGATGACGCTGCGCGGCTTCAGCTCGAACAACAACAGCTCGACGGCGAGCAGCGTCGCGGCGATCGGCGTGCCGAACGTGGCCGCCATGCCGCCGGCCGCGCCGGCGACGAGCAGCGTCTTGCGCTCGGCCGCGGTCATCCGGAACGCCTGCGCGATCAGCGAGCCGAACGCACCGCCGGTCATGATGATCGGCCCCTCGGCGCCGAACGGCCCGCCCGACCCGATCGAGATCGCCGCCGACACCGGCTTGAGCACCGCGACCTTCGGCTCGACGCGGCTGCCGCGCAGCATGATCGACTCGAGCGCCTCGGGGATGCCGTGCCCGCGGATCTTGGAGGACCCGAACCGCGCCATGAGGCCGATCAACAACCCGCCGATGATCGGCAGCACGATGACGAGCGGCCCGAGGTGATGATGTGCGGGCGCCGCCTCGTCGAAGCTCCAGGTCTGGAAGAAGAAGACGTTGGTGAACAGCGCGATCAGGCGCAGCAGCGCGAGCGCGACGAACGCCGCGAGGACGCCGATCACGATGGCGATGGCCGCGATCGGGATCAGCCGCCTGGTCGCGGTGAAGTCGCCGAGCTGGTCCCATGGCCCGCCTGGACTGCGCCCTGCGTGCCCGCCGCTCATACGGCCTCCCCGGTGAGCACGCCGTGCAGCGCCTTCACCAGCGCGGGGCCGGTGCGCTGCAGCTCCTCGCGGTGCGCGAGGGAGAGGGCCGCGAGGGTCGCCCGCCCGCGGGGCGTGATCGAGACCAGCACCTCGCGCTGGTTCTCGCGCGACCGCTCGCGCCGGACGAGCTTCGCGCGCTCGAGGCGATCGACGAGCTCGACCACCGTGTGGTGCCGCAGCACGAGGCGCTCCGCGAGCGCACCGATCGTCGGCCGCGTCCCGACCGGCAGACCGCGCAGGGCGAGCAGCGTCTGATGCTGACGTGGCTCGAGGGCGGCGGTGCGCGCCGCCACCTCGGAGAACGCGAGGAACTCGCGCAGGCGAAAGCGGAGCTCCGCGAGCGCTCGATATTCGTCGTCACGCAGGTCTCGCGTAGGCACGATGCTGCGCTATATATCGTGTCACGATATATCTGTCCACCATCAGGCCGCCCACAGGGCGACGGCGAGCGTGCCGACGACGCTGGCGACGACCAGCCCGTCGAGGAACCGGCCGTAGCTCTGCAAGCGCTGGCGCAGCGGCGCCGTGGTCGCGTGCTCCTCGGTCGGGAGCTCGACGCGGCGGAGCTGGCGCACGAGCACGTCGAACCGGTCCCAGTCGCGCGCGGCCAGGAACCAGCGCGCACCGCGCCGCGCCTCGAGCGCGATGCCATCGACGTACACGTGCGCCGTCACGATGCGTGCGCGCGGCTGCGTGAACGCGAGCGCCGGCCAGCCCCAGCGCACCCCGTCCCGCGTGATCGCGAGCTTCGCGCGACGCACCGCGTACGCGAGCAGCGCGATCAAGAGGAACGCGAACGGCAGCACGACCTGCGTGCTCGCATGCCAGCGATACGGATGCCGCGACACGAGATACCACGTCACCGCGAGCAGGCCGGCGACCGCGACCACGCCGCCGAGCGCGAGCCGGCGCGCGCGTGCGGGCGCGGCGAACGTCGCGAGCGGCGTGCCCGCGAGCCCGAGGCCGGGCGGCAGGTCGAGCGCGCTCACGAGCCGCTCAGGTTTGGGGCGTCGACCGCGATGCGCAGGCGCTGGAGGATCACCGCGCGCTCGGTGTCGTCGGTGATCCGGTGGCCGCCGCGCGTCACGTAGAACACGTCGGCGACCTTCTCGCCTTCGGTCGAGATCTTCGCGAGCGAGATGTCGAGCCCGAGGTCGGCGAGCGTCTGCGTGATCGCGTAGAGGACGCCCATGCGGTCGCGCGTGAACACCTCGACGATCGTCGCCTGCGTCGAGTCGTCGTGGATGCGAATCTCGGTGACCACGCCCGGCGTGACGCGCCTGGGCATCGTCGATTTCGGCCGCCGCCGCGCGATCAGCTGCGCGACCGCATCCGGATCCGGTGCGCCGTCGAGCAGCTCGCGCAGATCGTCGCGCAGCCTGGCCCACCGCGGATCCTCCTCGGCGATCGCCTCGCCCTTGAGGTCGCGCACGTAGAACACGTCGGTGACGAGGCGCCGGTCCTCCACGTCGACATGGCCGAGCACGGCGCCGAGCACGTCGAGGCGCGCGGCGGCCATCACGCCCGCGATCGCGGCGAGCACGCCCGGGGCATCGGCGGCGACGATCGCGAGCTCGGAGTGCCCCTTGAGCGGGAAGCTGTGGACCTCGAGCGCGACGTGCGGCCGGGCCTCGCGCGCGGCCATCACCAGGCGCACGTGGCGCGCGGCCTGGCGCGGCGTCAGCTGCGTGAACAGCCGCGGATCGAAGCCGTCGACGATCGGCTGCACCTCGGCGCGCGAGCGTTCGTCGTCGGAGGCGAGCTGGATGACCTTCTCGCGTTGCGCGCGCGGATCACCCGCGCTCGGTCCCGCGCCGCCGCGGAAGTGGTCCCGCGTACGCAGCATCAGATCGCGCAGCAGGCCGTCCTTCCACGCCGTGAGGTTGTCGGGCGCGGTCATCGCCGTGTCGCACAGCGTGAGCAGATACAGCTGCACGAGCCGCTCCTCGCTGCCGACGCGCTCGGCGAACCGCGCGATGACCTCGGGGTCGGAGAGGTCGCGACGCTGCGAGAGGTGCGACATCGTCAGGTGCTGGCGCACGAGGAACTCGGCGAGCTCCGCGTCGTCCTCGGACATGCCGAGGTTGCGCGCGATCACACCGGCGACCACGGCGCCTTTCTCCGCGTGCCCCTTGCCGAGCGGCTTGCCGACGTCGTGCAGCAACGTGCCGAGCAGCAGCGGCGCAGGCCGCGTGACCTCACGCCACAGCTCGGTCGCCGTCGGATGCTCGGCCGCGAGCTCGCCGCGGGCGAGGCGCTTCTGCATCGCGAGCGCGTACAGCTGGTGCTGGTCGACGGTGTACACGTGGTACAGGTCGTGCTGCACGCGCGCGGTGCACGGCGCCCACGCCGGCATCATCGCCGAGAGGATGCCGAGCTGATTCATCACCTCGAGCGCCGACGGCAGCGCCGCATCGCGGAGGTCGACGAGCGCCTCGAGCAACAGGCGCGCTGCCGCCGGATCGTGCGCGAGCGGCGCCGGATCGCGCGCGACGGTCTCGGCCGCGAGCTCGCGTGTGTGGCCGTAGACGGGCAGCTTCTCGGCGACCGCGACGCGGAACATGCGCACCATCTCGCTCGGACGGTCGACGAACAGCCGCGGGTCCTTGATCGCGAGCTCGCCGTTGAACGTGATGAACGCGGCATCGACCTGCGCGATGCGCGGGCGCCGCCGCGCCGGCACGCGCGCCGACTCGAGCAGGCGATCCGCGACTTGCACCACGCCGCGTGCGTGCAGGTAGTAGTCCCGCATCAGCGCCTCGACGGCAGGCGCGACCGCCGAGCGCACGTCCCCCTCGTGCGCGCGCGCGCCCGGGTACAGCGACGGCGCGATCGCCTCCTGGATCTCGAACGTCAGCTGATCGTTGCGGCGTTTCGCCGTGAGCTGCACGAGCGCGCGCAGCCGCAGCAGGAAGTCGCGCGCACCGGAGAGCACCTGCGCCTGGCGGCGGTTCAGGTGCCCCATCGTGACCAGCGCGGCGATCCGCCGCTCCGCGTCCTCGGGCTCCTCGCCGGGACGCGGTGGATGCCACCGGATCACGGCGCACCACAGCGCGGTCGCGAGGTCGCGCAGCGCGCCGATGCCCTGCTTGAGGTTGGGCTCGAGCAGGTACAGCGAGGCGCCGAACCGATCGTGGCGCGCCCTCTTCTCGGCGGCGAGCGCGGCGATCAAGTCGTTCGGGTTGCCGCCGGGCGCGAGCGCGCCGAGCGTCGCGCGCACGAGCTCCGTCGTCAGGGTCGCGTCACCGGCGATGTGCCGCGCATCGAGCAGCGCGGTGGCGGTCGCGAGGTCATCCTTGGCGAGGCGGGCGGCCGCGCGCGGCTCGCGCACCGAGTGACCGATGGCGAGCTTCTCGTCCCACAGCGGGTACAGCAGCCGATCCGACACGCGCTTCGCGGTCGCCTCGTCATGATCGTGCAGGATGATGAAGTCGATATCGGAGAGCGGTGCGAGCTCGCGACGCGCCCAGCCGCCGGTGGCGACCAGCGCGAGCGGCGCCCCCTCGGCCGCCGCGAGGAAGCGCTCGGCGATCGCCCGATCGTAGACCTCCGCGATCGCGCGGCACGCCGCACCGCCCTGCCCCGCCACGCGCAGTCGCTCGGGCAGCGCGCGCAGCACCGGCTCCAGCGCGCCGCGCACGCTCGCCGTCTCGATCGTCGCCGGGGTCGCCACCCCGGTACGTTACCGCGCGGGCGGCGCAGGCGGGACCGGCGAAGGCGGAGTGGGAGACGGCTGCATCGGGATCGCTCGGAGCGCCGCACCGCGAGGGCTCGGTGAGGCTACTGCAGAGTGAGGCCGCGCAGGTCGATCCAGCCGTCCCACACCTTCACGCCCTGCACGCGCTTGTGGATCAGGCCCTTCGGCGCATCGGCGACGATGCCGGCGAGCGGCCAGCTCTCGGCGAGCGCTGCGGCCAGCTCGCTCGACGCCTTCGAGCGCTCGGCCGGATCCCAGGCCGCGGCGAGGGCGTCGAGCGCGCGATCGACGCGCGGCGACGGCGCGCGCCGCGGATCCTTGCCGCCGACCAGCGCGGTGATGTCCATGTCGACCATGCCCGAGCCGCCGAGCTCCACGAGGCCATACGCGCCCTCGCCCACCTTCTTCTCGAGCCACGACTCGCCGCCGGTCTTGAGCTCGATCACGACGCCGATGCGGCGCGCGGCCTCGATGAAGTAGTCGCGCACGATCTTCGGCGGGGGCGCGGAGGCATCGCGCGACTCGGGCTTCTCCGTGCCGAGCATCGTCAACCGCAGCTGCTTGCCCGCTTGATCGCGGATGCCGTCCTTGTCGGTGTCGGCCCAGCCCGCGGCGTCGAGCAGCTTGGCCGCCGCACCGGGATCGAAGTCAGGCACCGCGGCCTCGGGCCCGCTGACGAACCCGCCCGGCCAGATCGGCCACAGCACCGGGCGCGCGAGGCCGTCGAACACCCGCTTCGAGATGCTGCGGCGATCGACGAGCAGCGCGAGCGCGTGTCGCACGCGCGCATCGTCGAGTGGTGCGTGCGTCGCGTTGAAGGCGAGGTACCGCCATTTCGGTGGCGCGAGCTCGAGCGCGCGGAACGACGCGGCGATGCCGGGTGCGTTCGCTTGCTCGGGCCAGTGCGCCGGGATGAGCGCCGGGATGATGTCGAAGTCACCGCGCTTGGCGTCCTTGAGCGCGATCGCCGCATCGGGCTGATAGACGTACTCGACGTCCGCGATCGCGGGCTTCGCGCCCCAGTACTTGGGATACCGCGTGAGGTGGACGACGCCGTTCTTGTGCGAGACGAGCTTCCACGGCCCCGACCCGACGAGCGCACCGCCGGCGAGCAGGCTGCCGTCGTAGACGTGCATCGGCATGATCGGGATCTCGGCGAGCGCGCGCAGCACGTACGCGCTCGGACGCTTGAGCACGAGGCGCACCTCCCACGTCGTGATCAGCTCGACCGCGAACACGTCGTCGAGCATGGCCCGCAGGTGATCGACGCGTCGCCGCGGATCGCGGATCGCGTCGAGCGTGAACTGCACGTCGGAGCTCGTGAGCTGCCGGCCGTCGTGGAACGTGACGTCCTGCTCGAGGTAGATGCGGATCTCGGTCTGCGTCGGCATCACCTTCCACGCCTTCGCGAGGCGTGGGGCGTAGTGCGCGGGCTCGTTGCCCTCGGGCGGCACGTACTGGATCAGCGTCTCGAACACGGCGCCGCTGGTGATCCGGCGCCCCCACACGGTCGGCGCGACGAGCGGGTTCAAGCGTCCGGGGTCGGCGTCCATGTGGATGCGGAGGGTGTGGCCGCGGGCCGCGCGCACCTCGGCGTCGACCCCCACGTCGCGCAGCGCGGCCGAGCTGGGTGCGTTGGCGGCCTCCGCGGTCGGATCTGGGGCATGACGCCACGGCTTCACGCGTGCGGGTGAATCGCATGCAGTGGCCAAGACCCCCGCAAGGACAGCGACTTGAGCGGTCCTCGGCACCATGTTATGACCGCAGCATGCCGCACACGTCCGGGATGCGCACCATGCTCGCCGTTTGCCTTCTCCCAGGGGCCCTCGTGCTCACCACGGGTTGCGAGAAGGACAAGCTGTCGGGTCCCAAAGCGGAGGTCCGCCAGGCGGACGTCAAGCTCAACCTGCCCGCGGTCCCGGACTTCGCGCTGCCCACCACCGAAGGTGGACACTCGGTGAAGGAGCTGCGCGTCAAGGGCAAGAAGCTCCTCGAAACCGACGTCACGGTCAAGGGCGTGGTCACCTGGGCCTACGACTGCCCGACCGCGGTGCGCCAGCCCGGCATGGACGACAAGGCCGTCCAGAAGCTGATCGACGAGGACCCCACGCGCTGCCAGCGCGCGAAGTTCTACATCGGTGATTCGGCGGACACGCCGCCCGAGAAGAGCCTTTGGATCGTGGACGTCCCGCGCCCCTACAACAAGCTCGAGATCGAGCGCATCAAGAAGCCGGACCGGAACCTCCAGATGTACCCGGACCGCTGCGAGCCCGGCGAGAAGGATCCGGCGAAGAACGTGTGCCCGCCGTACAAGGTCGGCGACCAGGTCGAGATCACCGGCAAGTTCGCGGTCGCCTCGCCGCACAGCGAGCGCAACTCGGACGGCCTCCTCGTCTACAAGAAGATGAAGAACATCACCCAGAGCTGGGAGTCGCCCATGGTCGAGCCGGCACCGGACGGTGCGGCCGCCGGTGGTGGCGCGCCCGCGGGCGGCCGCCTGTCGCCCGAAGACCTGGTGAAGCAGAACAAGAAGTAGCGGTTCAGTTCAGATCGAAGAACGGGACGTAGTAGCCGACGCTGATGCCATAGCGCCAGGCTCCGTCCTTTGCGTCGCCATCGGCGAACTTGATCGACGGTGCGTACGCGGCGTGAACGCTGACGTTGAGCGC
This sequence comes from Kofleriaceae bacterium, assembly GCA_035539815.1. Classification (GTDB taxonomy): domain Bacteria; phylum Myxococcota_A; class Polyangia; order Haliangiales; family Haliangiaceae; genus JABFXX01. The sequence continues at coordinate 23,084 of DATLHR010000489.1, forward strand.
CGGGTGCAGGAAGCCCAGGAGCGCGCCGACCTCGACGCCCGGCGAGATGAAGTCGGACCAGGCGATGTCGTCATCGAGCTTGTCGTCGCTGCCCTCGCGCACGAACTGCCCGAGATCGGCGATCTGGAGACCAAACCGGAACCCGATCTCCGGGTTCGTCTGCGTCGGCAACCACTCCACCGAGACGCCGAACGGCACGCGCAGCGCGGGATCGAACTTCCCATCGTCGAGCGGTGCATCGCGACTCACGAAGGTCGCCGATAGCCCGACGTTGCTGCCGAGCGACGTGATCCACTCCCCCTCTCGCCCCGTGCGATCCGTGGCGCTGTCGATGATCGACGACAGCGCCTCCTTGCGCGCGGCGCGCGCGGCGTTCGTGTCGTCGTCCTTGGTCGCGCGGTACACCGTCGCGTAGGTCGCGACGGACCCGATCAACGTCGCCAGCTTCGCCACGGGACCTTTCACCTTCGCGTCCGTGCTGAACTGCTCGGCGAGCCGAACCGAACGTCCGAGCGCCGTGCCGTAGTCCTCGTCGATCAGCGCGGTCGCGAGCTCCGCGAATGTCGTGAGGTAGGCGGAGCCGCTGGCCCCGGCGCTCTCTTCCCAGCGCTGCACGAGCATGACGAACAGCTGGATCGCTGCCTTCGCGCGCTCGCGGCCACGCCCATCGACGACGGGCGCCGCCAGGCGCATGCCCTCCAGCACGAGCTCCGTCACCTTCTCGACCTCGCCCGATGGCGTGAGATACGCGCTTCCGCTCCAGCACAGTGCGCCGGGCATGCGCGTGTCCGGCGCGAAGTGCTCGGCGGGCTTCGCGAGCATCTCGGTGATCTCCGACACGGCACAGCTCTGGCGCGAGCAACGCTTCACGACCGCGACGACGAGCCTCGCCTGGCAGCCATATCCGAGGAGCTGCTTCGCCGTGGTGTTACCGTGCACCGCCGTCACGAGCGCTGGCGTGACCTGGTCGAGCACGTTGTCCTGGAGCCAGCTCAAGCTGCCGACGGAGGTGGCGAGCTTTGCCTTGACCGCTGCGACGAGCTTCCCCTGGCAGTCGGCGATCGACGAGCAGCCGACGCCGAGCTTCGTCGCAGCGAGCTGGACGCAAGCGAGATCGGTCGCGCACTTCGCACCGACCTTCGCCGCCTCGGCGGCGCCGAGCGCCTGGAGGTTCGCGAACGCCGAGGAGATCGCACCATTGATCGAGGCGACGATCGGGCCCGAGAGCTGAGGCCCGACCTTCTCGAGGCTGCCGAGCATGCCGAGGACGAGCTGTCCTTGCAGACCATCGAAGCCGCCGTGATCGATCGCGGTGTTGAGCACGTTCAACGCCAGCCCCAGCGCCGCGCGCTTCGTCTCGTTGGTGGTGAGCTTCTTGATCGCGGCCGGTGCGATCGTGAAGCGAACGTCGTCGCGAAGCGCGGTCAGCAGGGGACGTCCGGTCGAGAGCAGGTCTTCCAGCCGGATCGACTCGAGCACGCCGCACGTGCGCGGCAGCGCCGGTTCGTCGCTGTCGAGGCCGAGCGTCTCGAGCGAGAGCTTCGCCTTGTTGTCGTCGTCGCCGCAGAACGGTGCCACCAGGCGCTTCTTGAGCAGCTGGACGGCGCCGGCCTTCGCCCGATCGATCGCGATCTCCGTGAGCAGGGACAGCGTATCGGTGACGAACGTCGGCGCGACGCCGAAACCGCGCATGCCGCCCGCCTGGGCCGAGGCCGTCGCCGCGACGAACTGCTCGTCGTCGATGGTCATCGGCGGCGGGTCGCAGTGGAACGAGAGGACGGGCGCAGGCCATTGCGTCAGATCCGTGCTGTTCGTCGGCAGGTTGGCCTGGCTTCCGGGGCCGATGGCGGCCACCAGCGCGGAGTACGTGCCGGCGAGTGAGGCCGTGTCGCTGGCGCCGTTCGCGGAGAACCTCGTGAACCGCGTGTGCACGACGACGGTCCCCGCGGACTGCGAGTACGGCAGCGGATCGACGCTGACCGACACCTGCCACTCGCGCGTCGCCGAGGTCGCCGGACCTTCGAGCGAGATGACGCGAGACAGCTCCGAGGCGACCGCCGGGTCCCACTCGATCTCGTGGTGGCCGCCACCAGGGGAATCGAAGCTCACGCGCATGCGCGTGGTCGGCGGATTGGCCAGCGAGATGGCGACCCGCTCGCGCTTCGACACGGAGACCGCATGAACCGGCGGGCTGCCGCTCCAGTACGAGTAGAGGTCGTTGACGGCCGCATCCCGCGCTTTGCCTGCGGCGGCCGCGGCGATCTTGCCGGTGAGCACCTTCTCCTCGAGGGACCCCGCAGCGAACGGCGACGAGGCTGGGGTTGACGTGAAGACGCAGGTCGACGTCGGGGCCGCGCGCGCATCGTGTGCATGCACCGCCGCGATGGTCAACGCCAGATACGTGAAGCTACGAACACTCATTCCACCGACTCCTTGATCTGTTGGTCGAGCCACGCGCGGACGGCGTCCACGCGCACGTAGATGCCGCCACGGCCGCACGAGGCACCGCCCCGCGAGACCGGTCTCGATGTGATCGCGACGAGCTCGAAGGTCTCGTCGGCGGGCATGAGGACGGGGCCGCCGCTATCGCCCCAGCAGGTATCGCGTCCACCGACGGCAGCCGCCACCAGCTCTGCGCCCACGATGCAACCGGACGTCCGCGCGCGGCCGCGATCACAGCCCCAGCCATCGACGGGAACGTCGATGCGACGCTTGATCCCGAACCCGCCACCGGTCCGTGGATCATCGACGCCGAACCCGATCATGCGCAGCACCCCCAGCGGTGCATCGCGTTCGCTGAAGGCGGCACGCTTGCGGATGACGAGCGGCACCGACACGCCGAGCCGCAGCACCGCGACATCGAGCTCGGGATGCACGCTCGCCGCGGTGACGTCGTACGTCGCGACGAATGCGTGGACGTCATTGCCAAGGCCGATCCGCGTCGCGGGAACACAATGCGCGGCGGTGAGCACGGCACGCTGGCCGATGAGGATGCCCGTGCAGTGGTAGCCCGTCGCGTCACCGACACCGACGACATCGGCGAAGCTGCGATCGTCGGGCGGGCGGCGGACGACCGGCGAGGAAGCAGGGGCGTCCGACGGCACCTGCCCGCCCGCGACCGGTCTGCCCGCGCCCGGCGTGCTCGCCACCGGCTCGCCCACCGCCGTCGGCTTGGTCACCGGCGTGGTGTCAGGTCGGGGCACCTTCACGTCGATGGGCTGCTTCCACATGAGCTTGTCACTGCGTGGAAGTTGGAGCCCGATGCGAGGGAGCGTCCCGGGCTGTGCTGGCTCGACGGGCTCCTTGCTCGAGAAGTATTCAATCTCGAGCGAGGAGTCGTCGAACGAAGTGTCGAGGAGCTGCCACGTGCTCGCCGGTGCGATCGGCTTCTCTGGCAGCACCGCCTTCGCGAGCTCGAGCGACCGCGTCCAGGCTCCAGCCGTCAGCGTGCCCGCCACGTCGACATCCTCGGTCGTACACCAGCGCGCGCCGTCGCTAACGAGGGTCCGCTTCTTCTTGTTCTTGTCGATGAGCGTCGGTGCGACGGCACGTCCCTTGGCCGGCCGATCGATCTGCGCCTTGTCGATGCAGAGCTTGACCCGCTCCGGGTTACCGATGACCCAGCCGCCGCAGCTCTGGTCGTTGCACGAAAGCGTGATCTCCGCCGCGCGTGGCTGTGCACGCGCGCGTGCAGCGCCGAGGACGAGGATCAGGAGCCACGCCCCTCCACCGCGAACACCAGACATCCTTCACGCACCGTACAAATCCGGATCGCCGCTTGTCATCGTGGGCATCGAGCTATTGCGTGGTAGCGACGGGGTATCGAGCGATCTCGTACGTACGCCAACGCATGGCCGCCAGTGCGGGGCTCGTTGGGCGCGGGCCCCCTCCCTCCTGGATCCGGTTCGAACATCGTTCTAACGACTCGAACCAGATCGCGATGAGGACCGTCGCTGTGACACGACGAGCTCCACGACCCGCGCGCGCCAGCGACCTATCGTACGAGCGCGGCGACGGCGTCGCAGGTCGCGCGCGCGAGCATGACCGCCGCGCCGTCCACACGCGCGGGGCAGCCCTTCGCCGTCGGTGCGCCGAGCTCGAGCGCATGCGTAACGTCCGCACCGGCGGGCGGCGCGATGGTGAGCGTCAGGCGGTGACGCGCGGTGAATGCGGGCGCGTCGGCGGCGATCGCGCGCAGCGATGCGAGCTCGTCTGCGAGCGCCTCGACCCTGGCGGCATCGATGATGGGCTTGACGGGCGTGCGCGTCCACTCGCCGACGACGGCGCCGCGCTGGTAGACGATGCCGTCGATGTCGAGGCGCGTGAGGGTCGTCGGGTCCTCGGTCCACAGCGTGAGGTCGCGCAGCTCGCGTGACGGCCGGGTGAGGATCGCCCACGCCTCGGGCGTGAGCTGGAACCAGACGCCGGTGCGCTTCACGACGCGCTTCGCATAGAGGGAGAGCTCGAGCGTGCCGCCCGCGTGGTCGATGGTGAGCGTGGCGGTCGGTCGGTCGTCCGGCGCGACGGCCCCGAATTCCGCCGGCGTCGCGAAGACCGCGAGCAGCTCGGCGACGCGGGCCGCGTCCGCCGTAACCGCCGAGCTGGTCGAGGGCTCGGTGATCAGTGGGAGCTTGCGCAGGTCGAGGACACCGCCGTCGGCGAGCCTGATCGTCGTCGGTGTGACGGGCGCGAGCCGGCGCTCGATCCAGGGCCCCTTCGTGTCGGCGAACACGGCGGCGGCGCGGCGCACGCGATCGGCAGTATCGGTCGTGACACAGCCGCCGCTGGTGGAGGCAAGCAGGAGCACGAGGTCGGGCGCGCCCGGGCATGGACCGGCGAGCTCGCCCGTGACGTCATCGGCGGCCAGGCGGAACGGCGCCACGTCGAAGTCGGCCTCCGTGACCAGCCGCTGCAGCTCGAGACCCGCGAGTGCTTGCTCGACCTCGTCGACGGCGGCCGGTGCGACCAGGCTGTGCGTCCAGCCTCCAGCGCGCGGCCTCCCTTCGAGCGTGACGTCGCCGAGCACGAGGCGCTGCGCCTGCGCGGCTCGTTCGAACGGCCGGCGCACCGCGAGCGCCAGCGCGCCGGGATCGAGGGCGCGGGCGACCCACGCATCGACGAGCACCGCGTGGTCGCCCGCGACCAGCCACGCCTGGTCGCCGCCCTCGAGCGCGCGGCCGAAGCCGATCGTGTAGTCGCGATCGCCGGCGCGCACGACGAGGGTGCGCGTGACCTCACCCGCGGAGCGGGCTGGCTCGCGGCGATGCCAGCGCGCGCCGCGCAGCGTCGCCGTCAGCTCGGCGATCGCCGCACGATCGAGCGTCCCGTAGGCCGGTTCGACGAACCTCCACCCGCCGCCGGCCGGTGCGATCGACAGCACGGGCTTGCCCGCGGCCTCCCAGCGGATCGCCGTGATGCGGTCGACGTCGAGACCGGGGACGAGCGCCCGATCGACGACCTCGCGCCCACGTGGGCGGTCGAGGACCACGGCGACGAGCGCGAGCAGCGCGAGCACGCACAGCGCGGCGAGACCGCGACGAGTGGCGATCATGCCGCGCGCCTCCGTCGGCGCCACCACACGAGCGCGCCGCCGATCAGCACCCACGCGAGCGGGATGCCGCCGACGGAGAGCGCGATGACGGCCTTGCGCTGCGCGCCGGTCATCACGAGGCGGATCTGCTCGGGGGCGCGCGCCGGTGCGTCGATGGTGGGCTCGGGCCGGCCGGTGAGCGAGCGGATCGCGCGCGCGAGCCAGAGGTCCGCGGCGCTGGCGCCGCCGCCGAGCACCGCCTTCGAGAGGGCCTCGGCGGAGCCGAGCGCGAGGGTGCGCCCGCTCTTGCCGACGGCCGCGAGCGCGACGGGCCCGGGAAGGTCGTCGGGGTCGCGCTGCGGCGGTGCGCGCACGAGGTCGCGCTCGCCCCAGCTGCTCGCGGTGGCGGTGACGAGCGCCGTCGCGCCGCGCGTCGCGACCACGGCGCGTGGCTGGAACCACACCGTGGGCCGCACGCCGCGGAAGCCGGTGTTGATCGGATGATCGGTGTAGCCGGTGACGACGAGGAGCGCGCCGGGCAGCTCGCGGACGGCGAGGGTTGGATCGACGGCGATCGCCGCGGGGAGCTCGAGGCCGTCGGCGGCGAGCACGCCCTCGAGCCCGGTGGTGCCGAGGCCACCACCGAGCGTGCGGCTCGGCGCCGCGACGACGAGCGCGCCACCCGCGGCGACATAGCGCTGAACCGCGAGCGCCTCGGCGCCGGAGAGCGGTGTCGTGGGACCGGCGACGAGGAGCACCGTGCACTGCGCGGGCACGCCCGCGTCGAGCGTGACGTCCTCGACGGTCATCCCTTCGCCACGCAGCCGATTGGCGACGATGCTCCAGTCGGTGCCGTCGTCGGTCGCGCCGGCGAGCGCCGTGGGCGCGGTCATCGCGGCCTCGCCGTGACCGGTGGTCGCGCACGTGGTGATCGGTGCGCCGCCCGCGAGCGCCGCGAGCGCGCCGCCGATCGCCTGCTCGATCGCGAGGCGTTCGATCGTGGCCGCGCCGCCGGCCCCCGGGCCGATGGTCGCGAGCGAGAGGAGGTCGACGACGCGGCGACGGTCGCCGAGCTCGACGACGACCCCGCCGCCCGAGGCGAGGTCTCCGGGCGCGAGTCCCGCGGCGCGCGCGACCTCGGCGAGCCCACCCGGTGCGTGCGCTGGATCGACGCGCACCACGCGGATCGGCGCGGCCTCGGCCATTCGATCGACGACGCGCGCGACCTCGTCGTAGAGCGGACCGAGCTCGCCGAGCGTGGGCTCGACGATCGTGATCGACGCGCGGCCCGGCAGGTCGCGCAGCACGCCGAGGGTGGCCGGATCGAGCGAGTTGCGGCGCGCGGAGCTGACGTCCCAGCGATGCGGGTGGCGCACCGCGAGCACACAGGCGGCGACGCCGATCGCGGCGAGCAGCGCGGTCGAGGCCGCGCGCGTGCGGACCTCCGCGCGCCGGCGGCGGCCCGCGCACGCGAGCGTGATCGCGAGCGACAGTCCGACGATGG
>DATLHR010000490.1:0-6909 GCA_035539815.1 Kofleriaceae bacterium
CACCTTCAGCATCTCGCCCCCATACCTCCTGAGCAACCCGGGTTGCGTGCTCCACCAACGCCTGGGGCTCCCACGCGCATGTTTCACGATCCAGGCGGATGCAGCGGCGTTCTCGTTCCTCGCGCAACTTGCACTCGCCGAGTCGATGATCCGCGCAGGTTCCGCGCATCACGCTTTGCTCGTCCAGTCGTCCGTCGGTACGAGGCTCATCGACCTCGAGGACCCTCAGTCGGTTCTACTCGGTGATGGAGCCACGGCCGTGGTCGTTGGTCCCGTTGCTCCCAGCCGTGGAATCGAAGCGAGCGTCACGTTCACGGACGGACGATTCCCGAGATCGGTGATCGCCAGCGTTCCGGGCTCGACCTGGTACGACGGCGGTCGACCTCGGATGCATGTCGCGGATTGGGACCAGATGAACCAGGTGTTCCTATCGACGGCCGACGTTTGCAAGGACAGCATCGACGCAGTCCTTGCAAGTGCTGGCCGCACGACGCGGGACGTGGACTTCTTGTGCATCTATCAGGGCACGCCATGGCTAAGCCGCGTCGTTCAGAACTACGCCGGCCTCACGCACGCCCGTAGCCACGAGACGTTCCCCGAGCTCGGCTATCTATCTGCCGCGATGCTTCCCGCAAACCTGTACCTCGCACGCCAGCGCTGCGTGCTGCGCGATGGAGACCTCGTAGCGATGGCGGGCGGCGGTACCGGCATGACCTACGGTGCAACGCTGCTGCGTTGGGGCTCAGCGTGAACGAGGTCTCGTGCAAGGCCTTCGAGGTCCTGTTGGCGCCGTTGAAGCGCAAGGGGATCACTACCGTCGATGTCGTCGTGGGCACGCAGGTCCCTCCCGAGCTCATTGAGGATCGGAAGGCGCGCATCGACTGGAGCGACTACGTCGCGATCATGCGCAACGTCCGGCCGCACTTCACGGATGAGGAGTACATCGAGATCGGCCGATCGTACATGCGCTCGCCGGGCGTGAAGTTCGCGTTCGTGATCGCTCGGCTCTTGTTTACGCCGTTGGACATCTATCGATGGTTCAGCAAGCCCCGTAAAGGCGTGGGGAACCAGATGTTCACGTGCATCGTTCCCGAGCACCGCGAGCTCTCACCTTACGAGATCCAGCTCGATCTTACGCTGCCTGACACCTACGAGGTGTGCTGGGACTTCTTCCTCATATCGAGCGGCAACATGGAAGAGCTTCCTCGACTCTTCGGGCTGCCACGTGCGCGACTCGAGCTCACGCGGCTCAGCCGCGGCGCGCGGATGGAGATCACGATTCCGAGCGGGAAGCCGCCGTTCTTTGCACGCGCATGGCGCTTCCTCGCGCGGCCTTTCGTCGGGCGAGCGGCGGCCAAGGAGCTGCAGGAGGCGCACGAGACGCTCGTCGATCGCTACGCCGAGCTCGAGAGCGCGCAGATGAAGCTCGATCGCCAGGCGACGCAGCTGCGCACCGCGCACGCCGTGAACGAGCTGGTGCAGCGCGACCTCGATATCGACAAGATGCTGCAGACGATCGCGACCGCGCTCGTCGAACAGGCGGGGTTCGAGTGGGCGGAGATCCGCTTGGTCGGCGACGAGAACGAGCCGGCGCAGACCGCGAGCCACGGCGCGGCCACGCACGAGGCGCCGCTGCTGCGCACGCTGGAGGCGCGCGGAGGTGAGCGCGTCGGCGAGCTGGCGACGGCGCCCAGGGCGGACGCGGATCGGGTCGAGCGCGAGGCGCTGCTCGACTTCCTCACGCCGACGCTCGGCATCGCGCTCGAGAACGCGATGTTCCGGTCCGGCCTCGAGCGGTTGGTGGACCGGCGGACGACCGAGTTGACGACGGCGCGCGACGAGCTGGCCGGCACGGTGAAGAAGCTCGAAGAGGCGCGCGGGGCACGCGAGAAGTTCTTCGCCAACGTCTCGCACGAGTTCCGCACGCCGCTCACGATCATCTTGCTCGCGGTCGGCGACGCCTTGCGGCGCGCGGGCGAGGCGATCAATCCACGCGCGAAGGAGAGCCTCGAGTCGGTGAACGGCTCCGCGCGCAAGCTGTTGCGTCTGGTCGACGAGCTGCTGCTGCTCGCGGCGGGCGAGGAACACAAGCTGGCCATGCGCTCGGAGGCCACGAACCTGAGCGCGCTGGTCGACGGCGTGGTGTCCGCGTGGCGGCCGGCGGCCGAGGCCGCGGGGCTCGAGCTCTCGAGTGAGGTGGCCCGCGCCGTGGGAGCGTCGGTGGACCCGGTCGCGCTCGAGCGCATCACGACGAACCTGGTATCGAACGCGATCAAGTACACGCCACGCGGCGGACGCGTGTGCGTCGAGCTCGTCGACGAGACGGACGCGATCCGGCTGTCGGTGCTCGACACCGGCATCGGCATCAGCAAGGAGCTCGCGGGGCGGCTGTTCGGCCGCTTCGAGCGCGGGGCGGACGTGCAACGCACGACGGCCGGTACCGGCATCGGGCTCTCGCTGGTCAAGCAGCTCGTCGAGGCGCACGGCGGCATGGTGAAGGCGGTCGGGCGCGACGGCGGCGGCACCGAGATGCGCGTACTGCTGCCGGCCGAGCGGCGGGTCGACAGCGCCGTCGCCGACGCGCCGGTGCTCCAGCTCGGCGATCACGTGGCGCGCACGTTCGCCGCCAAGCCGCTGCCGCCGATCGCGCTGCCCGAGGGCATCTCGCAGGGCACGATCCTGATCGCCGAGGACGACGTCCTGCTCGCCGAGATGATCGCCGGCGTGCTGTCGGACGAGTACACGGTGCGCGTGGCGTACGACGGCGAGGCCGCGCTCGAGCTCGCGCGCAAGCATCCACCGCAGATGCTGATCACCGACGTCGACATGCCGAAGATGAATGGCCTCGAGCTGGCCAAGCGGTTCCGCGAGACCTCGAAGGACAAGCTCGCGCCGATCCTGATCCTGTCCGCGCTGCAGTCGGCCGCGACGCGCGTCACCGGCCTCGACGCGGGCGCCGTCGACTACGTCACCAAGCCGTTCGATCCCGTCGAGCTCAAGGCGCGCGTGCACGCGCAGTTCCGCATGCGCGACCTCGCCGTCCGCCTGCACCGCGCCGAGCAGCTCTCGACGCTGGGCATCCTGACGTCCGGCCTCGCGCACGAGCTGCGCAACCCGGCCAACGGTGTGGTCAACGCGATCGGGCCGCTGCGCGAGCTGCTGCCGCCCGAGGTCAAAGATGGTGGCGTCGGCGCCCTGCTCGACGTGATCGAGGAGTGCGCGCGCCAGCTCGACACGCTGTCGCGCCAGCTGCTCGGCTTCCGCGATCCCGGCACCAAGCTCGAGATGCGCCCCATCGCGGCGAGCAAGCTCGCGCGCAGCGCGCTCTCGATCTGCCAGTCGGCGCTCTCCGGGGTGGAGACCCGCGTGAGCATCCCGACCGACGTGACGGTGACCTGCGCTCCGCCCATGGTGCTCCAGGTGTTGACCAACCTGCTCGAGAACGCGGCGCACGCGGCGGGCGCGGGGGGCTGGGTCTCGCTGGCGGTGACCGTAGGTGAAGACACGATGGCGTTCGAGGTGAGCGACAGCGGGCCCGGTGTCCCGCCCGAGCTGCGGCAGTCGATCTTCGAGCCGTTCTTCACGACGAAGCCGCCCGGCGTGGGCACCGGGCTCGGGCTTCCTCTGGCGCGCGACATCGTCGTAAAACATCGCGGCACGCTCGAGCTTCGCGACCGGAGCGGTCGCCACGCGTTTGTGATCGCTTTACCGCGGACTTCGAGTGATGATGCGCCCAGTCGTACATGACGTCTCCAAGCTCGCGGCCGCTCATCGTCTACGTAGATGACGAGAAGACCAATCGCGTGGTGTTCGCCGCGTCGATGGGCGACTTCAACGTGATGACCGCCGAGAGCGGCGCGGCCGCCCTCGAGCTGCTCTCCGTCCACGACGTCGCGGTGCTGATCACCGACATCCGCATGCCGGGCATGTCGGGCGAGGAGCTGCTGCGCCTCGTGAAGCAGCGCTATCCGCAGGTCGTGCGCATGGTGATCACCGCACACGAGGACCTCGGTCCGATCCTGCGCGCGATCAACGAGGGCCTCGTCGTCCGCTACATCGTCAAGCCGTGGGACCGCTCCGAGCTCACCGGCATCTTGAGGTGGGCGATCGAGGCGCACGCGTTCGGCCGCGACTCGGCCGCGCTGCAGCGGCGCCTGATGGAGACCGAGCGGCTCGCGACGCTCGGCACGATCGCCGGCCTCCTCGTCCACGACCTCCGCCAGCCGCTGATGTCGATGATGATGAACATCGAGCACCTCACCAACGGCGCCCGCGAGAGTGGCCGGCTGGCCGAGCTCGTCCGCGCGGCCGGACTCCCCACCGAGGACCGCGACCGCCTGCTCCACTTCCTCGGCGATCTCCAGCCCACGCTCGGCGACCTGATGTCGTCGACGGAGCACCTCAGCACGCTGACCGCCGGCCTGCGCGATCTCGGGCGTCCCGCCTCGGCGTCGACCGGCGGTGCGGAGCGCAGCCCGATCGATCCGCTGCCGCTCGTGAAGCAGGCGATCGCGGTGTGCCAGGACCTCACGTTCAACGTGCGCTCGACGATCGTCTACGACGGCCCGCGCCAGCTGCCGCGGATCGCCATCTCGTCGACCGAGCTCGTGCAGGTGCTGATCAACGTGATCGACAACGCGGCGCAGGCGGTCACCGAGCGCGGCGAGCACGGTGGCAAGGTCACCGTCACCGCGCGCGCCGACAAGGACGCGCTCGAGATCGTCGTCGCGGATACGGGCGTCGGCATGCCACCGGCCGTGCTCGCGAAAGCGGGCACGCCGTTCTTCACGACCCGCAAGGAAGGCACCGGCCTGGGGATCGCCCAGTGCCAGCGCCTGATCGGCGAGGCCGGCGGGCGCTTCAAGATCGAGAGCACCGAGGGCGAAGGCACGACCGTGACGGTGCGCTTGCCGATCGTGACGAGCTAATCAGGCTGCGCGTCGACGAGCTGCTGGATCGTCTCGACCAGCTGGCGCAAGCGCACGGGCTTGTCGAGGAACATCGTCGCGCCGGCATGTAGCGCGAGATCGCGCGCGACCGGTCCCCCCGCCGAGAACGCGATGATCGGCAGCTTGGCCAGCGCGAGCTCCTTGCGGGCGATCTCGATCGCCCGGTGCCCGTCCATCACCGGCAGGTAGACGTCCATGAGGACGGCATCGAAGGTCTCGGTGCGCAGGCGGTGCAGCGCGTCCATGCCGGTCTCCGCCGTCGTCGGCTCGAAGGCGAGCTCGCCGATGCTGCGCTTCGCGGACGCCTGCAGCCCGTTGCAGATCAGCGACGACACGTGCGTGTTGTCATCGACCACGAGCAGGCGGACCACGCGCGCCACGGTCCGTGGATCGCGGCGCTGGATCCGGTCGACGAGCGCGGCGAGCGCCTCGCGGCCCGGGCCTTCGAGGAACTCGACCCCGACCCCGAGATCGGGCTCGCTGCGCGCCCACCGCACGACCGCATCGATCGCGACCGCCTGGAGCAAGCCGGGGAACGACAGCACGAGCCGGACCACGCTGCCGATCTCGAACGGGCGCGACGTGTGGATGAACGTCCCGCCTCGGGACAGGTTCTCGGTGTAGTCACCGACGAAGTCTTCCGCTCCGTCGTAGTCGACGACCAGCGTGACGGCGGCGCGCTCGTGCTTACGTTGCGAGGATTCGTCGGACATCAAACGACCCACCTTGGAAGAAAGACCATCCGAGGTGCCGAGTGCAACCACATCGCTCGCCTAACGAACGTCTACCTCCGCAAGATGCACACCATGTTTGACTGATACGGAGCTTCACTTCACTCGGTAGTTCGATGAATATGCCTTTGGGCGTCGTGCGGGGTGATTCGTTTCTAGCCTCGAGAATAGCGAATGGCCCTGGAAGTTCGAGTCGACCGTCACGAGCCTAGGGTGCCCTTCTTCGCGCCCGTGGTCGCCAGCGGCCTGAGCCGGTGCTGGGCGACGAACATCAGCTCGGGCGGCATCGGGCTCACGGCGTTCCTCTCGGGATCGACCCCGCCCGTGCGTGGTGACGAGCTCGAGATCGAGCTGCCCCTGGGTGAGAGCAAGAACAGGATCCGCGTCCTCGGTCGCGTCGCGTGGACGAGCATGGTCCGACCCGATGGAAGGTTCGGGCTCGGCGCCCAGTTCTGGGAACTGTCGTCGAGCGCCCGCACGCAGCTGGCGCTGTTCCTCGCCGAGCATCGGCCGCGCGCGATCGTCGCGCTGGCGGCGCCCCAGGAGCGCGAGCTCGCGCAGCGAGCCCTCGCGGGCATGAAGGTCGACTTCGTCGGCGAGGAGAGATCCCTCGAGCCGGAGCTCCTGCGCAGCTGCTCGTCCCTGATCGTGTTCTGTCACGACCCCATCCGCCTCCGTGACTTCCTCGCCGCGGTCGAGGAGCGCGCCGATCACAGTCCGGTCCCCGGGTTCCTGCCGTTCGCGCCGATCACGGTGTGCACGTCGATCGAGTCCGACGCCCTGTTGCCCCTGTTTACCGACGGCAAGATCTATCAGGTGCTGCGGCCGCCCTTCGAGCGGCGTGCCCTCGGCCACGCCGTCGAGCGTAGCTGCGAACGCTGGGCGCTCCAGCTCGAGCTGCGCTGGGCGTCGCTCCAGCTCGAAGGCATGGCGCGCACACAGCAGCTGCAGGCCGCGGCGCTGCAGGAGCCTGTCGCCGAAGGCTCGTCCCAGGTCGTCCGCGAAAGCGCTGCGATGAAGCGGGTCTACGAGCTGATCGCGACCGTCGCGGTCCACGATGTGCCCGTGCTCCTCGTCGGCGAGACCGGCACCGGCAAGGAGCTCGCGGCGAGAGAGATCCACGCGCTCAGCAAGCGCGCCAACACGCCGTTCGTCGCGCAGGACTGCGGCGCACTGACAGAGACGTTGCTCGAGAGCGAGCTGTTCGGCCACGTCCGCGGTGCCTTCAC
>DATLHR010000491.1:0-16290 GCA_035539815.1 Kofleriaceae bacterium
CCCGGCGTCGACGTCTCCGCACCCGCGCTCTCCGAAAAAGACCGAGTCGATATCGGCTTCGCGCTGCGCCACGGCGTGGACTACGTCGCCCTGTCGTTCGTGCGGCGGGCCGAGGACGTGCTCGAGGCGAAGTCGCTGCTCACCGTCGACCAGGTCTCGATCCCCGTGATCGCGAAGATCGAGAAGCCGCAGGCGCTCGATCGGCTCGGCGACATCATCGATGCGGCCGATGGCGTGATGGTCGCGCGCGGTGACCTCGGCGTCGAGCTCGGGCCGGAGAAGGTGCCGCTGTGGCAGAAGCGGATCATCGAAGAGACCAACAAGCGCGGAAAGATCGTCATCACCGCGACGCAGATGCTCGAGTCGATGATCTCGCAGCAGCGGCCCACGCGCGCCGAGGCCTCCGACGTCGCGAATGCGGTGCTCGACTCCTCCGACGCGCTGATGCTGTCCGGCGAGACCGCCTCGGGCGCGTACCCGATCGAAGCCGTGAAGACGATGGCGCGCATCATCGAAGAGATCGAGAAGAGCGCCTACTACAAGGCCGAGCACGAGGTGCCCGACATCCAGCTCGCCGTGCCGGCGAACGCGATCGCCCACGCCGCGTACACCGCCTCGAAGGCGATGAAGCTGCGCACGATCGTCGCGGTCTCCGACTCGGGCGGCGCGGCGCGGCTCGTCAGCGAGTACCGCCCCGATGCCAACATCGTCGTGCTCACGACCAACGAGGTGAGCTTCCGGCGCATGGCGCTGATCTGGGGCGTCACGCCGGTGCTGATCGGACCGTCGGCGACGACGGAGGAGCTGATCGATCGCGTCGAGACCACGCTGCTCGAGCGCGGGATCGCGCTGCCCGGCGAGAGCGTGATCATCACCATGGCCGTGCCGGTGGGATCGGGCCTTCAAACCAACGTGCTGAAGATTCACCAGATCCAGCACTGACCTTCCCTCCTCGGGTGAGATTTCTCGTCGGGACGCGATGGGGTAGCGCCGTAGGCAAAAACCTACACGTTGCAGGACGTTGAGCGGGCTCTAGCGCCACGCTACGCTCGTGCTTCCGTGGCTCAAACCCCGCGCCCTCAGGACGCGGTCCCTGTCGGGCAGGTCGTGCTCGGCAAGTACCGTATCGAACGTGTCGTCGGCACGGGCGGCATGGGCGTGGTCGCCGAATGCACGCACCTCGCGCTCGACGACCGCGTCGCGCTGAAGATGCTGCGGCAGGACATCGTCGTCGATGTCGATACGATCGAGCGCTTCAAGCGCGAGGGCAAGGCCGCCGCCAAGCTCAAGAGCGAGTACGTCGCGCACGTCTACGACGTCGGCGAGCTCGAGAACGGGACGCCGTTCATGGTGATGGAGTTCCTCGAGGGCCACGACCTCGGGGAGCTGATCATGCAGCGCGGCCACCTGCCCGTGCCGTGGGCGACGCAGATGATCGTCCAGACCTGCGAGGCGCTCGCGGAGGCGCACTCGATCGGCATCGTCCATCGTGACGTGAAGCCGACGAACCTGTTCGTGACGTGGCGGCCCGACGGCACGTCGCTGATCAAGGTGCTCGACTTCGGCATCTCGAAAGCGACCAACGCGTCGGACATGCACCTGACGCAGACGCAGTCGCTGCTCGGCACGCCCGCGTACATGTCCCCCGAGCAGATGCGCAGCGCGCGCACCGTCGATGCGCGCACGGACATCTGGTCGCTCGGCACCGTGCTCTACGAGCTGCTCGAGGGCCGCAAGCCCTTCGAGGCGGAGAGCTTCTCGGAGATGTGCGTGAAGGTCGCGGTCGATCCGCCCGCGCCGATGCGCAACGTGCCGCCGCGGCTCGCCGAGATCGTGATGCGCTGCCTCGCGAAGTCGCCCGAGCAGCGGTTCGCCTCGATGGCGGAGCTCGGGCGCGAGCTGATGTCGTTCACGCAGGACCCGCAGCAGGCCGCGGTCTCCGTCGAGCGCATGCAGCGCATGCTGCGGCGGAGCCAGGACGCCGGCTGGGAGGGCGCGGGGACGGGCGCGGGCCTTCGCGCGAGCACGCCCTACCCGGTGCGCGACGCGGCGAGCACTCCGGTCCACGTGCCGTTCGGTGCGGGTACGGAGCCCTCGGGCGTGGGCCTGCAGCCGTGGCATGGCGGCTCGGACTCCGCGGCGCCGATGTTCCGCAACACGCCCTTCCCGACGGCGGTCGCGCAGCCGAGCCCCGAGACGACGCTGCGCGAGACGACGGCGCATCCACCGCGCAAGCGCGGCAGGGGATGGCTCGCACTCGCGCTCGTGCTGCTCGCGGGCGGTGGCGTCGCGCTCGCCGTGGGCGTGATGGGCCGCGGCGCGTCGGCGCCACCGATCACGAGCACGCCTTCACCGCTTCCCGCGGCGCCGGCGGTGCCGCCACCGGCCACGCCGCCACCGACGGCGACCACGCCGCAGATCACGACGGAGACGCCCGCGACGGCGGGCACGCCCGCGGCGACCGAGCCCACCACCGACACGACCACCCCGACGCGCGACAAGCCTCCCGTGAAGACGGGCGGCAAGACGGGCGCGAAGAGCGGTGGCAAGACGGGTGCGAAGAGCGGTGGCAAGACGGTGCCGAAGGCGCAGCCGCAGGTCGAGGTCAAGGCCCCGAAGGTCGAGCCCTGCGACCCGTTCGCGAACGCGCACGGATGCAAGAAGTCGAAGTAGGATCGGCGCCATGCTGATCCGGCGGTGTGTCGCGCTGGCGATTGCCGGCGCCGTGAGCGTCGCGAACGCGGACAACCTCTCGCGCGCCGACGAGCTGTTCGCGGAGGGCAAGGCGCTGATGGAGACGGATCTCCACGCGGGCTGCGCCAAGCTCGAGGAGTCGCTCGCGCTCAATCCCCAGGCGGTCGGCACGGTGCTCAACGTCGCGCTGTGCGACGTCCGACTCGGACGGCTCGCGACCGCCGCGGAGCACTTCGCCCGCGCGCGCGACATGGCGCGCGAGCAAGGCATGAGGGAGCACCTCGAAGCTGCGGAGGCGCACCTGCAGGCGCTCGAGCCGCGGCTGCCGCGCGTGACGTTCTCGCTCGCCGAGCCGCTGCCCGAGACCCGGATCGTCGTGCACGATCGGCTCCTGCCGCCGTCGGGCTGGGTCGATGTCCCGCTCGATCCGGGCGAGCACAGCCTCGTCGTCACGGCGCCCGGCCGGCTCGCCTTCCGCACCACCATCCGCATCGCCGAGGGTGAGCGCCACGACGTCGTGGTGCCGGCGCTCGCCCGATCGCGCAGCGCGACGCGCCCGATCGGCAAGGTCACCATGGCCGCCGGCGGCACACTGATCCTCACCGGCGTCGTCATCGGCTTCATCTCCGGCCGCCGCTACGACGACGCGCTCGATGGCTGCCTCGTCGGCCAGACCGAGACCCGGTGCGACGATCCGTCGTACGACAAGATCCACAGCGCACGTAACCTCGGCAACGTCGGCACCGTGGTCACCTCGGTCGGCGTGGTCGCCGCCGGCGTCGGCGTGTACCTGTGGCTGCGCGGTCCGCGCCGCCACGACGAGCGCTCGCTCACGGTCGTGCCGCAGCTCGACGGTGACGGCGGTGGTATCGCGGCCATCGGCCGCTTCTGATCGATCCTGGCGTCGGGGTATCATGGGCCCATGTCCAAGCTCTGGGGGGCCCTGGCCATCTGTCTGCTCGTGAGCCCCGCGCTCGCCGAGTCGGAGGCGGACCGCCTGTTCAATGAAGGCCGCGCTCTGCTCGCGAAGAACGATCCCAAGGGCGCGTGCGAGAAGTTCGAGGCCGCGATCAAGGTCGACCCGAGCGCGACCGGCACGATGCTCAACCTCGGGCTCTGCTACGAGAACCTCAAGCAGTACGCGACCTCGATCTTCTGGTTCCGCAAGGCGCAGGTCGCCGCGGCCGAGGGCCATCTCACCGAGTACGAAGCGGCGGCGAAGAAGTACACCGTCGAGCTCGCGCCGAAGGTCCCGACGCTCCGGGTCGAGGTCGAGGGCCCACCCGAGACCGAGATCCGGATCGACGGCAAGATCGTCGACCCGACCGACTACGGCCAGGTCGAGGTCGACCCCGGTTCGCACGAGGTCACCGGGCAGGCGCCGGGCAAGCTGAAGGTTACCCAGAGCGTCGAGGCGAAGGTCGGTGGCAAGGGCACGGTGGTCCACCTCGCCGTGGTCCACGACCTCGCCGCGCCGATCTATCGCAACCCGCACAAGCGCCTCGGCCTCATCGTCGGCGCCGGTGGCGTCGTGCTGTGGGGCGCGACGCTCGCGCATGGCCTCTATTACCGGGGCATCGCCCAGGATGCGGACGCGCAGGTCCCGAAAAACGACGACGAGTTCGACAGCGCCAACCGCCAGATCACATACGTGACCACCTCGCTGTTCATCGCCGGCACCGCCGCGGTCGCCGTCGGTGCGTACCTGTATTTCAAGAAGCCGACGGCTGAGGTGCAGGCCACCGCGATCGCACCGTACGTGACCGGCGACGAAGCCGGCCTCGCGATCAGCGGCAGCTTCTAAGGTCGCTATCCGCGGAGGTGGCGCGCGATCCGCATCGCGCACTCGAGCGCCTGTTCGTAGTTCAGGCGCGGATCGACGCGGCTCTTGTACGCGCGCTCGAGGTCGCCCTCGGACAGGCCGCGCGAGCCGCCGATGCACTCGGTGACGTTCTCGCCGGTGAGCTCGACGTGCACGCCGCCGAGCCGCGAGCCGAGGCGCGTGTGGAGCTCGAACGAGCGCTCGAGCTCGTCGACGATGTTGTCGAATCGCCGCGTCTTGATCCCGCTCGGCGTGGTCTCGGTGTTGCCGTGCATCGGATCGCACACCCACAGCACGCGGCGCTCCGCGCGCTGCACGGCCTCGACGAGCGCGGGGAGCTTCGCCTCGACGTGCTGCGCACCCATGCGGTGGATCAGCGTGATCTTGCCGGGCACGCGATCGGGATCGAGCGCGCGCAAGAGCTCGAGCAGCCACTCGGTCGTCATCGCCGGGCCGATCTTGATGCCGATCGGGTTCTGGATGCCGCGATGGAACTCGACGTGCGCGCCGTCGAGTTGCGCGGTGCGCATCCCGATCCACGGGAAGTGCGTGGACAAGTTGTACCAACCCTCGCGGCGAGGGACGCGACGCGTCTGTGCTTGCTCGTACGGCAGCGCGAGCGCCTCGTGACTCGTGTAGATGTCGACGCGGCGCAGCGCCTCGGACTGTACGCCCGTGATCGTGGCGACGAAGTCGAGGGACTCGCGGATCGAGGTGACGATGCGCTCGTAGTGCACGCGCGTCGCGCCCTGCGCGAACGACACATCCCAGTACTCGGGGTGATGCAGGTCGGCGAAGCCGCCGTCGAGGAGCGAGCGGATGAAGTTGAGCGTGAGCCCGGCGCGCTCGTACGCGCGCAGCATCAGCTGCGGATCGGGCTCGCGCTCGGACGGGGTGAAGCCGTCGCGGTTGATGAGGTCACCGCGATACGCGGGCAGCGTGACGCCGTTGCGCGTCTCGGTGTCGGCCGAGCGCGGCTTCGCGTACTGGCCGGCGATGCGCCCGATGCGGACGACGTGCTTGCGCGTGCCGTGCACGAGCACGAGGCTCATCTGGAGGAGGATCTTGAGCTTCGCGGCGATCGGCTCGGACCGGCAGTCGTCGAAGCTCTCGGCGCAATCGCCGCCCTGGAGCACGAACGCCTCGCCGGCGGCCGCGCGCGCGATCTGATCGCGGAGGCTCTCGATCTCCCACGACGTGACCAGCGGCGGCAGGCGCCCGATCTCCTCGATCACGCGCGTCACCGCGACGGGATCCGCATAGGACGCCTGTTGTTGGGCCGGCTTCTCGCGCCAGCTCCCTGGGGACCACTCGCTCATTCAGGCTCCTCTTTGTTCACGCGCTCGCCGGGAGATGATGACCTGCCGCACGAGACCGGGCGCGTGCCCTCGTAGTCCATGCGCCTGGTCGCCGGCGACAACAGCTTGGCCGGATCGACCGTAGCGCGCGCCGTGCCCTTCGCGCGGCGCAAGATCGCCGCGAGCTCCTCGCGGATGATCTTGTCGGTCAGCTTGATCGATCCCTCGGGCAGCTTGAGCCGGCCGATCGTGCCGGAGTCGCCACCGCCCGCGAGAAAGTCGCTGGTGACGAGCTTGTACGTCGCCTTCTCGTCGATCGGCTTGCCGCCGACGGTGATCGCGACGTCGAGCACGCCGCCCTTGCAGCGCGCCTTGGCGGCGAGGCCCGACCACGACAGGATCGCGCCACCCTTCTGCAAGTTGGTCGACACGAGCGAGCGCAGGTGCGAGCCCTTGAGCTCGACGAGCGCGAACCGGTTGTCGAACGGGATCGCTTCGTACAGGGATCCGTACGAGAGCGCGCCCGCGGGCATGTCGGCGCGCAGGCCGCCGCCGTTGGTCAGCGCGACGTGCGCACCGGGGTTCGCGGCGAGCATCAGATCCGTGAACCAATTGCCCTCGGAGGACTCGCGCTCGTAGCCCTTCTCGATGATGCCGGTCAGCGTGACGCCGAGCTTCTCGCTCCGGCGCTTCGCGGCCACCTGGATCGCGCCCTCGACGATCTCGGAGATCTCCCGGACCGGCACGACGGGCTTCCCCTCGTAATCGCCGAGGCGGCACGCGGCGACGGGCATCGGGTTGCCGTCGGTGGTCTCGCCCTCGCACAGCATGCGCGGCTTGTGGATCTTCACCGCGGTGACGTGGCCATCCGCGGCGACGCGCAGGTCGACGCGGCCGAACGCGCGGCCCGACGAGTACGACTCGATCACCGCGATGTCGGAGATCCGATGCGCGACTGCCGCGTGCGTGTGGCCGGCGACGATGACGTCGACGGTGTTCTTCGGCAGATCGCCGATCAGCTTGATCAGCTCCTCGTCGCGCTCACACGACGAGTGGTCGTTGGGATCGTCGAGCTTGCCGCACTTCGTGCCGATATGCGCCGTCACGATGATCACCTGCGCGCCCTTGTCGCGCAGCCCGCGCGCCTCGAGCGTGATCGCCTGCGCAGGGGCGAGCATCTGCAGGCCGACGAAGTTCGCCGGCATCGTCGTGAACGGCGTCGACTCGGTGCTCGCGCCGATGAGGCCGATCTGCACGCCGCCTGCCTCGACGAGCGCCGAGGCGGGCATGTTGGGCCATGCGATCCGGTTGCCGCTCTGCTTGTCGATGATGTTGGAGACGAGGAACGGGAAGCGCGCCTCGGAGGCACGCGCCTTGAGCGCACCGCGGGGATCGTCCTCGACGGTCGCCGCGGTCGCCGCCGGGCCTGCGGGGCCGAAGTCGAACTCGTGGTTGCCGACGGCGGCGGCGGTGTAGCCCATCACGTTGTAGGCGCGCACCACGTCGATGCCTTCGCCGAGGTTGCTCTCGAGCGTGCCCTGGAACATGTCCCCGCCGTCGAGCAGCACCACGCCTCCACCGTCGGCCTCGCGCGCCGCGCGGAGGTTCGCGATGTAGCCGCCGAGCAGGGGCAGCCGCTCCATCGCGCCGTGCAGGTCGTTGGTCCCGACGATCGAGATCGTGCGCGCTCCGGCGGCGTGCTGCGGCGTGGGTCGCGGGCCACGCTGAGGCGGCGAGGCCGGCTGCGAGCACGCGACCACGAGCGCCGCGACGACCAGGGAGACCCGCTTCATATGGCGGCCACTCTACCGCGCCGCGTCGGGTGCGAGAAGCTCGCCTGCGGGCCCGGGTTCCTCGGAGTCTTCGTCGCCTGCTTCGCTGTCCTCGAGCGCTCGCGATGCTCGTGCGAGCTCTTCCTCGAGCTCGGGCGTGACGAGCTCGTCCCGCAGCTTCGCCGCCGCGGGATCGAGCAGGGTCTCGAGCGACAGCGATCCATCCGCGCGCAGCGTGACGAACACGCGACCGCCGCGCTCGAGCGTACAGGTGATGCGCTCGCCCGCGACGACGCGCCGGATCCGCCGTGCGCACGTCACGCCTTGTGATGCGCCGAGGTCGGAGAGCTCCTCCTTCACGTACGCCTCGAGCGCGTCGCTCGCGACGAGGAACCCGTCGACGCGCCACTCGAGCTCGCGGCCGGTGGTCGTGACCGAGATCGGGATCAGCGTCCCGTCGAAGGCCATCGCACCGCACGCGGTGCCCTCGCAGTGAGCACCGACGGGGATGCCGAGGCGCGCCGTGAGGGCGGTCTCGATCGCGCGCTCGAGCGGGGTCCGCGCAGGAGCGTGATCGTCGCCGCATCCGGCGATCACCAGGGCCACCGCGACGGCTCGTGTGCTCCACGCCCCGACAGGCATTCGTCGTGAACTTCGTAACATGGCGCGGGCGCGTCGAACTTCGCGAACCCGTACGCCCCGACCGCTGAATAATTCGGGGTAGGCTGCGTCCCACGTCCGGTTCTCTAGGAGGAATGATGCGTTCTCAGCTCTCTCGTTGGCTGCTGACGGCGACCCTCGCAACGACCGCGCTGGTCGGTTCGGTCGAGCTCGCGTCCGCGCAACCCGATGTTCGCGATCACCGTCGCCGTCCAGGTCCGCCTCCCGCGCCGCCGCCGGCGGTCAACGCGGGTCCCCGCGAAGCACCACCTCCTCCGCGTGCCGAACGCCAGGCGCCTCGTCGCGGCTACGTCTGGGTCGACGGCGAATGGGACTGGAAGAATGGCCGCTGGGAGTGGACCAACGGGCACTGGGAGCGCGAGCGCACCAACAAGCGCTGGCGCCCGTCGAGGTGGGAGCTGCAGGGCGGCGTCTACGTTCGGATCAACGGCGACTGGGGCGACGTCGACCTGCGCCCCACCGTGGCGCCGCCACCGCCGCGCGAGGAGCGCTGGAAGCCGCGCCGCGGCTGGGCGTGGGTCGCCGGCAGCTGGGACTGGCGCAACGGCAACTGGGAGTGGCAGCCCGGTCGCTGGGAGAAGGAGCGCCGCGGCAAGCGCTGGCGCCCGACGCGCTGGGAGAATCGCGGCAGCGAGTGGGTCCGCGTCGACGCGGACTGGGAGGATGACTTCCCGACCATCGCGCCCCCCGAGCTGCGCGTCGAAAATCCCGGCACGCGTCGTGGCTACGTCTGGATCTCCGGGCGCTACGAGTGGAACAACGGCAACTGGCAATGGACCAAGGGCCGGTGGGAGCGCGAGCGCTCCGGCTTCACCTGGAGCGAGGGCCGCTGGGATCTTCGCAACGGTCGCTACGAGTGGGTCGACGGGACGTGGAACCCTGCGCCCGCGTACCCGACGGGCGCGCCACCTGCCCTGCGCGTCGAGAACCCCGGCGTGCGTCGCGGCTACGTCTGGGTCGCGGGCCGCTGGGACTGGCGCAACGGCCAGTACACGTGGGTGAACGGTCGCTGGGAGCGCGAGCGCTCCGGCTTCACGTGGAGCCCGGGCCGCTGGGAGAACCGCAACGGTCGCTTCGAGTGGCTCGACGGCGCGTGGAACGCCGCGCCCGCGTATCCGACGGCGCCGCCGCCCGCGCCGCAGAACGAGACGTTCGCGCCGCGCCGCGGCTACGTGTTCGTGCGCGGCAACTGGCAGTGGAAGAACGGCGAGTATCAGTGGGTGCCCGGTCGCTGGGAGCGCGAGCGCTCGAACCAGCGTTGGATCGAAGGCCGCTGGGAGCTGCGCAACGGTCGCTACGAGTGGGTCGCCGGCAACTGGGGCTCTAACACCGCCCCGCCGCCGGTCGTGAACCCGCCGCCCTCCGTCACGCCGCCGCCTGCGGTGAATCCGCCGCCGGCGGTGGTGAGCGGGCCGACGAGCCCGCCCCCGGCGCTGCGCCCCGAGGCGATCCAACAGCGCCCCGGCTACGTGTTCGTGCGCGGCCACTACGAGTGGAGGAACAACCAGTACGCCTGGATCCCGGGCCACTGGGAGCGGCAGCGCTCGAACGCCCGCTGGGTCGACGCGCGCTGGGAGCTGCAGGGCAAGGTCTGGGTGATGGTCCCGGGCGGCTGGCGGTAGCTCAGAACTCCCGCTTGAACAGCGGGAGACGGATCTCGACGCCGCGCTCGCCGCGAAACTCGGTGGGCGCCATCTCGAAGTCGGGGAGCTCCAGCTGCACGAGGTGCTCTCCGATGCCGAGATCGAGGCGTGCCCGCACGCGGGCGACACCCTGCGCGAAGTGGATGTCGCTCGCGAGGCGAAACACGAGGTAGCGCTCCGTGTCGCTCGAGCCGACGCGGACGCGTGCGCGCCGGCGGCGCCCGTCGAAGCGCAGGCCGAGCTCGCCGGCCGACAGCGCGCCGAGGTGCGTGCCGAGCGTGTTGCCGAGCTCCGTGAGCTGATCCGTGATCTGCTGCGACAGCGAGAGCCGGCCCGCGTGCGGGGCCTCCGGCCATAGCCGCTCGTAGAGGTCATCGGCGTGCGCGACCTCCGACAGCGCGAGCGTCGCGATCGCGGCAAGCCCTATCCGGCGCACACCTCATCGTCGCACGCCTACGCGCGGGGTGGCGTGCTAAAGCACGGCACATGAAGCGCGTCGCCGTGTCCGTGTTGCTCGTGGTTGCGTTCGTCGGGTGTCGCAAGGCAACGCCGAAGAGCGAGCCGGCATCGGCGCCTGCCCCCACGACCGCCACCGCGTCCACCGTGCCCACGGCGGCACCGGCGGCGAACGACCACGACCACCTCGCGCGACCGCTGCTGTGGTCGATCGAGAAGGACGGCAAGACCACGTACGCGTTCGGTACGATCCACGTCGGCGTCGATGCCGAGGAGCGCCTCCCACCATCGGTGTGGGCCAAGCTCGATGCGGCGCCGGCGTTCGCGATGGAGACCGACCTCAGCGATCCGTCGATCATGAAGTCCCTGCAGTGCATGCAGTGCTCGCTGCGCACCGACCTCGGGGCCGAGTACTACGCCAAGCTCGAGAACCTGCTCGGCGCGCCGATCGTCGAGCGCATCGACGGCATGAAGCCGATGGTCGCCGCCACCATGCTCGCGATGCGAGGGCTGCCGTCGACGTCGCAGATGGACTCGCACCTGCTCGCGCGCGCGCAGGAGCACAAGGCTCGCGTCGTCTACCTCGAGCCGGCG
The DNA here is from genome assembly GCA_035539815.1 of Kofleriaceae bacterium. GTDB lineage: Bacteria > Myxococcota_A > Polyangia > Haliangiales > Haliangiaceae > JABFXX01. The sequence continues at coordinate 10,961 of DATLHR010000491.1, forward strand.
AGCCACCAGGCCGCGATGCTCGAGAAGCACATGAACATCAAGGCGCTGCGGATGATGCTCGACGAGCCCGACAAGATGCTCGAGTCGACCAAGCGCCTGCTCGCCGCCTACCTCGCGGGCGACGACGCGCAGATGTTCGCGATCAGCGCCGAAGGCAAGGCGCAAGCGCTCGCCCACGGCTACTCCGAGAAGGAGTACGACGAGTCACAGGAGGACATGATCTACAAGCGCAACGCGTCGTGGATCGAGCCCATCGAGAAGCTCCACGCGGAGGGCGGCGCCTTCGTCGCGGTCGGGGCCCTCCACCTCGTCGGCCCGCGCAGCGTCCTCGATCTGCTGGCGAAGAAGGGCTACAAGGTCACGCGCCTGTGAGCCGCCGCGTCATGCGGCCGTGAACGCGAGTACGGGATCGGCGCTTGTGGCGCTGTGCGTCGGCGCACGAACGCGAGCGGGACTTTCTGAGATCGTGCTTGCCCCTCGTCGAGGGCGGCACGTACAGTCGCCGCACTTTCGAGGGAGATCCCAATGCGCCGATCGATCGTGACTGGCTCGCTGTGCTTCGTGTTCGCCTGCGGTGGCGGTAGCGACAATCCACCGGGGACGCCCGATGCGCCGGGTCCGCCCTCCGACGCACCGCCGCTGATCGGCGAGAAGTTCTCCCTCGAGTTCGGCCCGCTCTCGATCCCGCCATCGGAGGAGGGGACAAAGTGCATCTGGCTGCGCCTCGATAACGAGACGCCGATCAAGGTCCGCCAGCTGCACAACGTGCTGAGCTCGAGCTCGCACCACCTCATCGTCTACAAGGACGACATGGACACGACCGAGCAGACGACGCCTGTCGACTGCCAGCCGTTCACGGGCGCCCTCAACACGACCGGCATGATCGCCCCCATCATGATCACGCAGAAGGCGGACGACGCGCTGACCCTGCCGGATGGAGTCGCGTACACGCTCGACGCCAACCAGATGATCAAGATCGAGATGCACTACCTGAACGCGACCGATGCGACGCAGGAGGCGCGCGCGACGGTCGAGTTCTATCGTGCCGACGAGTCGACCATCCAGCACGAGGCCGACATCCTGTTCATCGGATCGCCCGACATCGACATCCCCGCCGGCGAGACGAAGACGCTCAAGCAGTTCTTCAAGGTGCCCTCGTACCTCGACCTGAGCAGCTCCAACATCTTCGCGATCACGGGTCACACGCACCAGTACGGCACGGACATGCAGGTGCGCGTCGCCCCGAGCAAGACCGGCCCGATGACCTCGGTGTACGCGCCGCAGCCGTTCTCGTGGAGCGAGCCCGAGACGACCGACCACGCGCCCGGGTTCAGCGTCCCGGCGGGCGGCGGCTTCGAGTTCGAGTGCACGTACCACAACACCGGAACGCTACCGGTAGGGTTCGGCGAGTCGGCGGACGACGAGATGTGCTTCTTCTGGGCGTACTACTACCCGTCGCAGGGCTCGAAGGTGTGCGTACACACCGAGCAGTACGGCGGCGCCGACGGCCTGAACGTGTGCTGCCCCGGCGACAGCCTCTGCGCTCTGATCGAAGACCAGTTCTAAGTTAGCCCGCGCTCAGATGCCGCCCGGGCCACCCGAGCCGCGATCGGCGACGGGGCGGTCGCGGGTGTCGGAGGCGTGCGGCGGATCGTAGACGTCCTCGTCATCGACGACGTCTTCGATTCCTTCCTCCGGCGCAGGGCCGCCTTCAGCCGCGTCGGTCTCGAGCGCCTCCATCCAGTTTTGGCCCTCGGCGAAGGCGTGATCGTCGTCGGGGTGATCGCGGTCGGTGGCGTGCGGCGTATGGATGCCGTAGAGGTCGCCCACGTCGTGCGCGCGGCGCTCGATGTCGTCGAGGTTCTCGACGCGATCGCCGGCGAGCTCGGGCTCTTGTTCGCCTTCGTCCTCGAGGAAGGTCTCGGTCTCGGCGAGCTCGAGATCGCCCTCGACGTCGGCTTCGGTCATCGCCTCGACACCGAGCTCCTCCACGTGCAGCGGATAGATGTCGTCAAAACTCTGAACCGCATCCTGGGGGTCCGCCGCGAACGAGTCCGGAATGGCGTCGGGCTCGTCGGACGTCCCCGACGGGCGCGCGCGTCGGTGCTTGCTGTAGAGGTAGGCGGCGCCGCCGGCGAGCCCGAGCAGCGCGACCTTCGACATCACGTGGGACCGCATGCGTGCAGGAGGAGCACATCGCGTGCCACTGCAATCAATTCCGATGCGGTACGCTCACGCCATGCTCAACCGGCGCGAGCTCGGGCGCGTCGTCGGTGCCGGCCTCGCGGGGCTGGCGATCGGGTGCGGCGATGACGTCGAGCCACCGGTCGCCGGGGCCGCCGTGTTCGAGCCGTCGACAGATGCGCTGCTCGTGTCCGTGTGGAGCGCGACGAGTGTCCGCGCGCACGTCGCGGTGCACGACGACGAGGCCGGCGCGCTCGTCCGGGAAGCGGACGTCGTGCTCGGCGAAGCCGGCACCGGAGCGGTCGATGTCGATGGGCTCGCGCCGTCGCGCACGTACACCATCATCGTGACCGACGAGCACGGCGCGCGGCTCGGCCGGCATCGCGCGCACACGGCGCCGGCCGACGACGACGGGCGGCCGGTCCGCCTCGCGGTGTCGGCCGACGTCGACGCGGATCCTGCGTGGGACTCGCCGCTCGTCGATCACGTGCTCGCCGCCGATCCCGAGCTCTACGTGTCACTCGGAGACTTCCCGTACGCGGACAACGGCCCCGACGTGGCGATGACGGTGCCCGCGTATCGTGATCGCCACGCCCAGCTCCGGCTCTCACCACATGGCAGGCGGTTGCTCGAGGGCGTCGGCGTCCGCGCCATCTACGACGATCACGAGTACCGCAACGACTGGGATGCGATGTTCGCCGCCGCCGAGACCGAGCGGTACGCGGCCGCGATGCAGGTCTGGGACGAGTTCTTCCCGGTGCGCGGCGCGGCCGGCGACGTGCGCTACCGCAGCTGGCGGTGGGGACGTCACCTCGAGTGCTTTCTGCTCGACACGCGCCGGTTCCGCAGCGCGAACGCCGCGCCCGACACCGAGGCGAAGACGATGCTCGGCGTGCACCAGGAGACGTGGCTCGCCGCCGCACTCGCCGCGAGCACCGCGACGTTCAAGCTGGTGTTCACCAGCGTGCCTCTCGACTTCGGCCTCGGCAACGATCACTGGGCGGCGTTCTCCGTCGCGCGGTCACGGCTGTTCGCGGCGACGGCCGGGCGCGGCGTCCTGTTCGTGTCCGCGGATCAGCACTGGTTCGCGTCCCATCGTCATGCGGGCGGCCAGCGGGAGCTCCAGGTCGGGCCGATCGCGCGCGGACTCGGCACGCCGGGGCCGCCGCGCGCCGAGGTGCTCGCGCGCCATGTGCGACCGAATGCCGCGATCCTCGACGCCGACGAGGAGGCCATCACGGTGCGCGCGCTCGACGTCGATGGCGTCATCTTCCACGAAGCGAGGCTGACGCTCGACGACCTCGGGTGATAGGCTCGCCGCATGCGGTGGATCGCCTTGCTCGTCACCACGTGTCTGGTGGCGCTCGGCGCGCTGCACGCTCCGCGGGCGCCGTCGATGCACGACGCTCGTCGTGCATTGCTCGACGACGCCACCGGGACGTTCGCCAAGCTGGCGCCGCGGCCCCCGGTCGCGCATGCGCCGGACAAGCACGGCGAGCGGATCGACCTCGTGGTCCCCACGGCATCGGCGCACATCGATCGTCGAGAACAGCTCGCGCTCGTCGCCGTGCTCGCGGTACCGCGCGCGACGTGCCTCCGTGTCCTGCTCCCTCGCTACTCGCGCGGTCCCCCCGGCTCCAGCTCGTTCGGCGTCATCCTCCACGTCTCCTAGATGTCCAGGCCCCTCTCGACGAGAGGTGAATGCTCGCCGCGAGGCGCGCACGAAGAAACGATGCAACGATGAGCGGTAGTCGCGTTTTGCTCGAGCTGGTCGTGGTGTTTGGAACCGCCGCCGCGGTCACGGTGGTGTTCCAGCTGCTGCGCTTGCCCGTCGTGCTCGGCTACGTGCTCGCCGGTCTGCTGATCGGCCCGCACCTGCCGGTCCCGCTCGTCGCGAGCTTCGGGCTCGTGCACGTCCTGTCCGAGCTCGGCGTGATCCTGCTGATGTTCACCGTCGGGCTCGAGCTGCGCATCTCGACGCTCGCGCGCGTCGGCCTGCCGGCGGCGCTGACCGCGCTGTTCGAGGTCGCGCTGTGTATCGCGTCGGGGACGCTCGTCGCGTCCGCGCTCGGGTTCGCGCCCGTCGAGGCGCTGTTCGCCGGCGCGTGCCTCGGCATCTCGAGCACGATGCTCGTCGCCAAGGCGTTCGAGGAGCTCGGCTGGAAGGGCGGCTTCACCGAGGTCGTCTACGCGATCCTCGTGTTCGAGGACCTGATCGCGATCGTGCTGCTCGCGGTGCTCGCCGGCGTGGCGAGCGGCGCCGGCCTCGACGCGATGGGCGTGCTGAAGATGATCGGCAAGCTGGGCGGCTTCCTCGCGCTGCTGCTCGCCGGTGGCCTGCTCGTCGTCCCCCGGTTCGTGCGCTGGCTCGCGGCGCGCGCGCGGCCGGAGACGCTGCTGATCGTCGCGCTGTTCGTGTGCTTCGGCGCCGCCGCGGTCGCCGAGCACGCGGGCTACTCCGTCGCGCTCGGCGCGTTCCTCGCCGGCGTGCTGGTCGCCGAGTCCGGCCACGGCCACGAGGTGTTCCACCTCGTGCAGCCGTTCCGCGACACGTTCGCGATGATGTTCTTCGTCTCGGTCGGCATGTCGATCGATCCGGCGCAGCTCGGCTCGCAGGCGCACGTGATCGCGCTGTTCACGCTCGTCGTGATCGCGGCCAAGCCGGTCGGCATCGCGCTCGCGGTGTTCTTCAGCGGCAAGGGTGTGCGGCCCGCCGTGCGCGCCGGCGTGAGCCTGTCCCAGATCGGCGAGCTGTCGTTCGTGATCGCCGGCATCGGTGCGACCTCCGGCGTCGCGCGCAGCTCGCTCCTCGCGATCGCCGTCGGCGTGTGCTGCGTGACGACGCTGACCTCCGGCATCGCGATCCGCAAGTCCGAGGACATCGCGAGCTGGGTCGCACGTCGCCTGCCTCGCCGCCTTGGCATGTTCGTCAGCTTCTACGAGGCGTGGCTCGGCCGGCTGCGCCAGCGCGAGGCGACGCCGCTCCGCAAGCTCCGCCGGCCGATCACCGTGCTCGTCCTCGACACCGGCCTGATGATCGTCATCGTCATCGCCGGCGCGACGCTCGGTCCGCGCGTGACCGCCGAGCTCGGGCTCACGGGGTGGGTCGCGCGACTCGCGATCATCCCGGTCGTGCTCGCCATCGG
>DATLHR010000492.1:0-28038 GCA_035539815.1 Kofleriaceae bacterium
AGTCGTAGCTGTACTCGAGCTGGTGGCCGCGCTCATTCTCCTCGGTCGCGACGAACAACTTCTGCGCGTCATAATAGAAGGTCGTCTTGGTCGAGCTCGCCGCGTTCTGCTTGGGCTTCCACCGCTGGACGACGTTGCCGGTCGTGTTGTCGTAGACGGTTCGCGCGATGAGGCGGTTGTTGTCGTCGCCGTCGACCCAGGTCTCGCGCGTGAGCTGCGTGCCGTAGAACGGGTCCCAGGTGCTCTTGGACTTGGCGAACATCACGAGGGCGCCGCCATCGCGGTGCCACCGGGTCGTGACCGTCGGGTGCACCTTGTAGAGCAGCGCGCCGGTGTCGATCTGGTAGGCGGTCTCGGTGTGACGATCGCCGTCGGCGGACGCCGTCCCCGCCTGCAGCATGGAGTAGGTCTCCGCGACGAGGAGCTTCTCAGCCTCGGGTACATCCACAGGGATCGGCTTCCACGTCGTCTCCGTTTGCGTGTAGCCAGGTGCGCCCGCGAGGCAGTCGGCTTCGTCCTGCCCGTTCGCGCACGTGTAGCTGCGGCTGAGCGCGGCGTGATACGTCGTGATCGCGCCGGCGAACAGCGTCTGCGCTTCCCAGGTCGTCTTGCTGATCGACCGCATGTCCGTCGCGCTCTCGGAGCCCGCAGGTAGGACGAGCGTCTCGGTGAGCCGCCCCGACCAGTCCACGTCGTAGCCGTAGCGCTGGATCGTGCGCTTGCCGTTCGCCGCGCCGGTCGCGTCCGGGCTCGTCGTGACCACCTCCCCGAACCCGCGGAACCCGTAGTGCCCCTCGTCGTCGGCGCCGTAGCGCGGGTACTTGTAGACGTAGGACGTGGTCGCGCCGGGCGCTGGCGCCGACCACACGTCGACCGTCGTCATCGACTTCACGACCCACTGCGCGCGCGGACTGACCTTCGGGCGACCGGTATCGGGCCAGAGCTCGGTGGGCGCCTGCACGACCGCATCCGAGTGCATCTGGGCGTAGGTGATATCGGTCGTGAGCCCGCGACCGTTCTCGACCCGCGATAAGAGGCGCGGCGGTTGGGCGCTCGCTGGCGTCATCCGATGGTAGACGCCATCGACGAAGTAAACGGATTCGGGGAGACCATCTCCGTCGAGATCCATGAGGTCCGCGTTGAGGCGCCAGGTGCGGGTCTCCGGATCGACGTGCGGATCGTCCGCCTTGGTCGCGCGCTGAGCGCCCACCGCGTTGCCCGGATAGTCGACGCCGCCGGACGCGAACTGACCGCCGAGGTTGAAGTGCACCTTCGGCACGGTCGCGACGTTGGACGGCCAACGGATCACGTCCTGCCTGCCGTCGCCGTCGACGTCGGCGACGCGCGAGCGGCTCTTCGTGTAGCCGTACTGAATGTCCTGGCCCATGCCGACGGTGATCGGCAGCCCATCGATGTCCGTCGGCTGGCTCCAGACCTCGGATGCCGGGCGCACAGCCGGGCTGCTCGGCAAGACGATGTCGCCGTCCGGTTCATGTTGGTCGCCGAGGTTGACGGCGACGTTCGCTGGGCCTGTGCTCGAGAGTGCGAGCCAGTGGTCCTGCGCGCCGTCGCCGTTGATGTCGATCATCCCGGCTGCTGGAGCCCCTGGTTGTGGAGCGCCTCGGCCTCGGCGGCGGTCTCGAAGCGCAACAGGCCCGCGGCGTCCTCGCCCTTGTTTCGCCGCCACCGCGCGCGGCACGAGGCGACCTCGGTGGTCCCGACTCCGGGCACCGGCGCGTTCTCGACGAGATCCTGCAAGCCGTCGCCGTCGACGTCGAGGAACATCGCCTCGACCGTCGGCCACCGGCCGTCGATGCGACGGTACCCCCACCCGAGGCTCCACATGGTCGGGCTCCACGGCAGCAACTCCTCGCTTGGCGTCGTCAGGGCGACGGCGGGCGAGTTGTACGTGAACGTGATCGGCGGCAGGTCAACGCGGGGAGCGCTCGTGCCCCACGCGCTCTCCTGAATCGACCGCAGCGATCGGATCGGCGCGTGCGACAAGCCGCAGTCGTCCTTCTCCGACTCGTAGGCGAGTGTGATCTGCCGCGTGTGGCTCGGGGCGCCCGCGTTGCCCGGCGGATACGCGATGGCAGTGAGCCGGAGCAACGCGCTCGCGCCGGTGACCTGCAGGCGGCCGCTGCGGTAGTCGGTCTGGGTGTTCGGGATGATCCCGCTGCACGAGGGTCCACGCGACCACTCCAGGTCGACGCGCGCGAACTCCGCGAGACCTGCGTTCGCGTTTTGCCCCCACACGACGCGGACCAGCCGGCACTCGCCGGGCAGCCACGAGGAGTACTCGTACCGGACCTCGTTGCCGAATCGGTCGCGCGAGCGGGTCAGCGGTGCGTACTGGTCCGTGGACGGATCGCAGTTCGCCATCAGCCCGCTCTCGCCGAACTCCATCGTGACGCCGTCGGTCGTGAACGCACGCCAGCGGAAGGGCGTGCCCGGCTTCATGCGCTCGTAGCGCGTGAAGCTGGTGTCGTTCTGGGCGCGATAACGCTTGTAGACGTTGCCGTCGACCGGGATCGTCGGCTCGGTGACCGCGACCAACGGTCGTCCACCCGCGAGCGAGCTGACGAAGCGGTCATCCGCCTTGGGATCGATCCCGTGGTCGAACTGATCCTGCTCCTCCGTCGAAGAGCGCGTGCGCAGGCGCCCTTGCGAGAAGTCCTCGCTGATGAGCGGAACCGATAAGCTCCAGCCGGCCGCGATTCCACCGTAGGTCGGCGCTTGCGACGAATACGAGAGCGCGAGCTGCGGCGCCATCCCGTTGCGGCCGGGCGGAACCTGGATCGGATACGAGTACTGCAGCGCGCCGGTCTGGGTCGACACGTTGGCATCTCCGTCCTGGATGGCCGTCGCCTTCGGCGGGTCCGCGCCGATCGCCGGCGCCGGGATCGAGAACATGTCCGCCGGCCGGGACTCTGCCGGGCGCGCTTGAATCACCACCATGGTGGCGAGCAGCGCGGCCATTCCGCGCGTGAACGCATGCTTCCACGAAACATTGCGATGCATCGGTCAACTCCCCCTTCGATATGCGGCAGCGAACGAGTGGACTCGTGTCCGCTACTTCCCAGAACCTGGCTTGCTACATGCGGCGACGGCGGTCGAGTCCGTCGCAGATAGGGCGCAGCCCAGCTGCGTGTCACTCAGTTGCGCGACGCAGCTCGCGACGAAGTCGCCACCAAGTGCCCGGCGCATCGCTTCGCGATGGGACTCGACATCGACGTTCGCGACCGAGGCGAGACGGAGATCGATGACGTGGTCCCGCAAGCGTTCGCACCGCGACTGCCGCGAGGCCGCGCCGTCATCGCCGCTACACGCAGCGATGGTCAGCAGCATCGCCGCGAACCACCTCATCGCTCGCTCCGATCGACGAGGACTCTCAATATGTGGCGCGTGGCGCGTGCCGAAAACTACCAACAACCAACATCCGCGACGACACCTCGCACACGCGCAGTCTGGGCGTCAACAACGCGATGAAGCCTTTCGCGCACGAGACCCTCGAATACCGAGGGCTACGTAGTCGAGCCGCGACCGGCGGCGGTGAAGTGCTACGCTCGCGGCGTGCGGGTGCCGCGTGCCATGGAGAGCCTGTTCTGGAACGTCGACATCGCACAGCTCGACGTCCAACGTGATGCGGACTTTATTCTGACGCGCATCCTCGAACGTGGTCGCATGGTCGACGTCGACTGGGCGATCGCACGCTACGGTGTGGAACGAATCCACCGCTACTTCCGCACAGCGCCACGGCCAGAGCTGAGCCGGCGCACGATCCGGTTTTGGAAGGTGGTGCTTCACGCTCAGGAGGAACGATGGCCAGAGGCACCGCCTTGGCGGCGCGACAACTCCGCGCCTTGGATCGACTGAAACGGTCCGTCGATCAGATCGATCGCTTCTATCTCGCTGGCGGCTCTGCGACGAGCGCACGACCTCTATCACGTCACGATCGCCCTCACGTGGTTCGAGCAGCTCGAGGACGTGTATCCCGCGGGGATGACGCGCGCGTCATGGACGAGGATCCAGACGTTCTTCGAGGCCGAAATCCCGAAGCTCGTGCTCGGGCGCAATCGCAAGATCCGCCCCATCCGACCGCGCGGGACCACGCATCGCAAGCGCACGCCGAAGTAGTGCGAGCGCGGTAGCTCGGCGACCTCGGGTGCTCGATCGGACCTATGTCGGCGTGACCGGCGCGGTACGCTGTCACCAGATGCGCACGCGAGCCCTGGCCGTCGTCGCGATTACTGTGGGCGTCGCGTGCGGCCCGCGCGTAGTGCGCGCGCCCGAGACGGTCAGCGGCGACGAGCTCACGCTGTACCGAGATCGCGCGGTGCTCCGCAAGCGCGTCGAGGTCACCATCCCCGAGGCGGACAAGGCGATCGTCAAGTTCACGGTGCCGGCAGGCGTGGATCCAGAGGACGTCGTGATCCTCGATCACGGCGACCTCACCGTGACGCCCGAGTCGGTTGCGACGAATCCCGCCGGGCCGACGGAGCTGCGCTTCGTCGTGGGTGCCCCGCGCGCCGGGAGGTTCTCGCTCGGACTCGGCTACGCGACCGATCAGATCACGTGGGACGCGGCGTACACGGTGACGACGACACCCGCGCGCACGCACGCGACGGTGCGCGGCGCGATCGCGATCCGCAACGCGACCGGCGTGACGTTCCGCGATACGCGCGTGCTCGTCGTCGATGGAGACCTCGGCTCGTTGCGCGCGCGCGTGGCCGAGGAGCAGACGCAGCAGCCGGAGGCCAAGCCCGCGGTCCGAGAGAGCGCCGTGGTGCCGCCGCGCGCGCTCGGCGCGCTGACGCTCGGCCCCGGCGAGACGCGCGTCGAGCTGCTGGCGGGCGAGCGGCCGCGCCCCGTGCACTCGGTGCTGGTCTACGACCCGATCGGCACCAAGCTCGACCATGGCGGCACGTCGCCGATCCGCGATCCCAAGCTCGGCATGGGCAAGGCGAGCACGCAGGTGCGGGAGAGCCTCGAGATCATGCGGCCCGCGCCGACGAGCGACGGCTTGCCGGGCGGCCCCGCGCGCATGTTCGAGCGCCGCCCCGACGGCACGCTCGCGCTGATCGGGGAGTCACGCATGTTCGATGCGTCGACCAGCGTCGCCGCCGTGGACATCATCGAGCTCGGGACCGCCGAAGGCGTGACGGGGCAGCGCGAGCGCGGCGAGTTCGCCCTCGACGATGACCGCAAGCGCCTCGTCGAGGAGCTCACGCTGACGGTCGCGAACACGCGCGCCTATCCGATCGACGTCGTGCTGCGCGAGCACCTGTACCGGGGCAAGAACTGGGCGCTCGCCTTCACCACCGCGATCGCCCCGAAGAAGGACGGGGCGCAACAGATCTCCATGCGCCTGCGTGTACCTGCCCAGGGAGAAGCCAAGGTGTTCTACGTGGTCGTATACACATGGCAGTGATCGCCAAGGTCGACCACCTCACCATCCACTACGGCAAGCGGCTCGCCGTCGATGACCTCTCGTTCGAGCTCGCGCGCGGCGAGATCGTGCTGCTGCTCGGCCCCAACGGCGCCGGCAAGAGCACCACGCTGTCGGCGATGGCCGGCTCGATCGTGCCCACGTCGGGTTCGATCGTCGTCGCCGATCAGGACCTCGCCACGGCGCCGCGCTCCGCCCGCGGCAAGGTCGGGTTCGCGGATCAGCCGCCCGCGCTCTACGAGTTCTTCACCGTCGGCGAGCACGTCGGCTTCATCGCCGAGGCGCGCGGCAGCGATCGTGCCGCCGCGATCGAGGTGCTCGGCAGCCTCGGCCTGTCGAAGATCGTGGACCGTCCGTGCCGCGAGCTGTCGTTCGGCATGCGCCAGCGCGTCGGCCTCGCGGCCGCGCTCGTCGGTCCGGTCGAGCTCGTGCTGCTCGACGAGACGCTCAACGGCCTCGACCCGCACGCTTCGCGCTCCGCGCGCGCGGCGCTGCGCGCGGCCGCCGATCGCGGTGCCGCGGTGCTGATGTCGACCCACCTGCTCGGCGTCGCCGAGCGCATGTGCGATCGCATCCTCGTCATGGACAAGGGCAAGCTGGTCGCGGATCGCCACGGCGAGGAGCTGAAGACGCTGCTCGCCGGCGGCCCGAGCGCCGTCGAGGACCTGTACGTGTCGCTGATCGCGGACGAAGGCCCCACGTGAACAGCGCCGCGCTGATCAAGTGGTCGACCACGCACGAGCGCCGTGCGCGCACCGGCGGCGTGCTCGGCTCGCCGTTCGTGCTCGCACTGCTCGCGGGCGGCGCCCTCGCGGCGTGGGTCGCGTGGCGCGCACAGGCCAGCTTCGCGGCCGCGAGTCATGCCTGGCTCGCCGGTACGCTCGCCACGTTCGCCGTCGCGTTCCTCCGCGTACCGTTCCACCTGTACTGGCGCGCCGACGCCGCACTGCTCGCGCAGCTGCCGATCGAAGGCGGGCCGCTGCTCGACGCCGCGCTGTGGCGCTGCGCCCGCGCCGCCGCCGCCACCACGCTCGCCGTCGCGATCGGAGCGGCGCCGCTCGCATCGTCGTCGACGGAGCTGTTCGTGCGCCACCTCGCGATCGCCGGCGTGCTCGGCGTGATCGCCGCGATGTTCCTCCCCGCGGTGGCGATCGGCGCCGCCGCCCTCGTCGCGATCAGCCAGAGCGAAGCGGTCGCCGCGCTGCGCGTCGCCGCCGGCATCGACACCAGCGCGAAGCCGCGCACCGAGACGACGCAGGCGCCCGCCCCGTCGACGGCGCTGCTCGGCGCGCTGCCCGGCGTCGCCGCCACCGGCGTGATCGTCGGCGTCGTGCTGCTCGCGCGGTGGCTGACCGGCGGCACGCCCGCCGCCCCCGCCCCGATCGTCCTCGCGATCCTCGGAGGGGCCAGCATCGTCGCGTTCGTGCTGCTGCGCGGCGGCGCCCCCAAGATGATGGGCCGCATCCTGCGCGACGTCTCCGCGCTCGATCGCCAGCGCCTCGCGCCCCTCGAGATCCGCGAGCCCACCGCGATCGAGCGTGCGATCGCGCGCGCGATCGGCGACGCCGCCCTGCCCTATCGCAAGGACGCACTGCTCATGCGCCGTCGCTATCCGATGGCGTTCGCGCTCGGCGGCCTCGCGTTCCTCGTGCTCGTGATCGTCGCGATCGCGCAGCCGGACGATCCGACGCCGTGGCTCGTCGCCACCCTCGTCGGCGTCACCGCCTACGGGCTCGCCGTCGGCGGCCGCCTGCACCGCCCCCCGATCGAGCTGCCGCGGCTGTCCGCGACGCTGCCGATCAGCGCCGCCGCGGTCGCGCGAGCCAAGCTCGCCTGGCTCGCCGGCTGGTGGACGATCTTTGTCGTCGTGCCCGGCCTCATCGCCTCACTGCGCCAGCACTCGCCCACCGAAGGCCTCGTCCTCCTCGGCGGCGGCACGCTCCTCGTCCTCGGCGCCGGCGCGCTGCGCCGGTGACGCACTGCGGTCCGAGCGTTCGTCGCGCTCCTCGTCGACGTTGGCGCCGAGCGTGGCAAGATGGGGCATGGTCGCCTCGTCCCTGCCCAAGTTCTCCGTGAAGGAGTACCTCGCGCTCGAAGGCGTGGCGGAGCAACGGCACGAATTCAGCGGGGGGCAGATCCTCGCGATGGCGGGCGCCGACCCCGCCCACAACACGATCGTCCACAACCTGCACCTGGTGATCGGGAACGCCCTCGCGGATCGGCCGTGTCAGATCTGGGGCAGCGACCAGCGCGTGCTGAGTGAGGCGGCCGGCGAGTACTTCTACCCGGACCTCGTCGTCGCGTGCGCGTCACCCGTCTTCGTCGAACCCAGGCCTCCCTCGCTGACCAACCCGCAGGTCATCGTCGAGGTCCTGTCGGAGACGCCCGAGCGATACGATCGCGGAGACAAGTGGTCTGCCTATCGCCAGATCCCCACGCTGACCGACTACGTGATGGTGTCGAGCACGAAGCGCGAGATCGATCACTACCAGCGCACCCCTGATGGGAGCTGGACGCTTCGGACCATCTCGAGGGACGGGCGCGTGACGCTCGGCAACGGCGTCGAGCTCGAGCTCGGAGCGCTCTACCGTCGCGTGCCATCGCTCGAGACCTGAGCGTCACGCCGCGTGAAGCGCCTCGGCGCCCCCGCGCGCTGCGCCGCTGACGCCCGCGCGGTGCGAGCGCAGCGCACCGTTAGCGAATGTTGCACCGGCGGTGCACGCACAGGCGCCGCGCCTCGTAGAGTCCGCGCATGCGAACGGGAATCGTGATCCTCGTCGGGCTGGCCGCGTGCGGCGACAACCTCGAGCCAGCCGTGGAGAACGAGCTGTGCCTGCCGGACACCCCGCCGGCAGCGCTGGTGCCCGGGCCGTTCGACGATCCGCTCGCGGTGCAGCTGCCACCAAGCTGCGTGCCCGGCGGCCTGCGTGACCTGCCCGGCCGCTGGTTCGTCAACCACGAGCCGGAGCGGTTCTCGTTCGCGTATCCAAAGTTCGAGGGGACGTGCGAAGCGGGCTTTCGCCGCGCGAACTATCTCGACGAAGACGCGGACATCAGCGATGGCTTCTCGTTCCAGACCTGGAGCGACGGCACGCGCATCCACTACCGCGAGCTGTACCAGTTCTCGTTCGATGGGCGCGTCTACGAGTACGCGACGATGACGACGGCGTGCATGCTCCCCGACGGCACGCTCGCGACGGTCTTCGGCGAGTACGACTCCGATCGCGGCATGCACACCGTGGACGGCAAGGGCACGCGCTTCGCACCGAAGGACGACGTGGCGCAGGGCCTCTCGCTCGTCGGCGAGCTGGCGGGCGTGAGCTACCAGATCGCGCTCGACGGCACGATCGCGTATCTCGCCGGGCCACTCGGCCTCGACGTCGTCGATGTGTCCTCGCCCGCGCAACCGGTGGCTCTCGCGCACCTCGACGGTAGCTTCAACGACGTCAAGATCGCGCACGGCGGCGGCATGACCATCGCGTACCTCGCGCCGCTCGGCGAGGACCCGACGCGCGTGGTCGACGTCACCACGCCGAGCGAACCAGAGTTCCTCGGCAACGTGCCTGCGTACTCGCACTCGATCTTCCTCACGCCGGACACCGCGCCGCCGCGGATGTACCTCGCGAACTACAGCGAGTCGATCCCCGTCTACGACATCACCGCGCCGGCGTCGCCGATCCTCGTCGACTCCGTGCCGATCGACGGCATCGGCGACACGGCGGGCATCCACGATCTCCACGTCGACGGCACGCGGATCTACGCCGACAAGACGATCGACGGCGTGGTCGCGGTCGACGTCGCCGCCGGGTTCGACGCGCCCGTCGAGCTCGGTCGCATCCCGACGTCGTACTCGCACGCGACGTGGGCCGGGACGGCGGGCGGCCGCAAGATCGCGATCCACGGCGACGAGGGCATGACGCCCGACGAAGGAGGTGCGTTCCTGCGCGTCCTCGATGCCGACGAGGCGTCGCCGACGTTCATGCAGGAGATCGGGCGCTACCAGTCGCGGCCCGAGGTCGGCATCCACAACATGATCCTCGTCGGTGATCGCGCGTACATCGCGTACTACCAGGATGGCATCCGCGTCCTCGATCTCTCCGAGCCCACGCAGCCGCGCGAGATCGCGCACTACAACACGTGGGATCCGGACGCCGCGTGGGGAGACGCGTTCGAGGGCGCGATCGGCCTCGTCGTCGAGGGCGACTACATCTATGTCGCGGACACCGACCGCGGCCTCGTGATCCTGCGCAGGTGACCATTCGGCACCGGTCCTCCTCGGCGGCCCCTTCGTTGACACATCGAATGCGTCGGTTAGACTCATTCCATGAGTCATCGTCTTCAGGTGCTTGTGGACGAGCGGGAGTTCCGAGAAATTCGGAAGCTCGCGAAGGAACAGGGCCTGAGCGTCGCGGAGTGGGTGAGGCGGGCGCTTGATGCGGCGAAGCGGCAACGCGCTGCCGGCGATCCGGCCAAGAAGCTCGCGGCGGTACGCCTGGCTGCGAAGCACTCCTTCCCCACAGCTGACATCGATCAAATGCTGAACGAGATCGCGTCCGGCTACGGTGACCTGCCCGCATGATCTTCATCGATTCGAACCTCCCGATGTACCTCGTCGGAGCTGCGCATCCTCACAAGATCGACGCGCAGCGCCTGATCGAGCGCGCGATCGCGGATGGTGAGCGTCTCGTCACCGACGCCGAGGTACTGCAGGAGATTCTTCATCGGTATGTGGCGATCCAGCGGAAGGACGCGATCCAACCCGCGTTCGATGCTTTGCTCGGCGTCGTCGACGAGATCCTTGCAGTCACGGCCAGTGACATTCAGCGCGCCAAGGAGATCCTGCATGGCAGCGTCCGGCTGTCCGCGCGAGACGCGCTCCACGTCGCGATCATGGAGCACCACGACGTCGCGCGCATCATGTCGTTCGACACTGGGTTCGATGACGTTACCGGCGTCGAACGCTTGCACTGACGCGTGACCAAGCACTGGGCGGAGATCGCGCCCCGTATGCCAGCTCACTCCGCGTGCAGCGCCTGGATCGGATCCAGGCGCGCCGCCCGCATCGCCGGGTAGAGCCCGGACGCGACGCCGACGAACACCGAGACACCGAGCGACAGCGCGACCGACCACGTGGTGACCACCGTGGGCCAGTCGGCGTAGGTGGCGACGACGCGCGCGATGCCGAGGCCCATCGCGACGCCGAGCACGCCGCCGAGCATCGCGAGCGAGAACGCGGTGACCAGGAACTGGAACCGGATGTCGCGCCGTCGCGCTCCGACTGCCCGCCGCACGCCGATCTCGCGCGTCTGCTCGAGCACGGTGGCGAGCATGATGTTCATGATGCCGATGCCGCCGACGAGCAGCGAGATGCCGGCGATCAGCCCCATCACGAGGTTGAACAGGCGCTGGGTCTCGCGGCTGTGCCGCAGCAGCGCCTCGGGGACGACGATCTCGAAGTCGCGCGTGCCGCCGTGCAGGCGGTCGAGGAGCGTGCCGATCACCGCGCCGGTCTCGCCCGCCGGCGCCTCGGGCGCGAGCCGCACCACGATCTCGGCGAGCGGCGACTTCAGTGCGTCGCGCTCGAACTTCCGCAGCGCCGTCGTGTACGGCAGGTAGATCTCGCGATCCGTCGATGCGACGGCGACGCCCTGCACCGAGCTCGCCGCGGCGTCGTCGCGTGCGAGCACGCCGATGACCTCGCACCACAGGTCGTCGATCTTGAGCGTGCGCGCGAGCGCGGCCTCGCCGCCGAACAGATCGCGGCGCACACCGGCGCCGATCACGCAGACCTGTGCGTGGTGCGTCTCGTCGCGTGTGTCGAGCATGCGGCCCTCGACGATCGGCAGCGGCGTCAGCTCGGTGTGCCGGTGGCTGACGCCGAACACCTTCGCCTCGGTCTTGGCGCCGGCCGCGAGCACCTTGTACGGCTCGAGCTCTACGCGCGGCGCGGCGTACTGCACGCCCGGCACCGCCTCGTGCAGCGCCTCGACGTCGCGCAGCGACAGCCCGAGCGACTTCTTGCGGATCTCCTGCAGCTCCTCGGGCTTGTAGGTCTTCGCGCGCACGACGACGTTGCGCGTGCCGAGGCGTTCGATCAGCGCGAGCGCCTCTCGCTCCGCGCCGGCGCCGATCGACAGCATCGCGACGACCGCCCCGACGCCGAACATCATGCCGAGCATCGTCAGCGTGGTGCGCAGCTTGTGCTCCGCGAGGCTCTCGAGCGCCACCGCGAAGGCATCGATGATGCGCCTCATGGTGCGCCTCCTTCGGTTGCACCGCTCGCCGGCGCCCCGCTCGGCTCGCCGCTGCCGCCGAGGGTCTGCTCGATCGAGCGCGTCGGATCGCGCAGCGCGATGCGATCGCCGGCGGCGAGCCCGCTCGTCACGGCGACCCGGCCCGGCGTCGCCTCGCCGAGCTCGACGGAGACCTGCTCGAAGTCACCACGCGCGGTCCGGCGATAGACGAAGCTCTTGCCATCCTTCACGAACACGGCCTGCCGCGGCACCACGAGCGCCTCGGCCTCGTCGAGCTTGATCGTCGCGCGCACGCGCTGGCCCGGCTTCATCACCGCCGGATCGGTGCGCTCGAGCTCGACGACGACCGCGAAGTACTGCACCGGCAGTCCATCGACGCGCGGCTTCGCGAGCTTGTCGACCAGGCGGACCTTGCCATGATGCACGACGTCCGGACGGGCCTCGATCACCAGGTCGACGGCCTGGCCGACCGCGAGCGCGCTGCCGTCGATCTCGAGCACGAACACCTCGGCCTCCATGGTGTCGAGCAGGGGGAGCTCCGCGATGTCCTGCCCCGGCCACAGCTGATCGCCGACCTTGGGAATCTCACCGCGCCAGTTGCGACGGAGCACCAGCAGGCCATCGTGCGGCGCGCGGATCTCCATCGCCGCCAGCTCGCTCTGTGCGTGCTTGATCGCGACCTCGGCCTTGTGGCGCTCGACCTCGATGATCCCGACCTTCGAGCGCAACAGGTCACGCTCGACCCGCTTCGTGCCCTCCGCATGCTCCTTGCGCGCGGCGGCGAGCGTCTCGTCGATCTCGGACTCGATGATCTGGTTGCGCGAGTAGATCTCGGTGTCCTTGGACTGGAACTGCCGCGTCTGCTCGAGCTCCTTCGCGGCGAGCAGCGCGGCGGTATCCCGCGCCTCGACGGCGAGGCCGCTCTTGAGCTGCTCGGACCGCAGGCGCGCCGAGGTCGCTTCCACATCCGCCTGGCCATCTCGCAGCTGCTTCTCCGGATCGGTCGCGTCGAACTTCGCCACGAGGTCGTTGGCCTTCACGTGCTGGCCGTCGGGCGCGACCCACGCGAGCTTCTTCGGCCCGCCGCGACCACGGCTCTGCGGCGCGGTGATCGGCGTCGCCTTGAGCGCGCGCAGGTTGCCCTCGGCGACGACCTTGCGGACGAGCTTGTCGCTCGCGACCACGAAGGTCGGGACCTCGGCGGCCTCCTCGCTCGCGAGCGTGCGGCGCACGACGAACACGCCGGCCACGCCGAGCGCGGCGAGGACGAGCACGACGAGGATGGTGCGGATCATCGCGCCCTCCCCGCCGGCCCGCGGCGCGACACGCGATCGCCGGCCGCCAGCCCGGACGTGACCTCGATCATCGTCGTGCTGCGCCGGCCGAGCACGAGCGGCACCGCGTCGAGGCTGCCGCCCGCGTCGCGATACGCGACCGGCCCTTGAGGCGTCACGAACACGGCGTCCGCCGGGATCAACACCACGTCGCGGACGCGCTCGGTCTCGACCTCGCCGCGGAACCGCATGCCGGGCCGCAGCGGCGCCTTCGTGGGATCGAGCTCGATCTTGATGTCGATGACCTTGCTCGGATCCGCTTCGGACTTCTGGCGCACCGTGCGCGCGATCGACTGGACCTTGCCGTGCAGCTCGACGTCGGGCAGCGCATCGAGCCGCAGCGCGACCGGCTGGCCACCGGCGACGCGCGCGATGTCGACCTCGTCGACCGCTCCCTTGGCGACCATCTTGTCGAGCCCGACGACCTGGAGCACGACCTCGGCGCGCCACACGCCATCGCCGACCTTCTTCTTCTCGCCGCGCCAGCCGGTCGGATAGACGATCGTCCCGGCGCGGGGGGCGACGATCTTCATCTTCGCGATGTTCTCCTCGAGGAGCTTCGCGCGCTGGGTCACGTAGTCGTGGCGATCGCGCAGGCTCGCGAGATCGGTCTGGTCCGAGCGACGCTGGCGCGCGGCCTTGTTGTTCGCCAGCTCGAGCGCGATTTCGGCGGCCCGCAGATCCAGCTTCGCGGTCTCGAGCGCGATCGACGCGACGAGGTCCTGCGGCGTATCGGTCTTGAGCTTCGCCTTGCGCAGCGCGGCCTCGGCGTTCGCGATCGCGAGCTCCTCCTCGCGGCGCGCGAGCGCGGCGTCGTCCTTCTTCTTCTGCAGCTTCTTGCTCGCGGCGTCCACCTCGGTGCGCATCGTCTCGAGCTCGCGCACCTGCTGCGACGCATCGAACGCGGCGACCGGCTCGCCGGCCTTCACGTCGACGCCTTCGTCGGCGAGGCTCGCGATCTTGAAGTCCCACAGCCCGACGTTGGGCGGCTTGATGTCCGTCGAGTCCACCGCGGCGAGCTCGCCCGTGACGGTGACGCCGATCACGAGATCCGCGCGCTTGATGTCGACGAGCTGGAGCTCCGTGGCGTCGCGTGCGCCACATGCGGCGAGCACGGTGAGCGCGGCCAGCCAGCGCCTCACGGGGCACCGATCCTGACGGTCTCGCCGTCGTTCGCACCCTGCGCGATCACGCAGCTCTGCGCGTCGCACTCGCCGAGCGTCACCGCGCGCAGCGAGCCGTCACCGAGCCGCAGCTGCGGCTGGGTCCCCATCACGATGGCGCCGCGCGGGGCGAGCAGTGCGGGGCCGCCGGGGTGCGGCTGCACGAGCTCGACCTTGACCGACATCCCCGGCCGCATGCGCGACGAATCGGCCTTCGCCAGCGACAGCGTCACCGAGAACGCCCGCCGCAGCGATTGCCCGTTCGGATTGCCGGCGACGGGTGCCAGCTCGGTGATGGTGCACGCGAGGGGCTCACGCGGATACGCGTCGAGCGTGCACGTGCCCAGCATCCCCGGCGTGATGCGGCCGTCGTCGACGTCGCTGAGTCCGGCTTGCACGGTCATCGGCGCGCCGAGGTCGGGCATGGTCACCACCTTCATGCCGGGCTGCGTGACGTCGCCGACCCGGAACGGCCGCCCTTCCCACGGGTGCTCGCCGACGAGCAGCACGCCATCGCGCGGCGCGGTGAGGACGAGCTCGCCGAGCGCCTTCTTCGCGGCGTCGATCGAGCGCGTCGCCTTGTCGAGCTCGAGCTGCTTGACCTTCAGCTCGAGCGCCGAGGTCTGCTTCTCCGTCGCGAGCTGCTTCTCGGCGTTGTCGACGGCGATCTGCGCGCGCACCTTGTCGAGCTGCCGCTGCTGCGCATCGCGTTGCGGCAGCAGATCCGCAGGCACGGTCGCCTGCAGCGCGGCCTTGTCGTACGTGATCCGCGCCTGCGCCAGCTCGTGCTCCTTCACCGACAGCGCGAGCGTGCTCATCTCGCGCAGCGCGTCGAGCTGCACCGCCGCCTCGATCGCGGCGATCCGTTTCTCCTCGAGGCCGTTGGTGAACTGCGAGTTGTCGAACTCGAGGACGCGCTCGCCCGCCTTGACCAGCGCGCCGTCCTCGGCCATCCAGCGGATCGTCAGCTGCCACGCATCCGTCCGCGGGACGGTCATGCTCACCGACGCACCCGCCTGCAGCGTGCCGGTCAGCAGCACGCGATCCGCGAGCTCGCCGCGCGTGAGCTTGCCGGAGCGCGCCGCGCTCGCCGCCGGTCCAGCCTCGCGCCCCGCGCCGCTGCACGCGACCAGCGCGATCAACATCGCGCGCCTCACGCGGCACCTCCCACCGGCAGCCCGAGGTAGGCCACCTCGGCGCCGGGGCCATCGGCGAGGAGCTTGCCGTCCGCGATCCGGATCGCCCGCGGGCAACGCGCCGCGATCTTCGGCTCGTGGGTGACGATCAGGATCGTGTTGCCCTCGGCGTGGAGCTGATGGAACAGCGCCATGATGTCCTCGCTCGTCGCCGAGTCGAGGTTGCCGGTCGGCTCGTCGCACAGCAGCAGCGAGGGCTTGGTGACGAGCGCACGCGCGATCGCCGTGCGCTGGCGCTGGCCGCCGGACATCTGGAACGGGCGGTGCTTCGCACGCGCGGCGAGCCCGACCTTGGTCAGCGCCGCGAGCGCGCGGACCGAACGCTCGCGCGCCGGGATGCCGCGGTACACGAGCGGCAGCGCGACGTTCTTGGCCGCCGTCGCGCGGTGCAGCAGCTGGAAGCTCTGGAACACGAACCCGATGGTGCGATTGCGCGCGAACGCGCGTTCGTCGTCGGACAGCCCCTGCACGTCGCGTCCGTCGAGGCGGTACGTCCCACTCGACGGCGTGTCCAGGCAGCCGAGGATGTTGAGCAGCGTCGACTTGCCCGAGCCCGACGATCCCACGATCGCCACCATCTCACCGGCGGTGACCGTGAAGCTCACGCCGTCGAGCGCGGCGATCCGCTCGTCGCCCATGTGGTAATAGCGGGCGATGTCCTCGAGCTCGATCACGGGACGCATCAGTCGCCTCGCTCGATCTCGATGTGACGCTCGGGGAGCAGGCGCCCCGTCGCGCGCAGCACCGTCGTGGTCGCACGGTTGTGCGCGAGCAACGCATCCAGCTCGGCCAGCCGCGCACGCGCCACCGCATCCTGCCGCTGGGCGACGTCGATGTTCTGCGCGGTGCCGGTGAGGAACTTGCGCTGCTCGATCGCGAGGCTCTGCTCGGCGAGCTCGCGGAACCGCGTCGCCGCGCGCAGCTGGCGCTCCGCCCCCGTCTGATCGCGAACCGCGTCGCGGACCTCGAACCACACGTTCTGCACGACCTGCTCGCGGCGCACCGTGGCTTGCTCGTGCTGCAGGCGCGCGACCTCGGTGGCCGCCTTCGACGCACGCTGCATCGGGGTCCAGGTGAAGTTCACGAACACGTTCCAGCCCCAGGCATCGGCCTTGCCGAGCTGCGAGAGTGCGGCGCCGTACGCGGTGTCCTGTCCGACGAGCGCCGTCGACAGTCCGACGTCGAGCTGCGGCAGCTGATCGTTCTCCGACTTGCGGATCGAGAGCAGCGCCGACTTCAGATCGACGTCGAGCTGCGCGAGCTCCGGGCGATTGCCGATCGCCGTCTCGAGCGCTTGCTCGGGGGTGAGCCCGACGGCCTTGAAGGCCGGGACATCGGTCGGAAGGATCGGGCGCGCCCACTCCTCGCGCGGGAGGTTCAGCACCGCGCGCAGCGCATCCCAGCTCTGCTCGATCGCCTGCTCGGCCTGCACCACCTCGAGGCGGCGCTGCGCGAACGTGCTCTCCGCACCGATCGCGTCCGCCGGCGGCAGCGTGCCCGACTCGATCTGGCGCCTGGTGACCGCCATCTGCTCCTCGGCGCCCTGCTGCGTGCGCACGGCGAGGTCGTAGCGATACAGCGCCTGCAGCACGTTCCAGTACGCGGCCTCCGCACGCGTGATGACCTCGGTCACCGCGATCACGAGCTGCGCGCGCTCGCGCTTCGAAGCGAGCTTGGCGCGCAGCACATCGACCTGCGGCACCACGAGATCCGTCGAGAACCCGCGCAGCAGCGGCTGCGAGATGCCGAACGACAGCCGCGAGCGATAGTTCAGCGGCGCGACCGCGGTGCCGAGCGACGACTTCGCGCGGCCGTTGCTCATGTCCAGCTCGAGCCGCGTGCCCGGCGAGAACCGCTTCGCGATGCCGAGGCGCCAGTCATCCGTGGTGAAGTTCAAGATGTCGCCGGCGTTGCCTTCCTGCGACGTCGACGGCGGCGATTGGGAATCGCCGTGCCCGTAGCCCGCGGTCAGCGTCGGCTCGTACAGCGCGCCCTCCGCCGCATCCACGCCGCGCGCCGCGATGCTCACCGCCTTGCGCTCGAGGACGACGTCGAGGTTATTGCGCAGCGCGATGCGCAACGCTTCCGCGAGGTCGAGGCGCTTCACCATCTTCGGATCCGCCGATGCGGGCAGCGGAGGCGTCTGGGTCAAGAACGCCGGCGGCGTGTACGCCTCCTCGGCGAGCGCGAGCGTGCTTGCACCGAGGACCCAGACGAGCGCGAGGACACGCATGGGGCGCATCGTATGCGAGGACTCGGTCCGCATGCGCGCGGCGCCGTGCAACCGACGTGCTGAGTCGCACGGTAGCTTTCTCACGCGGTTGCGACACAAGCGTCCCCGCTGCGGTTGCCTCGATGGCACCAGGTTCGACGCGGCGATGACACGGCGGCACGAATGCACCGGCCTCCAACCGGTGCGCCGATGCGGCGATTCCACACGATCGCGCTGCCTACTGCACGTCGACGTCGACGAGCTCGATGTCGAACAGCAGCACGGCGTCGGGTGGGATCGCGTCGCCTGCCCCCTGGGCGCCGTACGCGATGTCAGCAGGGATGCGGAGGCGGCGCTTGCCGCCCACGCGCATCGTCTCGAGGCCGAGGTCCCATCCCTTGATGACGACGCCCGCGTTGAAGGGAATAACGATCGGCTGGTCGCGAACGTGGGAGCTGTCGAACTCCGTACCGTCGGTGAGCCAGCCGGTGTAGTGGACCTTGACTGGCTTGCCTTTGACGGGCGCGGGACCGGTGCCGACCACCTCGTCGATGTACTGGAGCCCGCTCTCGCCCTCGTGCACTTCACCGAGCAGCTGCGGCACTCCAGGTGGATTGAAGTCAGAGCTCGGCGGCGGCAACGACGGTCGAGGCCCCGCGGGTGTCGGGGCGTGTTCGACGACGCGTGGCGCTGGGGCACGCGCCGCGGAGCTGCGAGTGGCCTCGGACTTCGTGGGCTCGGTCTTGCTGCATCCCGCGAGCACGATGGTGAGGATCACGGCACGGCGCATACCGGTCCGGACGTAGCAAATGCTCGGCCGTCGCGGCTATGGAGCACAGGTCTTCAGGATCCAGTTCGCGTACGGCCGGCAGGACGCCTCGGTGTCACAGCCAAGCGTGCAGTTGCGGGTTCCCGTGAGCGTGAGGTTCGGCGTGTGGTCGGCCTCGGTGCCGCACGCACAGGTCACGGTGCACGCATCCCCGTAGGTCGGCGGGTACCACGCGCCACACGAGCCATCGCATTGCACGCGGCCCCCGCAGACGTGGCCGGGTTCGTAGCACGGGTCCAGATAATCCTCTGGAGCGGTGGTGCCGCAGTCTCGATCGACGTCGGTGCCAACGCCTCCCGCGGCCAGACAGCGCGCGGTGACACGCGTCGGTGGCGCGTCGCTCGCACAGACGCAGTGATCGCCCTCTGCATCATGCACCACGGGCACCAGCGTCTGCTCGCTCGATCCGTCCACACAGAGGCAGTCGAGCATGACGTCCCCCGGGTCTGCGCAGGTCATCGTCGTCGGCGCGACCACGGCGATCGTGTCCGTGACGATGTACTCGGCGGCCCGGTTGAGCCCCGGGCCGGGCGGTCCCGCGGGCCCCTCGGGTCCGAGCACGCCCTGCGGACCGGCGGGCCCCATCGGTCCCTCGGGCCCCGCGGCGCCGGCCGCTCCTTCCGGCCCGACGGGCCCCTGCGGACCTTCGATGTTCCAGACGAGCGGAGTCTCGCCGTTGCGGCACAGGCCGGAGCTCTCGACGATGCGGAGGCCGCCGTTGGCGCTGACGCAGCCATGAATCGTGTTGTCTTCGGTCGTGCTGCTCGCGAACGTTGCGGCGCCGACGGCCACGCTGGCGGTGACCGCGATGCTGATCCCGAGGTTTGCGCTGATGTTCATGGCGGCTGCCGAACAGCAACGCGCATGCCGCGCATGGCGCTGCGTCGGAGCGTCCGATCAGCGGCGCACGACGCGGACTTGCGCGTGCCGGCTCGGTGACGAGCCGCGTGACGATCGTGACGCCGTCACACTCATCGTCGCGAGCGATACGAAGCCGGTGTCATGCCGGTCCACTTGCGGAACGCGCGCGTGAAGTTGGGTAGCTCGCTGTAGCCGAGCCGGCCCGCGATCTCGCCGATCGAGAGCTCGCGGTTGTCGAGCAGCAGCAGCGCGCGCTGGCGGCGCAGGTCGTCGCGGATCGCCGAGTACGTCGTGCCGTGCTCGGCGAGCTTGCGCTTGAGCGTCCGCTCGGACATGTGCAGCTCGCGCGCGAGCTCTCCGACGGCCGGCAGCTCCGCGCGCGTCGCGAGCAGCCCGCGGATCCGCCCGGGCAGGCCTGCATCGACGACGGCGGCGAGCTCGCGCTCGCACTGCGCGATCGCAAGCTTTGCCGCGACCGGATCGGCGGTGGCGAGCGTGCGATCGAGCGTGGCCGCGGCGAACACGAGGCGGTGCGCCGGGCGATCGAACAGGATGCGCTCGGGCTGCGGGACCTTGGTCGCGTACGCGGGCGCGGAGAACGCGACCTCGGCGTGTCCGGCGAGCGGACCACCGGTGAGCGACTCGCCGAGCTGCCAGATGCCGACGATGATCGCGATCACGAGGAACTCGCGCAGCGCGCCGAGCGGCGTGCGCTCCTCGAACACGAGCGAGGCGGTGTCACCCTCGACATAGAGCGCGAGGGCGATCGCGGAGGTGCGCGTGCTGACGAAGCGGGTGGCGAGGTCGAGCGCTTCGCGCACCGTGGCCGACGTCATCGCCGCGAAGCCGAGGAACCCGTGCGACGAGATGCGCGTCTGCAGCCCGAGGTAGAACGCGAGCGCCGGCTCGTGGGTCAGCGCGTGGGCGCGCGCCACGATCGCCTCGCATAGCCGCAGCGGGACGCGCGTCGCCGGGTCACGCAGCGCGTCCACCGTGATCGGCAGATCGGCGAGCAACACCTCCGGCGTGACCTTCCAGCGCTCGACGAGCTGCGCGAGATCGCGGACATAGGCGCCGGGAGGTCGAACACGTGGCCCAAGATGATAACTGCTCGGCATCCGAAGCCCTACGGCGGAGCGCCATCTCCCGTCACCATCGAGACATGGCGATTCCCCGCCGCGACCTCGACTTCGACCTGCGTCCCGAGACCGTGCCGCTCGACTGGGCGGCGGATAGCGCCTACGTCACGACGCTGGTGAACGCCCTCTCGTTGCTGTTCCCGGAGGGCGAGCGGTTCTTCATGGAGTCGGTCAAGCAGCAGAAGCCGGCCATCCGGGACGAGGCGCTCCTCGCCGCGATCGCCGGCTTCATCGGGCAAGAAGCGATGCACGCCAAGGAGCACCGCGCGCTCAACGAGCTGCTCGTCGCGCATGGCTACGCGGAGTCGCCGGAGGTCGAGGCGCGGCTGCGTGCGGTGCTCGTGCGCGTGCGCAGGAAGTTCGCGCCGCTGTCACAGCTCGCGGTGACGTGCGCACTCGAGCACTTCACCGCGATGATGGCCGAGGCGCTGCTCGCCGACGAACGCATGCAGCAGGAGCTCCACGAGTCCGTGCGCGGGCTCTGGCTGTGGCACGCGCTCGAGGAGAACGAGCACAAGGCGGTCGCGTTCGACGTCTACGAGGCAGCGGGCGGCGGCTACGCGCGGCGGGTGGCGATGATGGCGTTCGCGACGCTCGGGTTCTTCACCGTGATGGCGATCGTCCACGCGCGCCTGATGAAGACGCGCGGCGTGCTCCACAAGCCATGGACGTGGCTGCGCGGCGCGACGCGCCTGTGGATCTATCCCGGCTACTTCGCCAGGCTCGTGCCGGTCTACTTCACGTACTTCAAGCCGTGGTTTCACCCGAACGAGCGCGACACCAAGGCGCTGCTCGCGCGCTGGCGGGAGGCGCTGTTCGGTCCGGGCGGCCAGCTGCGGCCGAAGCTGCGCCTGATCGCCTGACCTCCGACAACCACACTGTCAGGATCCAGGCGCCGGCTCCCGCGTCCTCCAAGCATCTCCAGGTCTTGCCAACTGGTCGGACCCTGGCACCAATCGTGCTGCACGGACGGCCATGCTTCGGACCGTCCTCGCCGCCCTCGCCACCACCGTCCTCGCTCCTGCCCTCGCCCACGCCGAGGAGCCGTCGAGCCAGCAGCCCTGGGACAACGTCTCGCACATCAACGGCCAGCTCGTGAAGGTCGGCGAGCGCAACGAGTACCTCAAGAGCGGCATGAAGCGCGTGAACCTCTCGACCAACCCGGTCGGGTGGCTGTTCGGCTTCTATGGACTGTCGGCCGCCGTCGCGGTCAGCGACAACGTCACCGTCCGCGGCAATATCGAGAAACTCCACTACGAATTCTTTGGCAGCGTCGATGGGCACGAGATGTCGCTGAGCGCGCCGATCTACCTGCGCCGCGCGTTCTCGGGCCCGTTCCTCGAGCCCGGCGTCTACCACCGCGAGACCTCGGAGACGGACTGGGATCTGTTCGGGGACGGCGAGACTCCGTACCAGCACACCGCCACCGGCGCGATGGTGCTCGCCGGCTGGCACTGGACGTACGACTCGGGCTTCAACTTCGCGTTCGCCCTCGGTGGGCGCCGTGCGATGAGCGACACTGTTGACGGTCAGGCGATGACCGAGTCGCCCGAGCCCGAGATGACCGGCTACGTCCGCGTCGGCTACGCGTTCTAGCTCGCGCGCTGCTGGAACACGTGCAGCGACCGCACGCCCGTCGGGGCGGCGAGGTCGAACAGGCATACGACCTCGGTCTGCTCGCCCGGCGCGACGTTGACGATCAGCGATGCGACGTTCGCGAGCACGAGGTAGAGGCCGAGGCCCGCGCCGTCGGACTCGTCGGATGACCGCGGCCTGCCACGCTCGGTACGCGCGCGGCGAACATGGCCGATGACGTCGCGCTGCTGGAGCGCGCCGAACGCGTCACCGACGGAGATCGCGACCGTCGCCCCGTCGGTGCCCCAGCGGACCGTCGCCCGCTTGGCGCCGTCCTCGCCCTCGCGCAGCGCGTTCATCAGCAGCTCGTCGATGACCGTGGTCATGCGATGCACGACCGAGCGGCGGGCGCCGATCGCCTCGGCCCATGCGCACACCTCGTCGACGGCGTGGCGGCGCTCGCTCTCGGAGCGGATCGCGCGCTCGGCGACGGTGGCGCCGGGCTTGAGGTACTTCTCGAGGCCGAACAGGTCGCCGGTCGCGAGCTTTTCGGACGCGACGCCGAGCGTGCGATCGCCCGGATCCTCGACGTGGTGGCTGACCGGCGCCTCGAGCATGAGGGTGATGAGCCCGTCATCATCGAGGTCGTCACCGACGACGACCACCGGGGCGGTGACATCGCGCAGCGACTCGCCCGCGCCCTGGCGGGTCGCGCGGTCGACGACGACGACGGCGAGATCCTCCTGACCGTCGGTCGGGGGTAGGCGATCCGCGTGCTCGACGAGGAGACCGGCGGCGGTCAGCGCACCGGTGACGACACGGCGTACGCCGTCGTCGCGACTGACGCAAATCGCGCGGCGCGGCCTCATCGCGAGGCAGGATACACGAGGATTCCCGCGGGCTGGCGCGATTTGAGCGGGCCCTGCTACGATCGCGCCCGGCATGGCGGATCCGCGACGTCCGGGGGCGACCAAGCCACCGCCGTTTCCCGTGTCTCCCCCCCGGGAGATCCGCGCGCCTGTCGCGCCGCAGCCCGCGCGCACCGACGTCGTGCCCCCCGCCGCCGGGGTGTCGATGGAGACCGCAGACAACACGCGTGACCTCGAGGCTCCCGACGGAGAGAGCCTCGTCGAGGACATGCTGGAGCTGGTCGCCAGCGAAGGCGAGGCGCTGCTCACCGGGGACGACACCGACGGTCCGCTCGCGGACCTGAACGTCCGCGTGGCGCTCGCGAGCTGGGATGCGCTCGCGCAGCCCGACGAGGCGATGCGGTTCCTCGACCTCGCGGATCGTCACCCGCTCGCGCCGCGGCTGCGCCTGCAGGGTGCGCTCGTCGAGGGGACGCCCGAGGCGCTGGCGGCCGTCGAGGTGGTGGTGAGTGCCGGCGGCGCCGCGCTCGAGCTCGAGCTCGCCGAGGCCTGGATGTGGCGGCACGGGCGCGCGGATCGCGCCGCGGTGATCGCGGAGCGCCTGCGTGCGCGCGCCGACGTGCCGGCCGAGTGGCGCGCGCATGTCGTCGAGCTCGCGACCCTCGCGCACGCGGCTGCGGGCAGCTGGGCCAAGGTGATCGAGCTGCGCCGCGCGGCGCTCGCCGGGGAGCCCTCGCCGCAGGAGGTCGCCGCGACGGCGGCGCTGCTGCTCGATCGCGCGAACGACGCGGCGGGTGCGCTCGAGACGTGCTGGGCGAAGCTCGCGCATCACACGCCTGGCCGCGACGGCGCGAGCTGGCTGCGCCCGTACGACGTCGCGATCGCGGCGGCGACGATGCTCGGTGATCCCCGGCGCGCGGTGCTGCTCGAACGCCGCGCGGACCTGCTGTGTTCGTTGCGCGGCGGCGAGGTCGAAGCGCTGGCGACGCGGCACGCGGTCGCCGCGGAGCACGAAGCCCTCGCCGCGCGCGGGATCGAGCGCGATCAGCGGCTCGCGGCAGCCGCGCGCCTGTGGGCGCAGCTCGTCGGGGATCCGGCGACACAGAGTGCAGGCGCCGCGCGGCGCATCGCGCAGCTGCGCGCGGCGTGGTCGGCGTCGGCGACAGGAGATCGTGCGGCCGCCCTCTCCGCGTATCGCCGGCTCGCGAGCGACCTCGATTGCATGCCGGTCGCCGCGTCGCATGCGTGGCGCGCCCTGGAGCTCGCCGCGGCCACCGGCGACCCGTCGGTCGGCGAGCTCGCGCGAGTCGTCGTCGATGCATCGGATGATCGCGTCGCGGAGCGATGGGTCGACCTCCTCGAGCTCGCGGCCCCGAACGCCGCGACGATCGCGCGCTTCGAGGCGCGTGGAGGCCTGTTCCTGCGGTGGGCGGCGGCGCTCGCCGAGCGGCGCGGTGCCGCCGACGAGCAGACCAAGGCGATCCAGCTGTGGCGCGCGGCGGCCTCGGCGTCGACGTCGCTGCCGACGACCCGCGATCACCTCGCGCGCCTGTACCGCACCGACGACGAGGAGGCGCTCGCCGAGACCTATGCGCAGGGCGCGCGCGGCGAGCGCGACGATCGCTGCGCCGCGGCGCTGTGGTGCGCGCGCGGCATCGTGGATCTCACGCGCGGTGACTTCGTCGAGGCGGAGGAGTCGCTGCGGCTCGCCGCGAAGCTCGGACCGCGCGATCCGTTCTGCCGCGCC
The DNA here is from genome assembly GCA_035539815.1 of Kofleriaceae bacterium. Taxonomy (GTDB): domain Bacteria; phylum Myxococcota_A; class Polyangia; order Haliangiales; family Haliangiaceae; genus JABFXX01. The sequence continues at coordinate 24,629 of DATLHR010000492.1, forward strand.
GCGCTCGCCGCCGTGTATCGCGCCGGCAAGCACTACGACCAGCTGGCCGGCGTGCTCGCGCAGCTGGCGACGACGCTCACCAGCCGCGATGCGCGCGCGCAGGTGGCGCGCGAGCAAGCGGAGCTGCTCGACGAGCACCTCGGTGACAAGGCGGGCGCGCGGCGGGCGCTCGAGACGATCATCACGGAGCGCCCGGAGGACGTCGACGCGACGCTCGGGCTCGCGCGGCTCTGCGACCGCGAGCAGCAGTGGGCGCGCGCGATCGAGCTGCGCCGCGGCGCGCTCGGCCTCGCGTCGACGCCCGCACGCAAGGCCGAGATCTGGCTCGACATCGCACGTGGCGAGGAGCGCCGGGACGACCACGAGGCCGCGCTCGCCGCGCTCGCGGCCGCCGCCCAGCTCGGTAGCCCGATCGCCGCGCGCGAGCAGATCCGCCTGCAGCGAGATGCCGGTCAGCTCGACGCCGCGCTGTCGACGGCGCGCGCGGAGCTCGCGACCGATCCGCCGATCGCGCGGCGGATGCAGCTGCAGAACGACATCGCGCTCCTGCTCACCGAGCTCGACCGGGAGCCCGCGGCCGTGGTCGCCGCGTACCTCGACATCCTCGGCTTCGAGCCGGATCAGACCGAGGCGCTGCTCGGGCTCGAGGAGCCGGCGCGCAAGCTCGGCTTGTGGGACGAGCTCGCGCGTGCCTTCCGCGGCGCGCCGCGCACCCCGCACAACCTCGAGGTCCTCGCCGAAGCGCTCACGCACGTCGCCGAGTGGTCGGAGCTCGTCGAGGTTCGCCGCCGCCTGCTCGAGATGGCGGCGACGCCGGCCGAGCGCGCGACCCGCGCCGCCGAGCTCGCCTGCATCTACGAGCGCGAGCTCGGCGATCTCGACGGTGCCGCACGCATGCTCGAGGTCGCGATCGCGGCCGAGCCCGACCCCGCCCGCCACAGCGAGCTCACGCGCGTCCTGCGCCGCCAGGAGCGCTGGGCCGACGTCGCGGCCGCGCTCGAGCGCGAGCTCGTGACCACGCGCGAGCCGGATCGCCAGGCCGCGATCCTGCTCGAGCTGGGCGACCTGCGCGCGCGTCGCCTCAATCGCCAGTCCGATGCGATCGCGGCGTTCGAGGGCGTGCTCGAGCGGCGGCCGAAGGACCTCGACGCCCTCGCCGCGCTCGAGACGCTGTACGAGTACGCGAGCAGGGATCGCGAGCTCGCCCGCGTGCTCGAGGCGCGGGCGGAGGCGATCACCGATGCCGTACAGCGCGCTGCACTCTATGCGCGCGTCGCGACGCTGCGCTCGAACCGCGGCGACGTCGACGGCGCGCTCGCGGCGTACACCGCGGCCTTCGCCGCCGATCCGGGTAACCGCGACGTGTTCACCTCGATGGAGCGCGTCTGCTACAAGGCCGAGCGCTGGGCGGCGGTGATGCAGCTGTACGAGACCGCGATCCGCTACGTCGAGGGTGGCGCGTCGCGCGCGTACCGCCTCGGCGATCTCTACTCGCGCCGCGGCAACGTGCAGCTCAACTACCTCGGGCAGGTCGACGAGTCGATCGCGTCGTACAAGAAGGTCGTCGAGGTCGACTCGCAGCCCGACCATGCGGTCAAGGTGCTCGAGGCGCTCGCGAACCAGCGCAACGACTGGCAGCCGCTGATCGACGCGTACGAGAAGCGCGGCGAGGTGCAGCGCGATCCGTCGCGCCGGTCGGCCGCGCTCAGGATCGCCCAGCAGCTCGCGACCGAGCACCACAGCGACGTCCGCCAGTCGATGCGGATCCAGCGCAAGCTGCTCGCGCTCGACGCCAAGGATCCGAACGCCGTCGCCGAGCTCGAGCAGATGTACGAGGACTCGGAGGACCGCACCGGCCTCGTCAACGTGCTCAAGATGAAGCTCGAGCACGCGCGGACCACCGAGGAGCAGCTCCAGGTGCACCTCCAGATCGCGCGCGCATCCGAGGACGGCGCGCGCGACGTCGTCACCGCGACCGAGCACTACAACAAGATCCTCGAGCTCGCGCCCGAGCATCGCGATGCGCTCGATGCGCTGAGCCGGATCTACGAATCGACCGAGAAGTGGTCGGAGTACGTCGAGATCACGCGCAAGCTGATCAAGGTCACCACCGATCGCAGCATCAAGGCCCTGCTCTACTTCCGCTGCGGCTCGGTGATGGAGGCGAAGTTCAGCCGCGAGCAAGAGGCGATCCGCTACTACAACTCGGCGATCAACACCTCGGCCGCGTGCCTGCCGGCCGTGCACGGCCTGCGCGACCTGTATCTGCGCCGCCAGGAGTGGCACAGCGTGATCGAGACGCTCGAGCTCGAGGTCAAGCTGTGGCAGGACGACAAGGAGCGCGCGGGTGTGTTCGCGCAGATCGGCCGCATCTTCGAGCAGCACCTCGGCGATGCGGAGCGCGCCCTGCACTATTACGAGAGCGCGCTCGCCGTCGACGCCGATTGTCTCCCCGCGAACCAGGCGCTGTTCGATCATCACTTCGCGCTCGGCGAATGGGAGCGCGCGCAGGCGATCGCGAATGCACTCGCACAGCGCGCGATGCGCGAAGGTGATCCGTCGGCGCGCAGCGAGTTCTATCGCAAGCGCGGTGTGGTCGCGCGGATGACCGGCGACCCGCGTGACGCCGCGGAGAGCTTCGTGGTCGCGCTCGAGATCCGGCCGCTCAACGCCGGCGCACTCGATGACCTCGGCGCGCTCGCGCGCGAGCGTCCCGATGCGTGGGACTTCGAGGGCACCTATCGCGAGCTCGACAAGGTGTACCGAAAGAAGGACGACGCGGGCCCGTTGCTCGCGCGCGTGCACGTGGGCCGCGCCGCCATCATCGAGCGCGAAGGCGACCTCGACCAGGCCGCCGAGCTGTATCGCGAAGCGCTGGAGCTCGCGCCCGCAGACTTCACCGTGCTGTCGGCGCTCGTCGACTTCCACGCCGACATGCGGCACTGGACGCAGGCGATCGCCGCGCTGCAGCGCTTCGCGGCGACCCCGAGCGTGGCCTCCGAGGCGCGGCTGTCTGCGTCGATGCGGCAGGCCACGATCCACGCCGACGGCGAGATGGACCCGCAGCGCGCGATCGCCGTGCTCCGCGAGGTGATCGCGCTCGCGCCCGCGCACCAGGAGGCGCACTACCTGCTCGCGCAGCAGTACTACCTGCTCGGTCATCACGCCGAGGCGCGCGCGGCGATCGATCGCGTGATCGAGCTCGCGACCGCACCGGGGCAGCCGCTCTCGGCGACCGACCTCGCGCGCTACTACTACTACAAGGGCCGCATCCTCGACGCGGCGAAGGATCCGCGCGCCGCCGCGCCGCAGTACCGCCGTGCGATCGAGTACGACCCGGGCTACGCACCACCCGCACTCGTGCTCGCGCGCCGCGCCGCCGACGCCGGTGACCAGCGCCAGGCCGAGAC
>DATLHR010000493.1:0-5734 GCA_035539815.1 Kofleriaceae bacterium
GCATCCAGCATCTGCGTTGGGACGACGGCGGCGCGTGGACGCGTCCTGACCTCTCCCTCGGGTTCGGGTTCGGCGGTTGGTTCGCCGGCGACCACGAGCACGCCGGCATGACGGTCGGCCTCCGGGTCACGCTCGCGCCGCGCAACGACATCGAGCACGCACCCGCGACGTGTGCCGGACCGTGCGATCACGCGACGCCGCCGACCGGCGTCGATCGCAGCTTCCTGTTCGACGTGACGATCCCGTTCGGCCGGTAGTCACGGCAACTCGACGCCGCGGCTATCCACCATCGCCGCCACCGTCGGCTCGCAGCACGTCGACGATGCGCGCGCACGCCTCACACGAGGCGACGTGCGCCGCGACCTCCGCGTCGAGCGCGTCGGGACGGGCGAGCTCTTCGGCGTCCGGACACGGCACGCGCAGGTTGTACGCACAGCCGCGGGCGCGAGCCACTCGATTCGTGCGGTGAGTAATTCACGCCAACTTACGAGCACCGCTCGTCCGGATCGATCGACGAGCCACCGTCGCCACCACAGGCCGCGACCGTGGTCGCGATCACCAACCGGAACATCACGCTGCGCGTCGCCATGCGGGGCGTCTATCACTTGCCGCACGACGCGCGGACGCGAAAACGCACGTCCCCGACCCCTCGCGGCGCGCCGAGGATCGCTACGCCCGCGCGGACGGTTTCTTCGCCGAGCTGGTCGCGGTGCGCGCGGCCTCGGCGAGCAGCTCGGCCGCGTGCGCCTTGGCCTTCGAGGTCGCGTGACCTCCAAGCATGCGCGCGAGCTCGTCCTTGCGCGCCGCCGCGGTCAGCTTGCGGACGTGGGTCTCGGTGCGGCCGCCGACCTCGGCCTTCTCGACGTGGAAGTGATGATCCGCGAACGCGGCGATCTGTGGCAGGTGGGTCACGCACAGGACCTGACGGCCGGTATCGCCGCGCTCCCCCGCGACCCGCCGGATCTGCGAGCCCACGACCTGCGCGGTGGCACCGCCGATGCCGGTGTCGACCTCGTCGAACACGTAGGTCGCGACCTCGTCGGCACGGCGCAGCGCGAGCTTGAGCGCGAGCATGATGCGCGACAGCTCGCCGCCCGAGGCGACCTTCGCGAGCGGGCGCGTGTCTTCGCCCTTGTTCGACGCGAGCATGAGCTCGACGCGATCGGAGCCCGTCGGTCCGAGCGCGCGCGGCTCGATGACGACGGTGAGCCGCGCCGAGCCCATGCCGAGCTCGGAGAGTGCGGCGCCGACGTCCTTCTCGAGCTTGCGCGCGGCCTGCTTGCGCGACGCCCCGAGCGCTGCTGCGGCGGCGATGGCGGCCGCCTCGGCCTTCGTGCGCGCGGCCCCGAGCTCCGCGAGCTTGGAGTCGCGGCCGGTCAGCGCGTCGAGCTCGGCGCGCAGCCCAGCCGTCTTGGCGATCACCTCGTCGAGTGCCGAGCTTCCAGATAGACCGTGCTTGCGCGTGAGCCGGCGAATCAACGCGAGGCGTTCGTCGAGGTACGCGAGCCGCTCGGGATCGCCCTCGAGCTTGTCGGCGTACGCGCGGAGTTGATCCGCGGCGTCGTCGATCAGCGTCTCGATCTCGGCGAGCTGGCGCGCGACGGGATCGAGCGTGGGATCGGTCTTGCGCGCGCGCTCGACGTCGCGGACGGCAGCCGCCACGCGATCGCGCGCGCTATCGTCGCCGCCGTACAGCTGCTCCTCGGCGCCGCGCGCCGCGCTCTGGAGATGATCGACCGAGGCGAGCCGCACGCGCTCGAGCTCGATCGCCTGGTCCTCACCGGGTGACAGCGCCGCGGCCTCGAGCTCCTCGAGCTGGAACCGCAGGTAGTCGATCCGCGCCTCGCGGGCACGCTCGTCACCGCCGAGCTCGGAGAGCTCCTCGTCGCACCTGCGCAGCTCCTCCCACGCCGCGGTCATCGCGGCGACGAGCCGGGCGCTCGCTCCATCACCGCCGGCGCTCGTGGTCGCCGCGAACCCTTCGGGACTCTCCCCGAACGGGTCGCCGCCGCTACCCGGCGAAGCCGGGCGCGGACGGGAACCGGACGCGGCGGCCGGAGGCCGCAGGCGAGCGGCGAACGCATCGATCAGCTCGAGGTGCCCGGACGGCTCGACGAGGCCCTGATGCTGGTGCTGGCCCGAGAGATCGATGAGCAACGCGCCGAGCTCGGCGAGCCGCGCCGCCGTGGTGAGCGCGCCGTTGACGTACGTGCGGCTGCGCCCCCCGCGCTGGATCACGCGACGGATGAAGACCTCGTCTGAGCCAGAAGATGTGGAGTCACCTCGCGGCAGCCCGGCTCCCTCGATCACGCTCGCGACGCGCGCGCGGAGATCCTCGGGCACCTCGACGATCGCCTCGACGACCGCCTCGTCGGCGCCCGCGCGCGGAATGTCCGCCGACGCGCGCCCACCGCGCAGGAGGTTGACCGCCTCGACGATGAGCGACTTGCCCGCGCCGGTCTCGCCGGTGAGCACGTTCATGCCGGGTCCGAGCTCGATCGCGACATCCGAGAGGATCGCGAAGTTCGTCACGCGCAGATGGCGCAACATCACGCACCTGTCTTTCCGCCGCCGTCGCGGCCTGCCGTCGTCTTTGTCTTGGCCTTGAGATCCGAGCGCGCGCCCCAGTGGAGCTTGTCGCGCATCACGTCGAAGAAGCTCTGTGCCGAGCGGAACATCACGAGTGGCTTGGCCGCCGACGTCACCTCGACGATGTCACCGGCGAGGAACGAGTGGCCCCACTGTGCGTCGACGGTGATCAGCACGCCGCGCACGTCGGCCCCGAGCTGCAGCCGGATCGTCGCGCCCGCGGCGATCACGAGCGGACGGTTGGTCAGCGCGTGCGCGCAGATCGGCGTCAGCGCCATCGCCGCCTGCCCCGGCACCACGATCGGCCCGCCCGCGGCCATGTTGTAGGCCGTCGAGCCCGTCGGCGTCGCGACGATCAGGCCGTCCGCGCGGTACGACGCCACGAACTCGCCGTCGACGAACGCGTCGATCTCGACGAGCCTCGCCATCGCGCCCTGGTGCAGCACGGCGTCGTTGAGCGCGTGCTTGGTGATCGGCTCGGCGCCCGCGCGGGTGAACGTCACCGCGAGCCGCATCCGCTCCGTCGTGGGCAACGTGCCCGCGAGCGCCGCGGCGAGCGCCGCCTGCGCCTCCGCAGGCGAGAACCCGGCGAGGAATCCGAGCTGGCCGAGGTTCACCCCGAGCACCGGGCGCCCGCGATCGGCGACCACGCGGGCGGCGCGCAGCATGGTCCCGTCCCCGCCCAGGGCGACCGCGAGGTCTACCGAGTCGCCGAGATCGGCCTCCGGGACCACCTCGGCGCCCGCCGGGTTGATCTGATCTTCCGCCGTAACCACCGACACATGGCCCTGCGTCCGCAACCACGGGACGAGGCCCTCGAGGAGGGCGCCGGCCTCGGTCTTGTCGGGCTTGAGGATGAAACCAACTCTCACGGGACCTTTCGTACCACGAGGGGCTGACACTGAACAAAATCACAGCTAGGGTGCGCGTCGAGAATCCGCGTCTCGACGAGCCACGCGCAACCGTGTCTTGACTAGTGTTTGGCAACCTTGTAGACGATCCACCCCTTCGAGTAACGCCCATGATGACGACGCAAAAGAGCACTTGGCTCACCAAAGAAGCCGGCGAGGCACAGCGCGAGTGGTTCACGATCGATGCGACCGGCCAGACGCTGGGTCGAATCGCATCGCGGATTGCCCTCGTGCTCCGCGGCAAGCACAAGGCCACCTACACGCCGAACGTGGACATGGGCGACTTCGTGATCGTCCTGAACGCGGGCGCCGTGCGCCTCACCGGTACGAAGGCGGACAAGAAGCTCTACCACCACCACACGCTGTTCCCGGGCGGCCTGAAGACGCGCGTCGCGAAGGACGTCCTCGCCGACGATCCCGAGCGCGCGATCCGCGAGGCCGTGTGGGGGATGCTGCCGAAGGGTCCCCTCGGCCGCCGCATCATCAAGAAGCTCAAGATCTACAAGACCGCCGAGCACGATCACGCCGCGCAGAAGCCCCGCGTGCTCGAAATCAAGAACTAAGGAACGACGTCGATGAGCAAGACCTACGCAACGGGCCGCCGCAAGACCGCTGTCGCGCGCGTGTGGCTGACCGCCGGTGACGGACAGATCACGATCAACAGCCGTAGCGACGAGGACTACTTCTCGCGCCCGACCGCGCGGATGGTGATTCGCCAGGGCCTCGAGGAGGTCAACCTCCTCACCCAGTACAACGTCGAGGCGACGGTTCGCGGCGGTGGGATCTCGTCCCAGGCCGGCGCGATCCGCCACGGCATCACGCGCGCGCTGATGAAGATCGACAGCGAGCTGCGTCCGAAGCTGAAGGCGGCCGGGTACGTCACCCGTGACCCGCGCAAGAAGGAGCGCAAGAAGTACGGCCAGAAGGCCGCCCGCGCTCGCTTCCAGTTCAGCAAGCGCTAGGCGATTGGCCTCGTGGTCGATCGAAGCGTCGTGCGCTCGGCACGGCGCTTTTTTGCGTTTCGGCGCGGCTCGCGTCACGTGCTGCTCGTAGCGAGGAGGGGCGGCTAAAATGCCTACACCTCTCACATCTTGACGGGGTCACCACCTCGGCCGCAGGCTGGAAGGGTCGTGGGGCGCGCAAATTCGGGACAGCTGGGGCGCTACGAGATCGTCAAGCACCTGGCGAACGGGGGCATGGCGCAGGTGCTTCTCGCGAAGGCCACCGGCATCGAAGGCTTCACGCGGCACGTCGTCGTCAAGCGCATCCACACGCAGCGCACGGGCGATCCCGCGTTCGTGAAGATGTTCCTCGACGAAGCGCGCCTCGCGGCGACGCTCCACCACCACAACATCGTCCAGGTCCACGACATCGGGCAGGAGGGCGGCGAGTACTTCTTCGCGATGGAGTACATCCACGGCGAGGATCTCCGGCACGTCCTCACGGAGGTCAGCCGGCGCAAAGCTCACATCCCGTTCGAGCACATCGTCTCGATCATGATGGCCACGGCGTCGGCGCTGCACTACGCGCACGAGATGCGGGGCCCCGATCGCAAGCCGCTCGGGCTCGTGCATCGCGACGTGTCGCCGGCGAACATCATCGTCGGCTACGACGGCAACGTGAAGGTCGTCGACTTCGGCATCGCGAAGGCGGCCGCGCTGCGCGACAGCCACACGGCCGGCGGCATGCTCAAGGGCAAGGTCTCGTACATGGCGCCCGAGCAATGTGCGGGCAAGCAGATCGATCGCCGCAGCGACGTCTATGCGCTCGGCGTGGTGATGCACGAGCTCGTCACGGTGCGCCGGCTGTTCAAGGGCGACAACGACTTCCTGACGATGAGCGCGATCGTGCAGGGCGACGTGCCGTTCCCGAGCAAGTACCGGCCGGACATCCCGCCCGCGCTCGAGGACATCATCTTCAAGGCGCTGTCGGTCGATCCCGACGCGCGCTACGCCAGCGCCGACGACATGAAGCGCGCGCTCGACGAGTTCGCGGCCACCGCGGGGCTGCGCACGTCGACGACCGGGCTCGCGGACTACATGAAGTCGCTGTTCGGCGACAAACCCGAGCCGTGGCTCGTCGAGGACGACGGGCCCGTCGAGCTGTCGATCGACTTCGACGGCGGGGGCCGCGGCCTGGCGGAGGCACCGGCGGAGACACGCGACCGGCTCGCGCTGCCGGCATCGCTCTCCGCGGTCGAAGGCGCGCCGATCGACCGCGCGCGCAAGAAGGCG
>DATLHR010000494.1:0-31629 GCA_035539815.1 Kofleriaceae bacterium
ACCCGCCGCAGCGCGAGCGCGTCGCGGAGCCCACCTGGGGCGGTGGCGTGATCGTCGTGGAGCCGCCGCTTACGCACACTCCATGGTAGATGGTCGCCATGTCGACCAACCTCGAAGCGAAGCTGCGTGAGGAGCTCACCACGGCGATGAAGGCCAAGGATTCGGCCACCGCCAACCTCGTGCGCATGATCAACACCAAGGTCATGGAGCGCCGCACCGCGAAGGACTTCACGGGCACGGTCGACGACGCGCTCATCCTCGACGTCATCGCGACCTACAAGAAGCAGATGGAGAAGGCGCGCCAGGAGTACGCGGCGGCCGGCGAGCGCGGCAAGGAGCAGGTCGCGCAGCTCGACTTCGAGATCGCGTGGTGCGCGAAGTTCCTTCCCAAGCAGCTCGACGAGAGCGAGCTGCGCGACGCGGTCGCGAAGGCGGTCGCCGAGCTGCCGGCCAAGGATCCCAAGATGGCCGGCAAGATCGTCGGGGCGATCAAGAAGCAGTTCGGCGATCGCGCGGACGCGCAGCTCGCGAAGAAGCTCGCCGACGAGCTCCTGTCCTCGTAGCGCTATCCCCAGCCTTCGTCGGTGTTCGTCGTGGTCGGGCCGTCGTTGTCGACGGACGCGACGTCGACGGCAGGGACCTCCGCGGCGGCGGCCGCTGCGACGGCGAGCGGGGAGGGCGCGTTGAGCGAGGGGAGCGGTGCGAAGGCGTCATCGTCCGCGTCCTTGCCGTTCTTCGCGGACGCGGCCTCCGTCTGGCGTGCCGCATCGCCGGCCTCGTCCATGAGCCGCGCGCCTTCCATCAACAGGTGGGTCGTCGACGCGGTCACGCGGTCGACGCCCTCGACGACGCACGCCGTGAACTCGAACTCGCCCGAGCCCCAGGTGAGCAAGTAGTAGACGCACTCGGCGTCGACCGGCTCCTCGAGCTCGTCGAGCCGCGCGTGCACGACCTTGCCCTCGCGCACGAGCACCTGCGCCGACGGGCCGTTGGGCGCGCGGAGCTGGAGCAGCCCGGTCTTGCGCTCCATCTCGATGAGCACGAGCAGCGACGACAGGCCGACATGCGAGAGGTCCCCGCGCAGGCTCGAGCCCCCGAGCTGATCGCGCGTCTCCTGCACGACGGACTGCGTGCGCCGCAGCGTCTTGGCGACGCGTAGATCGAGCTCCTCGAAGCGGAACGGCTTGGTGACGTAGTCATCCGCGCCGAGCCGAAACCCGCGGATCCGATCGTCCTCCGACGACAGCGCGGTGAGGAAGATCACCGGCAACATCGCGAGCTCGGCGTGCGAGCGCAGCTGGCGGACGAGGGACCAGCCGTCCACCTTCGGCATCATCACGTCGGTGATCAGCAGGTCCGGCGCGCGGGCCAGCGCTCGCGCGAGTGCGTCCTCGCCATCCACGGCGGTCTCGACGCTATAGCCCCGCTTCTCGAGCACGGTCGCGACCATGCGCAAGATCCACGCGTCGTCATCGGCGACCAGGACGTGCGGTGCCATTGCTGCCGTCTCCAAAATACCGGGTAATCCAGGGTTTGGGCAATTCACGCCAGCCCGGAAGTAAGCGTGCCGACCATTCTCTCAGGGAGCGCTCGCGCCTTCGCGCGCCGGTGGACGTCCCGGTCGCGGCGCGGGCAGTTCGACCCGAACGGCAGCCTCGCTCCATGCATCACGATCGCGTAGCACGAGCCGGCCATTCTGGAAGGCGACGAGCACGCGCCCGGCCTTGTCGGCGACCACGCCCACGGCGGTGGCGCCGCGCAGCGTGGCGGGCAGGGCGGTGACGTCGACCTTGCCCGCCTTCACGCGCACGAGCACCGGGCCATCGGGTCCACTGCCGGCCGCGACCGGACCGTCGGGGCCAGGCGCCGCGACCGCGAGCGAGACGCCCGCCGGCAGACGCGGCCGCTTGCCGGTCGGAAGCTCGACGAGCGCGCCATCCACGATCGCCCACCGATCACCGACGAGACGATCGACGCGGCGAGGCGCGCGGGGCACCTGCTTGAAGCCGCGCCCCTCGTAGCGATAGAGCCCGCGCTCGGTGGCGATCGTCAGCGCCGACGCACCGGCGCCGATCGCGAGCACGGCCGCGGGCGCGACCGCGAGCTTCGTCGGCTCGCCGCCGGCCGCGGCATCGAGCGCGAACAGCTGGCGCCCGACGGCCGCGATCGCGCGCGAGCCTGTGCTCATCACGGCCTTGCCCTTCTGCACGAGGCGCAGCGCGGACCATCCGTTCGCCGCGAGCCGATACACGATGCCGTCGGCGATCGCGACGATCGCGCCGCCCGCGCGGCCCGCGTGCGCGACCATCCCCGCCGTCGTGATCGGTTGCGTGCGCACCCACCCCCCGTTGCCATCGGGCCGGTACACCTCGCCCGCCGGACCGACGAGGACTACCTCGCGCGCATCGTCGGAAGGCGCGAGCGCGGCGATCACGGGCGCCGCACCGGCCGGCGCCGCCCCCAGGACGCAGCCGACGAGCAGCGCGACCGCGCGTCTCACTTCTCGGGCTTCTTGGGCTCGGGCTCGGGCTTGGACTCTGGCATCACGCCGCACTTGTCGAGCGCCTCGACCGAGGTCGCCTCGATCGCGCACTGCACCGACTTCTTCGACGACGAGCCCTTGCAGCGACGCACGGCGCCCTGCAGATCCTCGACGGCGAGCAGCTTGTCCGTCCCGAGCAGCGTCTGCATGTTCGAGATCGCCTTGCGGCAGTCCTCCTCGGAGGGCTTGTCGCACGCACCGAGACCGACGACGACGAGAACGACAGCGAGGAGCTTGCGGGTCATGACCAGTCCTTCGAGGACTCTACCAGCTGGCGCGCCCGGTCGAGATCTTGGCCGGTATCGATCTCGCGCCACTGCCCGTCGACGAGCACGGGATCGATCCGGATGCCGCCGTCGATCATCGTCTGCCAGAGGTCGGTCTGGTACGCGTTGCGATACGTCGCCGCTCGCTGGAACGGCTCGTGCTCCTTGCCCGCGAACCTGTGCGCCAGCTGATCGAGCGTGTTCGCCACGGCGGCGACGCCACGTGCGCCGAGGCGCGCCAGCCCGATGTACTCGCCGATCGCCTCCGCGGGCGGCAGCGCCTTCTTGCCGACGCGCGCGACCGAGCCGTCGGGCAACAGATCGGAGACCTCGCCCTCGTCCAGCGGGTGCTCGGTACGTCCCTGGTAGATCGAACGAAAGTCGCGGTCGATCACGAGCCCGATCTCGGCGCTCGACGATGCGGCCGCACGCGCGACCGCCGGTGTGAAGATGATGTCGCTGTACGTCACGTAGGTGGGCTGATCGAAGTAGCGCCGCGCGCACATCATCGACAGCAGCACGTTGTTCGTCTGCCACTCGGTGTTGTCGACGAAGGTGACGCGCGGGACCAACGACCGCACGAACGACTCGAGCACGTCGCCGCGATACCCGCGGATCACGATCAGCTCCTCGACGCCGACCGCGGCCAGTGCCCGCCACACCCAGCTGAGGATCGGCTGCGTGCCGACTTGCACCATGCACTTCGGAACTTCCTCGGTGTGCGGGCCGAGGCGCTTGCCGCGGCCCGCGGCGATCAGGATCGCGCGCTTGATGGTCATGGTGATGCCTTCGATGCGAACCGGCCGAGCCGGAAGAAGATGCTCGCGAACGTCTTGGCGAAGTAGAGCGCGTTCACGCCCGAGTACGCCCAGAAGTAGATGTCCATGCGGTCGACCAGCGCGACCAGCCACAGGTACTGCGGATAGTGGACGACGATGCGCGCCGCGAGCTCGATCGGCGTCAGCACCAGCCCGGCGACGCCCTTGCGTCCGCCGACCTGCGCGGGCTGGCCGTCCTCGGTCCACTCCTTCGCGACGCCGTACTCGGGGCGCCGGGTGAACGACGTCAGGGTGAGTCCGGCGGCGAGACAGAACAGCCCGGCGAGCCCGACGGCGAGCAGGCGGGCGTCGCCGGTCTCTTGCCACAGCCGGGCGGCGATGCACGCGTACAGCATCATCGCCTTCAGCTCGTCCATCAGGAAGTCGAGCAGGTGCCCGAGCGGCGAGGCAATCTTGCGGTAGCGCGCGAGCTGCCCGTCGGCGCAGTCGAGCACGAACGACAGCTCGAACAACGCCGCGGCGACCACCAGCCACAGGTACGAGCCAGGCAGCAACGCGAACATCGCGCACGCCCCGGCCGCGATCGCCGCCGACAGGAACGTCACCTGATTCGGCGTGACCGGCGTGCGCCGGAGCAGATAGACCACCACCGCCGCCGGCGGGCGCGCGACCCACTCGGTGTACCAGTTGATGTCCTTCTTCTTCTTCGACGCCCGGTAGATGGCGGCGACTTCCGACCACATGCGGCCGGCACCTTACCAGCAATGCGACGCGCGCGCCCGAACACGCCACGAGGGGTGGCTGAACGCGCGTTGCGACCGCGCTCATCAGCTGCGACGCCTCACCTGCGCCACTCGGTGTGAACGCACCGCGCTTCGTGTCGTGGGGCCCGCTCGTTACCGTGCTGTGCACATGAAGGACTTGAGCCGACGTCTGGTGGTCATGATGTCACTCGCAGCGGCAGCGTGTGCCGCGGATCCGTCGATGATGACCGGCGATGATGCCGGCGGTGACGACGCCGCCGATCCACGCTGCGAGGCGGCGCGCGGCGAGCTGCACGCGCAGGTGCTCGCCGATGGCGACGGCGTCGACGATCGCGTCTACTGGCTGTACGTGCCCGCGAGCTACGCGTGCGCGCAGCCGGCGCCGGTGCTCGTCGACTTCCACGGCACCGCGGGCGACGTGCCCGAGGAGGCGTACCAGACGCCCGCGTTGATCGCGTTCGCCGAGGCGAACGGCGTGATCGTCGCCCGTCCCCGCGCGCGCCCGCGCACCTGGAACGGCTATGACCTCTATCAGTGGGACGGCAACGCCGGCGACATCCCGCGCAACCGCGAATTCGCCAAGCGCCTGGTCGCCGATCTGGAGGCGCGCTACGCCATCGATCCCGCGCGCGTGTACGCATCGGGGTTCTCGTCGGGCGCGAACATGGCGGCGCAGTTCCTGTTCGACGCGCAGTCGCCCTTCGCGGGGCTCGCGCCGATCGCCGGCGGCAACTGGACGACGCAAGGACCGTCTCCGTCGCTCGCCGGTGGGCCGCGCCTGTACCTCGCCACCGGGTACCGCGACTACCTGTGGGGCTATGCGGCGTCGACCGACACGGCCGCGCGCGCCGCTGGCCTCGAGGCCGACCGCATCTGGCTGCGTCGCACCGGCGGTGGCCACGATCTGTACGCCTGGCACTTCGACGAGCTGTGGCGGTTCCTCGACGGCGGGGAGCGTCCGTCGCCGGGCTCGATCGCCGCTCCGTGGACCGAGGCCACGCTGCCGCAGCCCGCGGACGTGCTCGCGTTCGCGCGCGACGGCGGTGATCTCGTCGCCGCGGGAGGCAAGGGCCGCATGTGGCGGCGCGGCGCGGGCGAGAGCGCGTGGACCCTCGAGCTCGATCGCGGCGCGCCCGACTTCACCGCGCTGTGCTTCGGCGCGGACACCGCCGTCGTGGGCGGGCAGTACCGCGTCGCTTATCGCGGGCAGAGCGGGTGGACCGCGAACAGCGCGTTCCCGGACTACGGCCAGATCGGTGGTGGCTGGGTGAACGGCGCCGCGTGCCGCGACGACGGCAGCATCGTCCTCGGTGGGTACTGGTCGGCCGCGGTCACCGGCGACGCGGGCGCGACCTATGCGAGCTACGCGATCCCGGTCAGCGGCGGTGCGTACCAGGCCCAGGTCGCCGGCCTCGCCTCGGCGGGCGCGACCACGATCGCCGTCGGCTACTACGACTACGTCGCGACCGGCGGCGCGACCGGCACCACGTACGTCGATCATGGCGCGACCACCGAGTGGTGGAACGCCGTGACCATCGCGAGCGGCAGCGCGTGGGCGGTCGGCGACGCCGGCGCGATCCTGCGCTCGTCCGACGGCGGCGCGACGTGGACGCCGCAGGCCAGCGGGACCTCGGAGAACCTCTATGCCGTCCACTTCGCCGACGCGCAGCGCGGCGCCGCCGTCGGCCGGCGAGGCACGGTGGTGGTCACCACGAACGGCGGCGCGACGTGGACGCCGCGCCCGCTCGGCCGCGAGGTCTTCCTCGGGGCGGTCGCGGTCGACGCCGGGGCGGTCACCGTGGCCGGCGAGGACGGCGTGGTCGCCTCCAGCCCGCTCTGAACCTCCGTCGGAGACTGCCGTGTTTTTGCTTGATCGTCGTCGGGCGGCTCGATAGGTTGCGCCCCCAACTCAAGCAACGTCACGGGGTATTTAGGATGCACGAGCACACGATCCCCGAGACTCTCATCGAACAGATCCGGTCGGGCAAAGCCGCCCTGGTCGTCGGTGCGGGACTCGGTGTCCCTTCCTGGAAGCATGTTCTGGAGCGCATGACCAAGGCGCTCGAGACCCGCGGGCGCGACGGCGATGACGTCGCGACCAGGGACCTCGAGAAGCTGCTGTCGAAGGGCAGCCTGGGCCGCGCCGTCGGCTACCTCGCCCGCGCCCTCGGTGAAGAGGTCTGCGACGGCATCGTCGAGGAGATGTGGGCCGCGCCGCTCGAGGTGCCGGCCCTGCCCAAGGCGCTCGCGTCGCTGCCGTTCCGCCACGTGTGGACGACGTTCCCCGGCGAGGTGCTCGAGCATGCGTTCGAGACCCAGTCGCCGGCGGACTGGCCGCCCGCGCGCATCGTGACCTATCAGGAGCTCGGCGAGCTGTCGCCGCGCCGCCGCACGCTGGTCAAGATGCTCGGCAACTTCGACACGTACGTCGTCACGCCCAACAGCGTGCGCCGGGCGCTGTCGCGCGCCGTCGACCTCAAGGACTACGCCCGCAAGCTGTACGTCGAGGGCTCGCTCGTGTTCGTCGGGTTCCGCTACGGCGATCCCGATCTGTCCGCGCTGCTCGATCGCGTGTTCGGCATGTTCGAGCCGCCGCGGGGCACGCACTACTTCCTCGGCGCGGGCGTCGGCCCGGTCACCGTGGACGAGCTGATGGCCGACCACCACATCGAGGTGGTCAACCTCGCCGGCAAGGGCGGCGATGAGGTCGCCGAGCGCTCCGTGCTCGAGTGGCTCGATTCGCTGCGCGACGCGTGCAGCACCGCCGGCATCACGCTCGCGCAGGAGCGCCCCGACGTCGACGACGCCGAGGGCTGGATCGCGCTGCTGTCGGAGCCGGGCGAGGAGGGCGCCGAGGCCCGCGACGCACTCGATCTGATCGAGCGCCGCGCGCGCGAGGGCAAGCAGTGGGAGACCGTGATCGAGGTGCTGCTCGGCAGGATCGAGCACGCCGGCGACGGGCCGGATCGCGCGCAGCTGCTGTCGCAGCTCGGCGAGACCTACGAGGTCGGGCTCGGGGATCTGCCCCGCGCGTTCGAGGCCGTGACCACGGCCTGCCAGGTCAACCCCGAGGACGACGCCTGCGCGGCCACCGCGGAGCGGCTCGCGGCCGCGACCGGCGGCTGGGCCGATCTCGTCAACGAGGCGTCGGAGATCGCCACCGAAGCGCAGGATCCCAAGGTCGCGTCGAAGTGGTGGGCGCGGCTCGGTGGCTGGTACGCGATGCGGCTCGATCGCATCGACTACGCGCTGCCCTCGCTGCGCCGCGCGCTCGAGCTCGATGCCACGAACGGCGGCGCGTACAAGGCGCTCGCCGAGGCGTACCGCAAGCAGCAGAAGTGGGCGGATCTCGCCGACACCCTGCGCCAGCACGCCGAGGTCGAGACCAACAACCAGGTCAAGGTCGACCTGCTGCTCGGGCTCGGTGACCTCCTCGAGAGCCAGCTCGCGCAGACCACCAAGGCGATCGAGGCCTACCAGCAGGCCGCCGACACGGACGATTCGTCCGACGACGCGCTCGCCGCGCTCGAGCGTCTGTACCGCCGCGACGAGCGGTGGGCGAACCTCGCCAAGGTGCTCGACCGCCGCGCCGAGCTCGCCGAGGAGAGCGGCGACAAGGGCCGCGCCGCGGCGCTGCGCCGCGAGCTCGGGACGATGCGCGCCGAGAAGCTCGGCGACCTCGAGGGCGCGATCGCGCGCTACGAGGCCGCGGTCGCCGCGAACGGCGGTGACGTGCCGGCGCTCAAGTCGCTGGTCGATCTCTACGACAAGACCGGCCGCACCGACGACTACCTCCGCACGATGGAGCTGCTCGCGCAGGTCGCGCCCGAGGGCGAGAAGCTGCCGACGCTGCGCAAGCTCGCCGCCGAGCTCGAGGACCGTGACCCGGCGCGCGCGGCCGACGCGTACGAGAAGCTGCTCGCCGCCGACGCCAACGCGGACGATGCGTACCGCGGGCTGGAGCGCGTGCTCGAGGCGCGCGAGGAGTGGCACCAGCTGGTGAACCTGTACGCGCGGCACGTCGGCGCGGCGAAGTCGCCCGCGCAGCGCGCCGAGCTGTACCTCGCGGCGGCCAAGGTCTACGAGACCAAGCTCGAGGACACGATCAAGGCGATCGAGAGTCTGTTGAACGCGCTCGCGATCGACGAGTCCAACAAGGCAGCGCTGGCCGCGCTGCCACGGCTGTACGCGAGCAACGAGCAGTTCGATCGCGCGATCGACGTGCTCGCGAAGCACGCGGCGCTCGAGGGTGACCGTGGCGCGCCGCTCTACGCCGAGGCGGGCAAGCTCGCGCTCGAGCAGCTGGCGGACCCGGAGGCCGCGCAGCGGCACTTCGACAAGGCGATCGCGCTCGACGGTGAGCAGTTCGCCGCCCTGCGCGGGCTCGCCGCCGTGCACGAGGCGCGAGGCAGCGCCGGTCAGGCGGTGGAGATGCTGCTCCGCGCCGAGGCCGTGTCGGGGAACCGGCTCGAGCGCGTCGAGATCCTGAGCCACGCGGGCCAGCTCGCCGAGACCAAGCTCAACGATCCTGCGCACGCGCTCGAGCTGTACGAGCGCGTCCTCAAGCTCGATCCGGATCACCTGCCCGCCGGCCGCAAGGTCGCCGAGCAGCTCGTCGCGGCGAAGCGCTGGGACGATGCCCTGCCCGTGCTCGAGATGCTGGCGCGCCAGGCCGAAGGCGCCGACGCGCTCGAGAAGAGCCGTCGCGAGGCCCAGGTCGGCAAGGCGTACGAGGTGCTGCACCGCACGGAGAAGGCGGCGCGTCACTACCGCGCGGCCGTCGACGCGGATCCGAACAACCTCGACGCGGCGCTCGGCCTGGCGGCCGTGCTCGTGCTCGAGGCGCAAAGCAACGACAGCGCAGGTGCTGCCGACCAGTGGCGCGAGGTGGATCGTCGCTATCGCGAGGTCCTCGCGCGCCACCAGCGGGGCATCAGCGACGCGCAGCTCGCGGACGTCTGGTATCACCTCGGCGTCGCGGCTCGCGCCCTCGGCGAGGACAAGAAGGCCGAGCCGAACTTCCGCCGTGCCCTCGAGAAGCAGCCGCACCACCAGCCCACGCTGGAGGCGATGGTCGAGCTCGGCGGTCAGCGCGGCGACTGGAAGATGGTCGCCGAGGCGAAGCGCGCGCAGGTCGACGCGATCGCCGAGCTGGAAGGCACCGACGCCCGCCAGGCGAAGCTCTACGAGGAGATCGGCGACATCTACGCCGAGCGCCTCAAGGACGTCGCGAACGCGGTCGACGCGTACCAGGAGGGCGTCAAGCTCGTCCCGCAGTCGCGCGTGCTGCTGCACAAGCTGCTCGAGGCGTACACCGAGCAGAAGAGCTGGCGGAAGGCGATCGACGCCCTCGATCACCTGTCCGCGCAGGAGACCTCCGCGGATCGCCGCGCGCGCTTCCACTACACCGCCGCGGTGATCGCGCGCGACGAGCTGAAGGACGCCGAGCTCGCCGTCGATCGCTTCAACGCCGCGCTCGACGACGCGCCGTTCACGCCCAAGGCCTTCGAGGGCATCGACGCGGTGCTCACCGAGGTGAAGGACTTCAAGAACCTCGCGCGCGCGTACCGCCGCCAGCTCAAGCGGTTCGGCGCCGATGCGACGCCCGCGCAGGTGCTGCCGCTGTGGACGCGGCTCGGCGACATCTGCCTCGATCACCTCGGCGACACCGAGGCGGCGACCGAGGCCTATCAGGTCGCGTGCGAGCTCGCGCCCGACGACGTCGCGCGCCACGAGCAGCTCGCGGATCTCTACCTCGAGGCCGGCGAAGCGCGGCGTGACGAGGCGATCGCGGAGCTGCAGTTCCTGCTCACGCACGCGCCGGATCGCGTCGAGCTGTACAAGGCGCTCGCGAGCCTCTATCGCGCGGAGCACGAGCTCGACAAGGCGTACTGCGTCGCGCAGGCGCTCGTGTTCCTCGGCGCCGCCTCGACCGAGGAGAAGCTGCTGTACCAGCGCCTGCGCCCGCAGCAGTTCGTGCCGGCGCCGCGCCGGCTCACCGAGGAGCTGTGGCAGAAGGCGATCATCCACCCCAAGGAGGACCGCGTCGTCGGCGCGATCTTCTCGTCGACGCTCGGCGCGCTCGCCGCAGGCACCGCGCAGCCGGTCACGGCGTTCGGGCTCGCGCCCGAGGCGCGCGCGGATCTCGATCGTGATCCGCGGGCGGTCAGCCGTATCGTCAAGTACGTCGCGGGCGTGCTCGCGATCGACCCGGCTCCGATGGTGTTCCTCCAGGAGGGCGGCGATGGCCTGCGCATCGCCAACACGGTCGGGCTCGGCGCGGAGCGGCAGCGGCTGGTGCCGTCGCTGCTCGTCGGTGCGCCGCAGATCGGCAAGAACGACGAGCGCGAGCTCGCGTTCGAGGTCGGCAAGCGGATCGCCTATCTGCGCCCCGAGCGGTTCGTGACGTTCGCGCTCGGCACGTTGCCCAAGCTCGAGGCCGCGTTCACGGCGTCGGTGCTCGCGAGCGGCGCCCGTGTCGCCGCGCACGACGGCGCTCCGCTCGCGGACCACGCGAACGAGGAGGCCCTCAAGCTGGCGGGCGCGCTGCGCAGCCAGGTCCCGGGCCCGCTGCTCGAGCAGGTCGGCGAGCTGTCGTCGAAGCTGTCCGGGCGGCTCGGC
This sequence comes from Kofleriaceae bacterium, assembly GCA_035539815.1. Taxonomy (GTDB): domain Bacteria; phylum Myxococcota_A; class Polyangia; order Haliangiales; family Haliangiaceae; genus JABFXX01. Next base: position 10,973 of record DATLHR010000494.1, read on the forward strand.
AACGGCCTGATCTCGTCGTGGCGCACGGCGACCGACCTGACGGCGAACCGCGTGGGGCTGATCGTGTCGAACGACCTCGAGACCGCCGCGAAGGCGATCGCGACCGAGGGCGCGGCGCTGTCGAGCATGTCGGTGAAGGACCGCCTGCGCGATCTGCTCGCCTACTCGGTGAGCGAGCAGTACTTCAGCGTGCGTCGCCACCTCGGCCTGCACGTTCGGGGCGAGGCGAACGCGTGAGGCGCGCGGTTCCCGGCCTCGTGGTGGGGCTCGCGCTCGCCGCACAGCTGTCGTGCGGCGGGGACTCCGATGCACCGTGCCCTGCGGACGAGTGCACGGTCGCGGGCTCGACGATCGTCAAGTGGAGGTTCAACCACTACCCCGAGTGGATGTTCGAGAGCGATGCGTGCTCGGACCTCGGCGTGGTGACCGTGCACATGGAGATCGTCAACAAGGACGATCCGGGCCTGTTCGACGTGCGCGACAGGGGCTGCGGTGAAGCGCAGACGACGTTCGTCGACGTCGCGCCGGGCATGTACTCGGTCTCGCTGACGCCACTCGACGTGGACGGGAACTCGCTGGTCAAGGCGCCGATCACCGGCGAGGTGCTGGCGGGCAGCCCGGGGGCGAACACCGAGCTCGTGCTCGACGTGCCCTACACCGCGTGGTCGCGCGCGTACACCGGCCAGCTGCTGTTCCGCATCGCGTTCAACGGGATGGCGTGCCCGGCCGACGTGGTGAACCAGGTGCTCGAGCTGACGATCGGCGGCCAGCCTGTCGATGCGATGACCGACAAGGGGCAGAAGCTCGACGGCATGGACCGGGCGTCGTGCCGTCCGCTGACCGAGGAGTTCGCGCAGTTCGTACAGGGCTTGCCGTTCGGTCCGGCGAAGATCAAGGTGCAGGGCACGGCGCAGAACAACATGGTGCTCTACGAGCAGGAGTTCGACACCTTCATCGGCGCGGGCATCGCGAACCCGACGTTCACGTACGACATCGTGCCGCCGCCGGATGCTGGCGTGGATGCGATGGACGACGCCGCCATGGTCGATGCGCCATGAGCTGCTCGCCGCCTGTCTCGCGCTCGGCCTGACGGCCGCGTGCGATCCGCCTCCCGTCGCGCGGCCGGCGTCGTCGCCGCCGCTCGCCGCTCCGGGGCCCGCGGATCCGAACGCTCGCGGCGCGGCGGTGCTCGCCGAGCTGGGGGCCCGGCTCCAGCGAGAGTGGGGCCAGTTCCTCGAGGACTGCCGCACGCGGCTGCCGCCCGAGCACGCGCTCAACCGGCCGGCGCTCGCCGCGACCGCCGAGCTCGCGATCGACCACCAGGGGAACGTGTCGCTCGTGGGGCTGGACCGGAGCGCTGCGCCCGACTTCGACCGCGCGGTGGAGGGCGTCGTGCGGGCCGTGGCCAAGGTCGCACCGCCGGACGGGGCGCTGGTCTCGGATGACGATCTCGTCCACGTGAAGTGGCTGTTCGCGCGCGACCACCGGCAGGCCGGTGCCGCGACCGCGCACGTGATCGATGTCGAGCAGCCGCTCGCAGAGGTCACGGAGCGCTTGCTCGCGCGCGGCGAGCTCGAGCGTGCGGCCGCCCGGATCGCGCGCGCGGCGCCCAGCGATTCCGCGCGCGCAGGCGCCACCGAGCGCGTCATGATCCAGGTGCTGCGCGAGGTCGTCACCGCGGCGCGCGCTCCCAATGCGCGACGCGCGGCGGTCGAGGCGATCGGGAAGGCGAACGTGACCGAGCTCGCGCCGGAGCTGCACCCGCTGCTGGCTCCGACGATCGCGACCGAGCTGCGCGTCGCCGCGCTCGCGAGCGTGGCGGACCTCGACGATCGCTCTGCGGTGGAGCGGATCGCCGCTGGGCTGACTGCGGATCTCACGGGCGATCCGCAGCTCGCGATCGCGGAGGTCGAGGCGCTGTCGTCGCTCGGCGGCGACGCCGGAGTCCAGGCCGAGGCGCTCGTGCGGCGCAGTCTCGACGCGGTGAAGGCGTCGGCGCGCCCGCCGGCGGCCGCGCTCGCCGCGCTCGCCCGGTTCCGGATCCCGGCGCTCGACGCCAAGCTGACCGGGTGGTTCGCGCGTGGCGATGCCGGGACGCGCGCGGCCGTCTGCACGGCGCTGTCCGATTCGGACCAGCGAACGCTGGTCGCGCGGGGCCTCCGTGACCGCGATGCGAGCGTACGTGCGGCGTGTCTCGGGGCGATCTCGCGCTCCGGTCCCGATCTCTACAAGCGGCTCGAGGACTTCGGGGACGCGATCATGACGCGCGTGCGGGAGCTCGCGCGCGATCGCGATCATGCGGTTCGCGCGGCCGCGGTCGGAGTGCTCGCGGACGTGGACGCGCGCAAGCCCGCACGGGTGACCGACCCTCGCATCGCTGCCGCGCTTCGCGATCCCTCGCCCGAGGTCCGCGCCGCCGCGGCGTGGGGGGTAAACGCGGACGAGATCCAGACGCTGCTCGGCGACACCGATCCAGAGGTCCGCAGGAGGGCGATGTTGGTGCTGTCCTATGTCCCAGGATCGGTCGGGAGCCTCGCGGCCATGCAGGAGCTCAGGCCGATCGACGAGCGCGACCAGGCCTCGATCCGGCGCGCCGCCGAGGACGAAGCGGCGCCGGTCCGGATCGTGGCGATCTCCACGGGCCTGCTGGAAGAACCCACCCTCGAGAAGCTCGCCACCGACGACGCCCCCGAGGTCGCGAGCGCCGCGCTGGTCGTGCTCGTCGAGCGCAGGGGCCGCGCGGCCACGACCTCGGCGCTGCTCGCGCGGATCGCCAGTGGCGCGGGCGAGCACGAGCGCGTCCGCATCGCGCTGGCGTGGCTGCTCGCGCGCTAAGGTCTCAGGGCGAGCGCTCTCGCTCGACCTCGACGCTCTCGCCTTCGGTGAGCGATGGGATCGCGATCTTGACGATGTCGTCGGCGTCCGTGATGCCAGCGACGTGGAGCGCCGCCCCCGTATCTACGAGGAGCTCGATCTTCCTGAACCTCACCGCGCCACGCGCGTCGATCGTCGCCACGCGCGTACCCTGGCCATCGACATACAGTGACGTCGGTGGGATGGCGTAGACCGTGGCTGGCGTGCTGAGCGGCAACTCGACGTCCACGTACATCCCGGCCAGCAGGGCGCCCGTCTCGTTCGGGAGCTGAACCTCGACGCGCATCGTATGCGTCCTGATGTCGAGTGCTCCCGCTGTGCGCACCACCGTCCCCTCGAACGTCGCACCGGGCAGATCGCGCAACCGGACCTTTGCCGGCAGGCCGCGGCTCACACTCGACGCGACAGGCTGAGGAACGTCGACGAAGATCCGGACCGTGTCGGTGGCGACCACCGTGAACAACGGCGTCTCGGCCTCGCGCACGAGCATCCCGCGCTCCACCGAGCGACTCGTGATCGTGCCGGCGAACGGGGCCGTCACGCGGGTGAACTCCGCGTGGACGGTGAGCAGGCGGAGCTCGGCCTCTGCAGCGGCGACGGCCGCCCGGAGCGACGCTTCGCGTGCCGCATCGACGTCCGCGCGTGCCTGGCCCTCGTCGACCTCGGCCTTGGCGATCAGCTGCTGGTCGTTCAGCGATCGAACACGAGCGATGGTCGTCTGCGAGAGCTGCCGCTGCGTACGCGCCTGCGCCGCGTTCGCGCGTGCCTGTGCGAGCAGTGCCCGCGCACGTGCGAGCTTCTCGTCGACTTCGGAGGTGTCGAGCTGCGCGAGCACCTGGCCCGCCGCGACGCTGTCTCCGAGGTCGACCTCGTACGAGTGAACATAGCCCGACGCGCGCGCGTAGATCGGCGTCTCCTCGCGACCGCGGATGGTGCCCGGTAGAACGAGCGCACGCTCGCGCCCAACGGGCGTGGGCTTGATCACCTGTACGCGCCGGCGGATCGCCTCGTCGGCCGCGGTGTGATGATCGTGATCGCGACGCCACAACCCGAACGCGAAGGCAGCTCCGAGCGAAGCGCTCACGACGATCGCGATCTTCGTTCGCGAGAGATGGGTCATGCGACCTCTCCCTCGATCCGCGGTCGACCGCGCAAGACGGTGTAGACGATCGGCACGACCAGGAGCGTCGTCAGCGTCGCCGCGCCGAGACCGCCGAGCACCGCGCGGCCCAGAGGCGCGTTTTGCTCCCCTCCTCCTCCAAGGCCGAACGCCATCGGCACCATGCCGAGCATCATCGCGAGCGCGGTCATCAACACCGGACGCAGCCGCGTCACGCCGGCGGACTTCGCGGCTGCGGGCGCATCGAGGGCGGGCCGCTGGCTGTTCGCGAACGAGATGATCAACACGCTGTTGGCGGTGGAGACCCCGATGCACATGACCGTCCCGATGAGCACGGGGACCGAGAGCGGCGTCGCCGTGACGAACAGCACCCACACCACGCCCGCGAGCGCGCCGGGGAGGGCAGAGAGGACGATCAAGGGGTCGACCCATGATCGGAAGTTGATGACCAGCACCAGGCAGATCAGGACGATCGCCACCAGGAACCCGGTCGCCAGCCCCCGAAACGACTCCTCCATGGTCCGGGCGAGACCGTTCACGGTGAGCTGTACGCCGTTCACCGGCGACCGAGGATCTGCGGCGAGCCGAGCACGTGTGCGCTCCACGATCTCGGCGACGGCATCGGTGACCGTGCCGAGATCGCGATCTTCCACGCTGATGTCGATGTCGAACGAACGCGCCAGTGGACCGTGGTGCGTGATGTTCGCCGGCCCATCACTGCGCGTGATCGTGGCGAGGCTGCCGAGGGGCTGCACCGCGCCGCCGGTCGCGACCGGGATGCCACGGATCGCGTCGAGAGAATCGATGCGGATCTGCGGCACCTGGATCGACACGAGATACTGGTTCCCGAGCTTGTCGAGCCAGTGCGACGGCTGAAGCTGGCTGCCCGCCGACGAAAGCGACAGCAACAGGTCATTCGCGAGGTCGCGCCCGGTCGCCCCCACCTGCGCACCACGAAGCCGGTCGAATGCGACGACGAGGTGCGGGACGTCGACGACCTGCCGGAGATGAACATCGACGGCGCCGGGGACTCGTGCGAGCTCCATCGTCAGGCGGCGCGCGAGCGCGAGGACCGCGGCCTCGTCGCTGCCTCGCGGCGCGGCGACGCGGACACTGATCGGCGCCGCCCGCCCCGCACTCAGCACCTGGCTCGCGATGTCGGACGGGAGGAAGAAGAAGGTCGCCTCTGGGTGGCGCTGCCGCAGCCTGCGCCGCAGCTCGTGAACGTAATCCGCCGTCGGGCGATGCCCGGGCGCCAGCGAGATCAGCACCTGCGCATCGGCCGGCGACACGAGCGCTCCCTCGCTCATCAGCAGGTTGGTCGCCGAGATCGGCGTGCCGATCACGTCGAGGACCGAGGCGGTCTCGCCCGCGGGGATCACGTCGGCGATCGTGCCTTCGATCGCGACGAGGCGCTTCTCGGTCTCCTCGACGCGGGTCCCCGCGGGCTCGCGGACGTGGAGGCGGATGAGATCGCCGTCGGTCGGCGGGAACAGCTCGCGGCCGATGAGCGGCGTGATGGCGATTGAGCTCGCGACGACGGCGCCGAACATGCCGAGCGTGAACGCACGATGTCGAAGCGCCCATGCGAGGTAGCCCTCGTACGACATGCGTAGTCCTTCGAAGCGCGCTTCGAACCACGACGCGAATCCACGTGGTGACGTTCGGCGGAACCGGCGTTCGACCATGACGCGCACGAGCAGGGGGACGAGCGTCCTCGAGAGCAGATACGACATCAGCATCGCGGTCACGACCGCGAGCGCCATGGGGACGAACAGCGATCGCGGCGCCCCTTCGAGAAACGCCATCGGCACGAACACGATGCAGATGCAGATCGTCGAGACGAGCGTCGGCACGGCGATCTGTTCGGCGCCGTCGAGGATCGCCTGTGCCAGCGGCTTCCCCTGGGCGAGGTTGCGGTCGATGTTCTCGACTTCGACGGTGGCGTCATCGACGAGGATGCCGACGGAGAGGGCCAGCCCTCCGAGCGTCATCGTGTTCAGCGTCTCCCCCAGGGTGTGCAGCGCGGCGAGCGAGAACAGGATCGATAACGGGATGCTGATCACGACGGTCAGCATCGAGCGCCAGCTCCCCAGGAAGATCAGGATGATCAGCGCGGTCAGCACGACGGCGATCGCGGCTTCGTGCACGACGCCATCGACAGCCGCCTGCACGAACGCCGACTGGTCCGAGAGGACCTCGATGCCGACCGCGCCGCGCGCCGACGGCGGCACGCGTTCGAGCGCGCGTGGGAGCGCTTCTCGGATCCCGCGCGCGACGTCGAGCGTCGACGCCGACGGCTCCTTGTAGATCGGAAGCACCACCGACCGTCGTCCTTCGACGTGCGCGATCGTGGTCTGCGGTGTGTTGCCGTCGCGAACATTCGCGATATCGCGCAGGAGCACGAGCCGGCCATCGACGACCTCGATCGGGACCTCGGCGAGCTCTTCGATCGTGGATGCGGAGGCGTTCACGAGCACCGGCAGCTCGTGGACACCGAGCTTCGCCGTGCCGGACGGCAGCACCGCGTTTTGTTCCAGAAGTGCAGCCTGGACCTGGCGCGCGGACAAGCCGAACGCGTGCAGGCGGCGCGGATCGATGTCCACCATGACCTGGCGCACCTTGCCGCCGAGCGGCTGCGGGACGCGCGCGCCGGCGACCTTGACGAGCTCTGCACGAATCGACTTGGTGGCGAGATCGTAGAGCGCTTGCTCGGAGAGCGAGTCACTCGTCAAGGCCAGGTGCATGACGGGCAAGCTCGTCGCGCTGTAGCGCATGATCACCGGCGGTGGCGTCCCCGCCGGCATCGAGCGCGCCGCGGTCTGCGCGACCGTCGCGGTCTCGACGAGCGCTTGCTCGATGCGCGCATCGGGCCGCAGATAGATCCTGATGATCGAAGTCCCGGTGAGTGTGAGGCTCTCGGTGTGGTCGGTGCGAGCGACAAACGCCGTGACGAGCGCCTCGAACGGATTCACGATCCTGCGCTCCATCTCGGAGGCCGGCAGCCCGTTGTACGTCCAGATCACCGCGACGACCGGGACATCGAACGTTGGAAAGACGTCCGTCGTCATCCGCCGATACGACAGCATCCCGCCGAGCGCGACCGCGATCGCCATCACGCCCACGGCGTGTGGCCACCGCAGCGCCGCCCTCACCAGCCACATCGAGGGCTCAGGTCTTATCGAACGGCCACGGCGGTACGAGCGGATCACGCTTGAACCACTTGTCTTGCGCGGCGCGCGTCTGCGGCATGGTCATGTCGTACAAGTCGTCCCCCTCCGTCATCACCTCGATCAGCGTCGGGCGGGTCTCGGCGAGCGCCCACTCGATCGCGGAGGCCAGCTCCGCCCGTTCGTCGACACGTCGTGCTCCGCACCCCATCGCCGCCGCGAGCTGGACGAAGTCGATGTGCGGCATCGTGCATCCGTTGCGCGTGCCGAAGTAGTTCGCGAGTCGGTCCCCTACTTGGAGATAGCCGCGGTTGTTCATCACGACCGTGATCGTGTTGAGCCCGAGCTCTGCAGCCACGGCGAGCTCGCCCGGATACACCATCATCCCGCCGTCGCCGATGATCGCGACGACCGGCGTCGTCGGTCGGGCGAGCTTGACGCCGATCGACAGGGGAACCGCGGCCCCCATCGCAGCGAGCCCGTAGAGATTGAAGAATCCGTCGGGCGCGACGATCGGAAAGTGACGCTTCAGGTATTGCAGGTTGAGGCCGCAATCGCCCGCGATCAGCGTCTCGCGCGGCAGGCGCTCGCGCAGGACACGCAGCGCGCTGGGAGTGTTCAGCTCGGCGCGCCGCGAGATGTCTTCGTCGTAGACCGCGTGCTTCGCCCTGAGCGCGGCGACGCGCTCTCGTGCTCCACGATCGATGCCACCGTCGCCGAGCTGAATCCGTAGCGCGCGCACGAACCCTCGCAGGTCACTCACCGCGCCCAGCTCGATGGAGTAGTGGCGCGCGATCTCGGAGGCTTGTTCCTCGATCTGAACCAAGCGCTTGAACAAGCCTGGCTCGAAGCTGATCGTCGTCTGGAGCGACATCCGGGTGCCCAACGCGATGACGAGGTCGGACTCTCGGACGAGCTCCGCTGCCGATTCGTGACCGGACTGACCGAGGACACCTGCGAACAGCGCATGGTTTTCGGGCAGGACTCCCTTGGCGAAGTCCGCACAGACCACCGCGACGTCTTGCTCCTCGCAGATGTTCGCGATGTCCGCGGTTGCACCCCGGTGCGCGATCTTGTCTCCGAGGAGCAGCACGGGACGGCGTGCTGCCCGCATCATGCGCGTGACCTGCTGGACCGCATCGTGATCGACCGGGTGCGAGCGCACGACGAACTGATGTGGCTCGAGGTCCTCGAAGTCGATCCTCGAGCTGCTCAGGTCGACGGCGAGATCGATGACGGTGGGCGCGCGCTCCGTGAGCGCGACCGAGACCGCCTGACGGATGCTGCGCATCGCCGTGACTGCGGTCGGTGGCCGATAGAGCTGGTGCGCCATCGTGCGAAACAGCTCGAGCTGGTCGATGGAGCGCCCGATGCCGCGACACTCCTGATGGCCATCCCGTCCGTAGTCTCCGAGTGAGGCCTGGCTGGCCACGACGAGCATCGGGACGCTGTCCATGAACGCGGCTGCGACCCCGGTGGCGAGGTTGGTGACGCCGGGCCCCGACTGCGCGAACGTCACGCCGAGCTCGCCGGAGGCTTGCGCATAGCCGGCCGCCGCGAACGCAGCGCTGCCTTCGTGCATGCAGCGAATCGTCCGCATGCCCGACCGTTCGAGCGCGTCGAGGATGTTGCTCGTATAACCGCCCGGGACGCCGAACGCGCAGCGCACTCCAGCGACGGAGATCGTCCGGACCAGCGCTTCCGCAACCGTGAGGCTGAGGGTCTGCGGACTCGGCGCGCGTGGGGCCTGGTACTCGAGCTCGCGAAGGATCGAGAGGCTCTCGCGGACGAGGATGGCGCGCTGGAGCGGGGAGACCTTGTACTGCGCGTCGCTGCGATTCTGGTCGACGGTCATCGCTCGCTTCTTGCATTCGAAGCTGCCCGCCGCGAGCGTCGCGAGAATCGGAGGTCCGAGTCGACGCGAGTCGCGCTTCGCCCCGTACTCCGGGTTCTGACTGCGAAGGGTGGTCTCGACCGTTGCGAGGAACGCATGCAGCGTCTCCTCGTCTTCGTGTCCTCCGGGCTCGAGCGTCACGACGTAGCGCGGGGGCGCGTTGTCGCGCCACTCGGGGACGAGCTGTGCACCGCGCGGGGGCGTGCGCAGGATCGAAGTGGCGGCGACGAGCGCGCTCGACGCATGCGGCTCGGTCAGTTTTTCACCGCTGAGCGAGCTCGTGAGACCGTGACGATGCTGGAACTCGAGCACTGGAACCTTGCCTTCCCACTCCTCGACCCGGAACACGTCCTCCGTGAGCGCGCGATAGAGGCCACGGTGGTTGGAGATCACGATCCGGTAGTCGCGACCGATCTCGAGCTCGGACATCAGACGGACGTTGTGTTCGGAGGCATCTTCATCCGCGGGGACGAACTCGTAGAACGCAGTCAGCAAGCTCGGGATCGAGACATCGCGCCCACTGAGGGGCGTCGTCATTCCGTGGCCTTCACTCGCGCCGAGCGGCAGCCTTCGCAGCTCGACGCCTGGGAGCTGGGCCGCGAGCTTGGGGAGGTGGAGCTTCATGCTGCCTTCGGACCACGTGGTGACGCGGCGTAGCTCCGGGAACAGCACGGAGACCGGCGCGTCCTTCGTCGCGAGCCACGCCTCGAGCGCCTCGGCGGAGCTCGGCGCCGGATGGAGGCGCTCGGTTTGCAGCGCTTCTCGCGCGAGCGCAGGGCCGCGACGGACATCGCCCGCGCGTAGGTCTTCGGCGAGGTCTGCCCCACACCGCCGGAGCTGATCGAACAGCGCGATGAGGGACGCGGGATTCAAGCTCGCGAGGTGAAGCAGTGGCTTTTCGAGGAGGAGACGCAGAATCCCGTAGTTTCGGGACTCTGTATCAGTGATCTCGGCGAGCGCATCGGGGAACCGACCGAAACACGGAATGTCGGACGCCGACCGGCGGACGAACCCCGACGCGCCGCCCACGGGGACGCCTCCAGGCGACGTCGCTTCGTGATACTTGCCGAGCATCCAGAATCCCGAGTGCACGAGCTCCTCGGGACTGCTCGCGAGCATCGACAGCACGAATGCACGCGCGGTGGTGCGGACCTGCTCGGAGAATGCGACCAACTTGGGACGACCCGTCGTGCCGCTGGTGCGCGCGAAGAAGACGGGACGACCTGGGAACAGGACGTCCGCTTCGCCCTCGTAGGCGCGATAGACGTAGCTCTGCAACTCGTCGACCGTGCGGACCGGAACGCGTGCGCGGTACTCCTCGATCGACAACCCCGGCGTGAGGTGATGGTCCTGTGCGAACGACGACGTCCCCGCGAAGGTCAGCAGCTCGCCGAGGAATGCAGTCTGTTGTGCAGTCGGATTCTCACAGGCGCTCTTCAAAGCGCTCTGGATTCGAGTCAGTTCGTCCTGCCATGACTCCCTCACATGGCGTCAAATACCATGCGGGGCATCGCGCAAGGTCACTGTCGTAATAGAGCGTTGTGAAATGTCTCAGGTTTTTTGGCGAATGCGCCAATATTGGCGCATCCGGCGAGTTCGACGGCAGATCGCCGAAGACGTACAGTCTCGCAATGCGCGTCAGCGCTTCTCTGTTCAGAGTCCAGGTGCCAATGGCCACACCGTTCGGTCACGCTCGCGCGACCAGAACGGAGTGCGACAACCTCGTGCTGATCGTCGAGGTCGACGGCGTGAGCGGGGTGGGCGAGTGCGTGCCGCGCGACTACGTCACGGGTGAGACGGTGGACGCGGCGTTCGATGCGATCTGCGATATGGATCTCGCGATCGCTGTCGATCACGTTGTTCACGGAAACCTTCGTGAAGGTGTCGCGACGCTCGAAGCGTTCGAGCTTCCTCGCCGGCTAAGCCACGGGCCGCGGCCGGGGCTCGCCGCGGCGTGCGCTGTCGAGCTCGCGTTGCTCGACGTGCTCGGGAAGCGTACGTCCACCTCGCTGCGCGAGACAGTGAACGCGATGGACGGTTCCACATTCGTGCGCGACGTGGGCGCGGTGCCGCGAAGGTCGCGGGCACTCGACACGCTCGGGCGGGCTGACGACCTGATGAAAGGGCCGTACCCACCCGATCACGTGAAGCTCAAGGGCACGAAGGACGCGGCGCTCGACGTCGCTCGCGCGAGGGCCGTGCGCGACACCTTCGGCGACAGCGTCACGCTCTCGGTCGACGCGAACATGGCCTGGTCGCTCGCAGATGCGATCTCTCGCGTCGACCTGCTGCGCCCCTTCGACGTCGCCTGGTACGAGGAGCCGCTGCGGCAGTACGCGTGGGACGACTACCGGCATCTGCGCGAGCAGACCGCGGCGAACGTCATGCTCGACGAGTCGCTGTGTTCGATGGACGACGGTCGTCGCGCGGTGGAGGCCGGCGCATGCGATCTGTTCAACGTCCGGATCTCCAAGCATGGCGGTCTCGTCGGCGCGCTGCGCCTCGCCGCGTACGCGCAGGCACATGGCCTCGGTGTGCACCTCGGCGTGCATCCGGGACAAAGCGGCGTGCTCGGCGCGGCGGGGGCGCACTTCCTCCGCAGCGTCGAGTCCATCGTGGCCTTTGAAGGGGGCGGGACGTGGATCGGCACGGGCGGTCTTCCGGTCCGACTCATCGCAGAGGAGCTGCAGCTCGACCACGTGACACGCAGGTGTCATGGGTTGCTCCCGACGGGGCTCGGGGTCACCCCGCAGCGGGATGCCATCGAGCACCACGCGACAAGGCGCGCATCCTTTCGCGACGGCGCGTGGTCGAGCGGATGAGTCAGCTCGGCGGGACGTGGAGGCGCTCGGGCGCGAGCACGAACGAAGCCAACACTTCGAGGTATGCGATCCGCGCCGCCGAGAACTCGAGGTAATGGTCCTCGGTGGGCAGCTCGACGATCAGGCCCCCGGGGGCGAGAAAGGTGAAGGACTCGCGGGCGAGCGGCAGCGAGATGATCGAATCGGCGCGCGGCAGAAACAATGCAGAGGGCGTGCGCGCGAACGCCGCAGGGACGGCCATGTACGCCGCGGCGAGGCCGAGCAGCGTCCGGCGGTGGCGACTCGAGATCGTACGCAACATGCGGTGATCGTCGCGCATGAACGCGAGGTAGCGCGGATCGCGTGTGTACTGCGTATCGTCGAGGGGAATCGGCATCAGCGTGTCATCGTCGATCACCGGCAGCGCTGGCGGCGCGCACCCTGGCTCCACGATGCGAGCGCCGCGGACCTGGTTCAACGCGGGCGCGACCAAGGCGAGCGCGTCGTATGCACGGGGAGACCGGAGCGCGACCGCGGCGGCGACGGTCGCGCCGAAGCTCTGGCCGAGCACGGTCAGCGGCACGCCGGCGTGCGCGCTGCGCGCTCGGTCGAGTGCGTGCGCGTAGTCATCGATCCACGCCCCGTAATCGGCGCCGCCGGGCACGCCCTCGCTCGCGCCGGAGCCTCGACGATCGAGCACGTACACCGCGATTCCTCGGTTCGCCAGGTAGGGCCCGGTCTCGAACAGCCATCCTCCGTGGCTCTGGATGCCGTGCACGTAGAACACGACCGCCGAGACGTTGGCAGGGATCCAAGCGTGGAGTGCGAGCCGCAAGTCATCGCGCTCGAGATGCTCGAGGTGATAGGCCATTCGCGTCAGCCTTCCACCGCGTGCTTCGCGCGGAGCTCCTCGAGCGCGAGCAGCTGGGGCCCCGTCGGTTCGACGAACTCGACGGCGCATGTCAGCCCTTCCTGGCGCACGACACGACATGCGAGCCCGAGCTCGGGGATGGAGGCGAGCGTGAGCGCGAAGGCCTCCTCGCTGGCGGATGCGGGTGCGGTGTGCTCGAAGTTGATGCTCGCGCCCGAGATGCTGAGGTTGACGAGCGTTCCCCAGAACGCGATGCCGTTCGCCTCGAGACGGCAGGGCAGAGAGATCCGCACGCGGCCGTGGCGTCGCCGGATGTCGGTCAGCCGCTTGGTGGTCGAGACATCGGGCGTGCGAGTCAGATAGACCACCTCACAGAAGCTGGAAAGAGCATCGAAGTGTCCGCTCCAGTCGTCCCCGATGGTGAAGATCGAGATCGCATCCTCGCGGATGTACGCGGGCTTGTCCCAGTGCTCCTCCGGACGCACGAAGTCGACGCAGCGAAGGGCTGCGATGATCGCGGCTCGCTCGCCGTAGGACTGCACCGGTTCCTTGCCCTTGAGCGCCGAGAACTCGTCGGTCGAGACCCTGACGACCAGGCCGTCACCGAGCGCACGTGCGCGTTCGAGCAACCGCAGGTGGCCGATGTGGAACAGATCGAATGTACCGCACGTCATCACACGCTTCATCGCACGCGCCCTTCACCTGCTGCGCCACGGGAGCAAGCGCAGCCAGCGCTCGCGGGTATGCAGATCGAGATGGACGAGCTGCCGTTGCTTCTCGGCTTGCAGCTCCGCCGGGACCTCGAAGCTGTCGTCGTCTCGCTCGGATGCGACGGCGGCCTCGATGCCTGCGGCCAGCTCCGGGCCGGGGACGATCGGCTCGAAGCACGTCTTCCACATCTCCGACTGGGCCGGGAGGAACCGCTCGGCGTGGACGCCCATGGCGCGGTCGATCACGTCGTAAAGCTCTCCAAACTGGGACTCATGGATCGCCGTCCCGCAGGCATCGAGTCGACTGACCCCGACGTGGCGCTGGTCCTCCGTCTTCAGGAAGAACATCGGCCGACGGAACGCGAGGTAGTCATAGCCGACCGACGAGCGATCTCCGATGTAGATCGCCGCGCATGACAGCAGCGGGAACACGAGCGGGAACTCCTTCAGGCACACGACGCGGTGACGATTGCTGCAGCTCGCGATCAGCTGGTCGACGCGCGCCTGTGCCTGGTAGTCCATCAGCGGGTGGATCTTGATGATCAGCTGATAGTGCTTGGGGAGCTGTTCGATCATCGGCGCGCACGCGGCGAAGAAGGACGACGACGAGTCGATGTCGTTCCACGTCGGCGTATAGAGAATCGTCGCGCGGTGAGGATCCAGTCGCGCGTAGACGCGCTCCGCGACGAGGCGGTCGAGCCGCTTCCGCTGCTCGAGGTAGTAGCGGTACCGGTAGTTGCCGGCTCGCACGTAGGACTTCAAGTACGGCGCCGTCCCGTACTCCTCGAACAAGCGCAGCTGTGCGTCGCCGTAGATCAACGTGACGTCCTCCAGCGCCATCCACTTGTTCCACCAGACCTTGTCCGACCAGCCGTGCGGGCAATGCACGAACCGCATGTGTCGAGGGAAGCCGACCTCGCGCGGGACGGAGCGCGGGACGCGGGTCGCGTGGAACACGACCTCGTAGTCGATCAGCGCATCGCTCTTCGGATCGTGCTCGAGCCGGACGCGGAGGCCGGGATAGAACTGCGCGGCGATCTCGGCGAGCTCGGGGGTGTCGACGATCACCGGGATGTCGAGGAGCTCGCAGATCGGCGCGAGATGATCGAGGTGATTGCTCCACTGCGTAAACGCGATGCCCTGCTTCTTCACGTGCCCTCCAGTCCTGCGTCGTTCAGTGCGGCGCGGATGTCCGCGTGCGCAGCGTCGTCCAGCCGTTGCATGGGGCGGCGGCATGCTCCTCCCACGAACCCGAGCATCCCGAGTGCCGCCTTGACCCCGGCGGTGGACCAGCGCATCGCGATGCGTTGCTCGAGGCGCGCGAGCCGGTACGCGACCGGGCGCGCGGCGTCGTACTGACCCGCCCGCGCGAGGTGCACGAGCTCGGTGCACAGCGCCGGCGCGAGGAGCGCGATCGCGAGGATGCCTCCGCTCATGCCCATCACCATGCCGGGCAACAAGCACGAGGCGAGGCCGGTCATCATCGAGAACCCGCCGGGCGACTGCGCGAGCAGCATCGACGCCCGCGCGAGGTTCGGGGAGGTGTCTTTGATGCCGACGATGCGCTCGTGCTCGGCGATCCGGAGGAGCGCATCGACGCCGAGCTGAATCCCGGTGTTCGCCGGGAAGTCGTAGATCATCACGGGGAGCGGCGAGTGCTCGGCGAGCTCGCGGAAGAACCGCACCTGCGCGGCTTCGTGAGCGAAGGCGGCCTTGTGATAGTGCGGCGTCAGGACGACCGCGCCGTCGGCCCCGAGCGACGCCATGACCTCGAGCTTGCGTAGGGCGTTGCGCGTCGACTCCTCGGCGATCCCGGCGAGCAGAGCGCGCTCGCGAGGTGCGAGCTCGCGGGCCACGCGCATCACCGTTGCTTGTTCATCGTCGTCGAGCTGCGTGAGCTCTCCCGACGTTCCGAGCACGAGATAGCCCGAGGTGTCCGTCGCGTTCCAGCGTGCGAGGTTGCGCTGGAGCGCGTCGAGATCGAGCTCGTCGTCGCGAAAGGGTGTCGTCGCGGGCAGGATGATGCCGTTCCAGGTCATGTGCTCCTCATGTGCTGCGAGATCATCAAGCCACCGGCGGCGGTCACCGCGGCGCTGACGAGGAACACTGCTTCGTAACCGAGTGCGTCCACGCCGAGGCCGCCCGCAAGCCCGACGAGCGCGCCGTTCACCTGCAGCACGATCAACATCGCGGCGGACATCGCGGCTCGCTGCCGAGGTGCCACCGCCACCATGTAGAAGTGGTTCTGGATCGGGCTGCGAACCGCGCCCGCCACGCTGAGCACGAGGAAGCCCGCGGCCGCGACCGTCCAATCGCGCCCGAGGCCGATCATCGCGAGGCCGACGGCCATCGCGAGCGCGACGAGCGTGTAGGGAAGCGAGCGCCCCCAGCGACGCGTGAACGCGGGCGCGAGCAACGCGGCAGGCGCGGCGAGCAGCGACGCGAGCGCCGAGATCTCGCCGTTACGCGCAGGCGAGACGTGCAGCCCGTGGTCCAGGTATGCGTTGAAGAAGCCGAGGCTGATGTTGTGCCCGGTCATGACGAGGCCGTACGCGATCGCCATCGTGACCATCACCCCGATGGGCGTCGCGGAGCCTGGCTCGGCGAGCTCGCGGCTCGCCGTGCTCGTGGACGCCGCGGGTGCGGCCTCGAGGCTCGGCAACATCGCTGCGCCGAGGATCGAGATCAAGCCGCCGATCACGATGGGATAGCGGTACGGCGCGGGGGTCGCGAGGCTGTCGTCCAACAGCAGCGCGAATGCGACGGGGAGATAGCCTGCGGCGAGGCTCCCGAGGAACGTGCTGGCATACACGTACGCCTGCTCGAGACTGAAGAACCGGCGCTGCGATTCCAGGCTGCCAATACCCATCATGTATGGCGCCTTGTTCGTGTAGTAGATCGCGAGTCCCGCGTTCGCGAACGCGGAGGTCAACATGACGAAGCTCGCGCGGCCGCTCTCGGGCACGAGCTCGCAGACGACGAACATGCAGCGAAACACACCGACGATCACGAGCCCGAGTCGCATCGCCTGACGTGGAGTCAACGCCCGACCGAGACGAGGCGCCCACAGACACGCGATGCCGAAGGCGATCTTGCCGACCGCAAACTGGAGCCCGATGAACTCGAGCCCGAACCCGAGGCGAAGGAGGTAGATGCTGCCGGCGACCGTGATCAGTCCGAGGTTCGCGAACGCGCTAGGACTCCAAAGCCAGAAGCCGAGGCGCCACTCGTGCCCATGTTGGTAATCTATGGAGTCGGGACGGGGCGACAAAGGAGCTGGCCGACATCATATGCATGATTGCGAAACTGCGAGATCGCGAGAGGCGCCATGGGATGGCGCGCCCGGAGATGTCTAGTCGTTTGCGAGGGTCGCGAGGCGTTCGACGATCGGGCTGTCGATCCGCGCGAGCTCGTCGACGATCGTCAGGTGGTTGGCGCCGGGGATGACTCGATATGTCGAGCCGATGCCTTGCTCCGCCCATGCGCGCTGGAGTGCGCGACTCTGCTCGTGAAACGACGCGCTCTCGCAGGCGCCGACGAACGCGTCGAGCGTGCAGCCGTGGATTGGGCGCTCGTGGAGTGGCGACCAGCGGCGCGCCTCGGCTGCATCGAGACCGAGCTTGTCGTTGATCGTCGTCGCGACCAGCGGTGCGAGATCGAACACGCCCGACAGCGTGACGCCGGCCTCCACGAGTCCCGGCTCGCTCCACGCCGTCGCGAGCATGCACGCGGTGAGGTGTCCGCCGGCCGAATGCCCGACCCCGACGAGGCGCCGGCGTCGCGATGCCCTCAGCGCCAGGTACGCTTCGCGGAGCTGCGCCACGATCGTCGCGAGGCGCACGCTCGGGCAGAGGTCGTAGCCGACGAGCGCGACGGCCACGTCGCGCTCATTGAGCGCGCGGGCGACGTGGCTGAACATGCCCGGCTCCCACTGCTGCCAATACCCGCCGTGCGCGAACACGACGATCCGCGGCGCGCAGTGCGCCGGCTCGAAGAGCTCGATGACCTGACGGGGCGAGCCTCCATACGAGATCGACGTGAACGGCCAGCGCTCGCGATACGCGCTCGCCTCGCGAGCCCAGCGCGCGAGGATCGCCTCCCGCTCTGGGATGTGCGGCCGGTACTCGCTGTCGAGGCCTTGGTCGACCGTCATCGATAGACGAACACGGCGTCGTCGAGATCGATCGCCGGGAATGACTTCTGGTCCGCTGCGTAGTCCTGGGTGTGCTGCCACTCGGGCGTGTCGCCACTCTTGGGCCACAGGTGTACGGCGCGCTGCAGGTAGCCTGGATTGAAGTTACCGGCGTCCACCCACGGCCCGAGGCTCATGCCCGCCTCCGTCGGTCGCAGCGCAACCTCCACCTTGTGCGCGCCGCGTCGTTGCATGTGGCGGAGCAGCCGGCAGACGAAGTCGGCGACCAGATCCGCGCGCAACGTCCAGGCCTGGCGGAAGTAGCCATAGATCCACACGAGGTTGGGGACGCCGGTGAACATCATCCCCCGGTACGTGACGGTGTCGTTGAACCGTAGCGGCTGTCCGTCGATCGAGAACTCGATGTCGCCGAGGACGTTGAGCTGAAATCCGGTCGCGGTGACGATGATGTCCGCATCGAGCTTGGCGCCGGACGTCAGGTCGAGGCCGGTCGTCGTGAAGCGCTCGATCTGATCGGTGACCACGGAGACCTTGCCGGCGCGAATGCCCGCGAACAGATCGCCGTCCGGCACGAAGCAGACACGTTGCTGCCACGGCCGGTACGTGGGCGTGAAGTGCGGCTCCATCTCGACATCGGGGAGGTGGTTGCGAACGTTCGCGAGGAGCTCGGTCCGGACCGCCTCGGGTTCGGTGAACGTCCGGGCGAGAAAGACGGATTGATCGAGCAGGATCTTTCGGCGCACGATCTCGTGAATCCACGACTCGTCGATCTCGAGCTGGCGGAGCGTGACCGCGAGCTCCTGGACGTTGCGGCCGGGGACGTAATAGCTCGCCGAGCGCTGGAGCATCGTGACGTGCGCGGCCGCGTCCGCGATCGCCGGCACAAGCGTCGTCGCCGTCGAGCCCGAACCGATGACGACGACGCGCTTTCCCGTGTAGTCCAGTCCTTCGGGCCAGCGCTGCGGGTGGACGATCGTGCCCTGGAACTCGGCCATCCCTCGCCATGGCGGAGTGTAGCCCTCGCTGTGGCGATAGTAGCCCTGACACATCCACAAGAAGCTCGTCGAGAGCTGGCGTTGTTCGCCGGTGTCGGTGCGCCGCACGTCGAGTGTCCACCGGTTCGTCGCACTCGACCACTGCGCCGACACGATCTGATGCCGGTAGCGAAAGTGACTCGCGAGGCCGTTCTCGTCGATCACCTCGCCCATGTACTTGAGGATCTCGGCGGCAGTCGCGATCGGCGCACCCCGCCACGGCTTGAACCGGTAGCCGTAGGTGTGCAGGTCGCTGTCGGAGCGAATTCCAGGGTAGCGATGCGTGCGCCAGGTGCCACCGAAGCTGTCTTGCGAGTCGAGCACCACGAACCGCAGCCCGGGAAGCTGCGTGCGGAGGTGATACGCGCCGCCGACACCACAGATGCCCGCGCCGACAATGATGACGTCAAAATGTTCTGGATTCGGTGCGTGCATGTCGGGCTCCTCTGAAGTTCATAAGCGAAATGTGAGATGATGATTCGTATGACGCGTACTTCAGATCTTGCGGGTCGAGTGGCACTCATCACGGGCGGCGGGCGAGGGATCGGTCGAGCCACCGCACTCGCCTTCGCCGAGGCGGGGGCATCCGTGGTCGTGTCCGCGCGGACTCGCCAGGAGGTCGAAGCTGTCGCGGCCGAGATCCGCGCGCTCGGCGGTCGGGCGCACGCCGTCACCGCCGACGTCATCGACGACCAGCAGGTGCGCGATACGATCGCCTCCGCGGTCGCCGAGCTCGGTGCGATCGATATCCTCGTCAACAACGCAGGCGGTAACGCGCTCGGTCGCCTCGACGAGATGCCGCCAGAGCTGTGGTGGAAGCAGATCGAAGTCAACATCCGCGGCACGTACAACTATTGTCGCGCCGTGTTGCCGAAGATGGTGCAGCGCAAATGGGGGCGTATCGTCAATGTCTCGTCGATCAATGGAAAACAAGGAGCGCTGTTCTGTAGTGCTTACTGCACGGCGAAGCACGGCATCATCGGACTGACCCGCGCGCTCGCGCTGGATGTCGCGAAGTCCGGTGTCACCGTCAACGCGGTGTGCCCGGGGTACGTGAAGACCAAGCTCACCGAGGACACGTTTGCCCAGCGCGAGGTGTTGTTCGGCATGGCGGTCGAGGAGCTCGAAAAGCTGGCGCTGCGCCAGACGCCGCAAGGCGTGACCATCGAGCCCGAGCAGGTCGCCGAGGCGATCGTCTTCCTCGCCTCGGACCGCGCGACGCGAATGACGGGACAAGCACTCAATGTCGATGGCGGCCGCTCCTTCTATTGAGTTGACTACTTGAGGATCCGTGGCGCAGCCAGCGCGCGGCGAATGCATGCGGTGCGATCGGCATCCTCGCTGCACGCGCGCGCAGCCGCCACCGCGAGCGTCGCCGCGAGGCTGGGCCCGAACGTCTGCAGCGTCGACACGGGGACCAAGGCCTCGGGCTTGGCATCCGGTGCGACGGTCCGGAT
The DNA here is from genome assembly GCA_035539815.1 of Kofleriaceae bacterium. GTDB lineage: Bacteria > Myxococcota_A > Polyangia > Haliangiales > Haliangiaceae > JABFXX01. Next base: position 31,057 of record DATLHR010000494.1, read on the forward strand.
CGCTTCGAGCATCGCTTCGCTGCGATGGATCGGCGCTCCCCCGACGGCCTGTGCGAGGAAGAACGGGACCGCTGCGGCGCGCTGTGAGGGATCGGGCCACGCGTAGGGTGCGAGCGCCTCGATCATCGCGCGCCGCTGCGACGGGGCCAGGCCGCCGCCTTTGGGCATGCGCTCGTTCGCGACGCTGACGAGCATCGCGAGTGCGACGTCGGGACATCGCTCGGGATCGCTCGAACACCAGCGCTCCTGCTGCTTCGCGAACACGCTCGGCGCGCGCGCGTCATCTTCGTCGTGGCAGCTCGAGCAGTAGGTGTCGACGGTCGTGACAAGGTCGCTCGCCGGCGCGGGCCGCGGTGCCGTCTCGCCGAGTCGCTCGCTGATATAGACGTCGAGCGTGCGGGACAGCAGGGCGCGGTAGCTCGCGCGACGCTTGACCATCGCTTCGAGGTCGGCGAGGAGTGCGAGCTCGCCCTGCCCAGGCTTGCCGAAGACGTGCGTCGCGAGGTTCTGCGCGATGCATGCGGCGTACTCCGGTTGATCGAGCGCGAGTCGCATGAACCCCGCCGGGTTGCG
>DATLHR010000495.1:0-14858 GCA_035539815.1 Kofleriaceae bacterium
GCGGATCGCGCTGCTCGCCACCCTCCTCGCCGCCTGCATCGATACCGATCCCGAATCCGATCTCGTGTGGAACGTCGATGTGACCTCGCACCAGATCGTGGTCGGCCAGTCGATCTCGGCGCACTCGGAGGAGGCGCTGCCTTCCGGCGAGTCCGCGATGCCCCTGGACGCGAGCTGGTACGCCGTGCCGCCGGGCATCGTCGAGCTGTCGAACGACGTCGGCTCGACGATCATGGTGGAGGCGCTCGTCCCGGGCACCGTCACGCTCGTCGCCTCGGCAGGTGGTGCCCAGGGCGGTGCTTCGCGCGAGGTCGAGCTCCTCGTGCTCGCTCCCTAGATGCGGTGCGAGGGAAAATCCTAGGGCGCGCGCCCGGTTGCCGCGGAGGTGACGTGTTACTGTCGCGCTGCGGGGATGGCCGACGACACCACGCCGAACGTGAAGATCGATCCTCTCGAGGCCCGCGTGGACGAGTTCCGCGCGCGCCCGGAGGCCCGCAGCTTCGAACAGCTGCGGCAACAGCTGCGCAACGCGGGCCGCGGCGAGCTCCTCGCCGAGGTGTGCGCGACGTGGGCGCACCACGAGCGCGACCCCGTGCGCGCCGCCGATGCGTGGTCGGAGGCCGGTGAAGCGCTCGCGGTGATCGGTGATCCGGACACCGCGATCTCGTACCTGCGGCAAGCGCTCGAGCTCGATCCTGCGAACGAGCGCGCGGCGGATCGCCTGCTCGAGCTCGTGGAGGCGAACGACCCCGCGGCCGCCGTCGAGATCATCGAGCTGCAGCTCGGAGTGCTCCAGAAGCATGCGGGTGGCCACGGTGCCAAGGCGAAGGCAGAGCTGATCGCGCGCCGCGCCGCGCACCACCGGCGTGCTGCGGAGCTGTGGGACGGCCACCTCGGCCGCGTCGATCGCGCGATGTGGCACTGGCAGCAGGCGTGGAAGCTCGAGCCGCACCGCACCGAGGCGCTCGACGCAGCGCGTGCGCTGTACGCGTCGCTCGGCGAGCACGCGATGGTCGCGAAGCTCTATCAGGCAGAGCTCGACGTGCTCGGGTCGTCGTCCGCCTCTGGACCTGCCGCGGCGGCGCGCAAGGCCGCCATCCGCTACGAGCTCGGTCGCCTCGCGCTGCGCACGAAGGATCTCGAGACGGCGGCCAACCACCTCGAGGAAGCGGCCAGGCTCGATCCGTCGTCGATCGAGGTCGCCGAGGCGCTCGCCGATGTCTATGCAAGCCCCGGGTTCCGTGGCGGGCAGACGGCGAGCAAGGCGGGGCAGCTGTTCGTCGAGCTCGGCCGCCGGCGCCTGAAGACGCGCGACGACGCGAGCGGCATCAACTACCTGCGGCGGGCGGTCGGTGTCGATCCGTACTCGAAGGGCAGCTCCGACGCGCTGCAGGAAGCGCTGCAGGAGAACAGCGAGTGGGCCGAGCTCGACCGGATCCTGCGCCACCGCAGCACGGTCGCGACCGATCCGCTGGAGCGCGCGGAGGTGCTGCGCCGGCGTGCCGCGCTGTACCGGACGCAGATGCCGAACCGCGAGGCCTTGATCGAGGTGCTGACGGAGCTCGTCGCGTACGAGCAGCCGGGCAGCAAGCCCGCGCGCGAGCTGCGCGAGCTGTTGCGCGACGATCAGGACTGGGAGGCGCTATCGCGGCTGATGGAGGCCGAGATCAACGCGCTCGGCCAGAACCCGGAGACACCGTCGGACGTGCTGGTCGCCGAGATCCTCGAGCTCGCGACCGTGGCGCGCGAGCACATGGGCGATCGCGACCGCGCGGCCGAGCTGTTGCATCAGGCGCTCGGCGTCGATCCGATGCACGAGGAGGCGCTCGCGCGCTATGTCGACCACTTCCGCGAGCGGCGCGACTGGCGCGGCCTGATCGAGCTGCAGGAGTTCGCCCTCGATAACGTTCGCGAGGCAGGTGCGGCGCCCGACGAGCTCGTGCGCCGGCTCGAGGAGATCGCGCAGCTCGCCGAGCTGCGGATGGGAGACATCGACCGCGCACTCGACACGTGGGCGCGCATCGCGCAGCTCGAGCCCGGCAGCCCGAAAGTCGCCGAGGCGAACCGCCGGCTGACCGCGCGCTCGAAGATGTGGCAGCAGCTGGTGACGAGCCTCGAGGAGGAGGTCGCGCGCGCCGGTGATCCGGTGTCGCGCATGCAGGCCATCAAGAAGATGGCGCAGACGTATCGCGAGCGGCAGATCGACCCGCGCCGCGCGATCGATCTCTACGAGCAGGTGCTGGCCGAGAACCCCGACGACGATCAGACGCTCAAGGCGCTCGGCGAGCTGTACGAGCGCGAGGGTGACGATGCGGGGCTCGCGCGCACGCTGCGCCGCGGGCTCGATCTCGAGGAGCGCCGTATCGTCGACAACATGCGCCGCGCGGGCAAGGCCACCGACGGTGCGAAGGACTGGCCGGTCGCCAAGCGCGCGGAGCGGATCTCGTTGCTGCGCCGGCTCGCGCTGCTGTACGAGACGCGGCTCGCCGACGTCGATGGCGTCGTGTACGCGTCGCGCGCCGTGCTCGAGCTGCTGGCAGGCGACCGCGACGCGCTCGAGCGCATGGAGCGCGTGCTGGAGAAGGCGAACGATCCGCGGCTCGAGCAGACGCTCGAGTATCACGCGGCCGCGTCGACCTCACCCGCCGAGCGCGCGAAGCTGCTCAAGCGCCTCGCCAAGCTCGCCGCCGCGCGGGAAGACGACTTGACCGCGCTGGATCGCTGGGAGCAGACGCTGCGTGCGTCGCCATCGGATCCCGACGCGCTCGCGGCGCTGTCGCAGCTCTACGAGAAGACCGAGCGGTGGGCCGAGCTCGCGCAGATCCTCGAGCGGATCGACGGTGGCAAGCCGCTCCCACCCGCTGGCTCGCCCGAGGCCGCGCTCAAGGGCCTCGAGCTCGAGCGCTACGCGACGATCCTCGACAGCAAGCTCGCCGACGGTGCGCGCGCGATCAAGGCGTGGCATCGCGTGCTCGAGTTGTTGCCGCGCCATCGCGCCGCGCAGGCCGCCCTCGCCCGGTACAGGCGGGCGACCGGCAAGTGGCGCGAGCTCGCCGACGTGCTCGGTGCGCAGGTCGCGACGTTCAGCCAGCTCGTCGCCCCCGACGACCTGAAGCTCGCGTGCCAGACCGCGATGGAGCGCGCGGAGCTCCTCGAGGAGCGCCTCGGTGCGCCGGCCGAGGCGATCAAGGTCCTCGAGCTCGTGCTGCGCGACCTCAATCCGAACCACCTCGAGGCGCACACGGCGCTGCGCAGGTTGCACGAGGCACGCGGTGACTTCGACGCCGCGGTGCGCATCGCCGAGCGCGAGATGTATCTGTCGCCCGAGCCCGAGCGAAAGATCGCGCGGGGCGTCGAGATCGGCCTGGTCTGCCGCGACCGGCTCAACAATCCGACACGCGCGCTGCAGGCGTTCAAGCGCGTGCTCGAGCTCGATCCCGAGCAGGACGAGGCGCTCGCCGCGGCGGCGGATCTCCTCGCACGCCTCGGTCGCTGGAAGGAACACGTGCAGATGCTCGAGCGCATGCTCGCGCGCGTGCCGGCCGACCAGCCCGACGAGCGGCGCGCACTCGTCCAGCGGATCGCGGCCGCGATCGGCGACAAGCTCGACGACGCAAAGACCGCGTTCCGCTGGTGGCGGCGCGCCTACGACGAGGCGCCCGACGGCGCCACGCTGTCCGACGTGCGCCGCGCCGCCGAAGCGTACGGCCAGTGGCGCGAGCTCGCCGACGTGCTCGTGCAGGAGCGCCACCGCCTCGCCGGCCTCGGTACGAACGGCGCGCCCGCCGAGCCCGACCGCCACGTCGCGCTGTCGCGCGAGCTCGCGGGCATCTACGAGCGCCGGCTCGGTGACAAGCCGCGCGCGATGGCGACGCTCGCCGAGGCGCTCGAGATCGCGCCCCGGCTCGGCGTGTTGCTCGGCGAGCTCGATCGCCTCGCCGCGGAGACCGATCAGAAGCCGACGTGGCGCTCGCTGCTCGAGGCGTACGACATCGCGCTCGCGGCCGCGGCGCCGAACGAGCGCGTCGAGCTGCACTTGCGGCGCGCGAAGATCCACGAGGAGCGCCTCCACGACGTCAAGGCGGCGGTCGCCGACGTCATGCATGCGTTCGCCTGGGCGCCGGATCGCGAGGACATCCGCGACACGCTCGTCCGGCTCGCCGGCAAGGCGCGCGCGTGGACCGACGTCGTCGCCCTCGACACGGCGCTGATCGAGCGGGCGCCGACCACCGCGCGGCGCGTGGAGCTGCTCCGCCGCAAGGCGCAGGTGATCGAGGAGCAGCTCAAGGACGCGCCGCGCGCGTTCCGCACGCACCTCGTCGCGCTGTTGCTCGATCCCGAGCACGCCGAGACCGCGCAGCACCTGTGGCGCCTCGCGCGCGTGATCGGCAAGTACCGCGAGGCCGACCGCACGCCCGCGGTCGAGCCGCCTGCCGCGATGATCCACGTCGGCGAGGCGATCGCCGAGGCGGTCGCGAGCTCTGCGCGCGCCGTGGCACCGCCGGTGCAGACTCGGATCCCGAGGCGCGCCTCGACCGAGCCCCTCGCCGACGCGGACCTCACGATCGGCGACGCCACGGATCCGGACATCGCGCTCACCAGCGACTCGACGATCCAGCTCGATCTCGCCGATGTCGAGAAGGCGGCCGAGAAGAGCGCCGCCGCCAAGACCATCGAGGCCGTGCGCGCCGCGGCGAAGGTGCCGCGCGAGGAGTTCTCGCAAGAGAACGCGACGATGACGCTGTCGCAGGCGGATCTGAAGAACCTGATCGTGCCGCCGCGGTTGGCGCCCGGCGCGAAGGGTCCGCCCGCTCCACCGCCGCGTCCGCCCTCGATCGCGCCGCCGTTGCCCGGCGTCACGCGTCCGCGCGGCCCGACGGCGGTACCGCCGCTGCCCGGGATGCCGCGTCCCAAGACGCCGACGGCGACGCCGCCCCCTTCCCCGCTGCCCGGCCGCTTCAAGTCGCCGACCAACGCGCCTCCGCTGCCCGGAGCGCGCAAGGCGCAGGCCTCGGTGCGTCGCGCGCCGCTGCCCACGCTGCCCACCCGTGCGTTCGAGTCGCCGTGGGAGGAGCTCGCGGTCGCCTACGAGGGCATGCCCGTCACCGACGGGATGTCGCGCCTGCGCTGGCTCTATCGCGCGGCCGAGGTGTGGGAGACCGGCGGCAAGGACATCGTGCGCGCGTTCGACGCGCTCGCGCGTGCGTTCGCGCAGGCACGCCGTGCCGGCGACGACACCGAGGTGCGCGCGCGGCTGCATCGCCTCGCGGCGGACCATAAGGCGTGGGACCGGCTCGCCGACCTGTACGAAGGCGTCGCCGAGCAGGCCGACACCGCGCATGCCGCGGCGGACCTCCTGATGGAGGTGGCCGGCATCCGCCTGGAGCAGAAGAAGCCCCGCGAGGCGGAGGCGCAGCTGCGCCGCATCCTCGGCATGCTGCCGCAGGAGTCGACCGCGCGTGCGCGGCTCGAGGAGCTGTACCGCTCCGAGGGCCGGTGGGTCGAGCTCGCGGCGTCGCTCGAGGAGCGCACGGATCCGCGGCTCGGCACGGCGGCGGCGGAGAGCGAGCGCCCGCAGCTGTTGCGCGAGCTCGCGCAGATGTACCTGGAGAAGCTGTCGCGCCCGCACGATGCGATCGATGCCTTCGAGCGCCTGCGCGCGCTCGAGCCCACAGACGCGAGCGTGCTCGTCCGGCTCGCGGACCTCTACACGTCGATCGGACGGTGGTCGAAGGTGATCGAGACGCTCGCGCGGATCAACGAGGTCGCCGAGGGGACGCCGGAGGCGCGCGATGCGCTGCGCCGGATCGCGGCGATCTACGAGAAGGAGCTCGAGCTGCCCGACCGCGCGCTCGATGCGTACAACCAGATCGTCACCACGTGGCCCGACGACGTCGACGCGTGGGCCGCGCTCGATCGCCTGTACACCGCGAACGCGCGGTGGGCCGAGCTCGCCGACGTCCTGCGCCGGCGCGCCGGCCTCGATCGCGATCCGGCGACGCGCGCGCAGCTGCTCGCGCGCCGCGCGCAGGTGCTGCTCGATCACCTCGAGCTCGCCGAGGATGCCGCGGCGGCGCTGCGCCACGCGCGGACGATCGTGCCCGACGATCCCAAGCTCGCCGACCTGATGGTCAACGCGCTGGTCAAGGCAGGTCGCGAACGCGAAGCCGCCGCGATCCTCGAGGGACGCATCGACGCGCTGGCGACGGCGGAGACCAAGGCGGCGCGCGGCGATCTCGCGGCGCTGTACATCAAGCTCGCGCAGCTCCGGGTCGACAAGCTCGGTGATCGAGACGGCGCGCGCGCCGCGATCGATCATGCGCTGACGCTGGTGCCCGAGCACCCGACGGCGCTCGCCGTGCTCGCCGGCATCGCCTCGCCCGACGACGATCCGCGCGCGTTCGCCGACGCGAAGCTGCGGGAGGCCGACAGCGCGAAGGACGAGGACGTCCAGATCGCGGCGCTGATGGCGGCGGGCGACGTGCTGCACACGCGCGCGGGAGACATCGCCGGTGCGCAGGCCGCCTACGAGCGCGTCCTCGCGCTGCGCCCGTATCACGGCGACGCGACGTGGGCGCTGGCGGGCATGGTCGAGAAGGGCGGTGATCCAGATAGCGCGGCGCGCGTGCTCGAGAAGCGCCTCGAAGACGAGTCGCTGACCCCGCCGGAGAAGGCGCGGATCATGACCCAGCTCGCCGGCCTGTCACGCGCAGCGGGGGTCGAGCCCGCGGCGGAGCGGCGGCTGCTCGAGGCGCTCGGCTGCGTGCCCGATCACCTGCCGGCGATCGTCGCGCTCGCCGACTTCTACGCGGATGCGTCGCGGTGGAACGACCTCGAGGCGTTCCTCCGCGAGAACCTCGACGGCAACGTGCTCGCCGGCGCCCCGGCGGCGCTGATCGCGGACCTGCATCGCCGCCTCGCGAACGCGCACGAGAAGCTGGGCCGCGACGAGGATGCGTACCAGACGCTGGTCGCGGCGGATCGGCTGCACCGCGGGCACTTGCTCATCAAGCTCGCGCTCGGGGAGAACCGCTTCAAGGCGCGGCGCTGGCGCGAGGCCGCGCTGCACCTGTCGCAGCTCGCGAACCACGAGGATGCCGCGCGTTATCCGAGCGAGGTCGCGCAGGGCCTCCACCACGCGGCGCTCGCCGAGATCCGCAGCTTGCGGCCCGAGAATGCGCCCGCGCTGTACGCGCGCGCCGTCGAGCTCAAGCCGAACTACGCCCCTGCCCTCCAGGCGCTCGCCGAGATCGCGATGGAGAAGGGAGATCACAAGGCGGCCGCCGATCTGCTGACGCGGCAGGCCACCGCGACCGAGGAGCCCGCGGAGCGGCTGCGGCTGTTCGAGGCGCTCGGTGACATGGCGCTGATGATGCTCGAGGACGACGAGCGTGCCCGCACCTGCTACGCCGCCGCCGTCGCGGCCGCGCAGCCGCTCGAGGCCAAGCACGTCCCGCTGCTCGAGAAGCTGCTCGCCCGCCAGGACCTCGCGAACGATCACGCGGGTGCAGGCCGGACCGCCGAGCTGATGGCCGCGTTCGGGGCGACGCCCGCCGATCGTTCCGCGCGCTACCTGCGCGCCGCGCGCGACTACCTCGCCGCCGGTGATCGCGTGCGTGCCCGCGGCGCCGCCGACCGCGCCGTAGACGCCGATCCGTACGACGTCGACGCGGTGGATCTCGCATCGGGCCTCGCGATCGATCAGTCGGACGTCGAGGCCGCGGCCGCGATGCTCACGCGCCTGCTCACCGCGAAGGACGATCGCACCGGCATCCCGGCGCGCAAGGCGATGCTCTCGTATCGGCTCGGTCATGCACGCCACCAGCGTGGCGACGCACGCCAGGCGATGTCGGCGTACGAGCGCGCGATCCAGATCGCGCCCGACTCCGACGGCGCGACCTCGGCGCGGCGCGGCCTCGTCGAGCTGCTGCGCGCCGGCGACGATGCTTCCAAGAAGGAAGCGATCGCGGCGCACCTGCAGGCGATCGCGGCGGCGACCGGACAGCTCGCCGATCTCGTCGTCTGGGCCGACGAGCTGCGCCGGACCAACACCGCCGACGCAGCGCGCACCGTCCTCGATGTCGCCGCCGGCTGCGGTCACACGCTCGACGTGCACCAGACCGCGTCCCTCTCGGTCCACAAGGTGTACGTGCTCCGAGACGACGAGTCGTACAAGAGCGTGCTCGAGCCCGCCGATCGCGCGCTGATCACCGACGCCGAGGAGATCACGCTCGGTCCGGTGGCCGCCGCGCTCGCCGAGGCCGCGGCGTTGCTGTGGCCCGACACCGACGAGGCGCTCGCGCGCGCGGGCTGCGCGGGCGCCAAGCGCGTCCCCGCCACACTCAAGGCCCCGGCCACCGCGATGTACTCGCGGCTCACGACGGTGCTCGGCACCGGCGCCGTGATGCTGTACCAGCGCGACGAGGGCCCCGACGTCACGGTGGTCGCGGCGGCGACGCCGGTGATCGTGCTCGGCCCGCGGCTCACCAGCGGCGACGCGAGCGTCGCGTCGTCCGCCGTGCGTGCCACGCTGGCGCGCGCCGTCGAGCTCACGCGTCCCGAGCACGTGGTGTTCGCGGGCATGCCGCTGCCCGATGCGACGCGCCTGCTGGCTTCCGTCGTGCGGCTGTTCGGCACGCCGCAGCTCAAGGAGGCGTCCGCCGCACTCGTCGACGATCCGGACGTCCAGCGCGTCCACGACGAGATGGTGAAGGCCGCGCTCTCGGTGAAGATCCGCACGCGCCTCGAGCAGACGCTCGCGACCACGTCGCTGTTCGTGCTCGACGTGCGTCACCACCTCGCCGCATGCGAGCGCACGGCCGACCGCGCGGCGCTGCTCGTGGATGGTGATCCGAAAACGATCGCCGAGCTGGCCGCCGCCCGCGGCGCCAAGCTGCATCACCTGATCGGCGCCGTCGCGCAGCCCGGGTGGCTCGCCCTGCGCGCGCGGCTCGGCCTCGGCGTGCGGTAAGTCGCGCCATCGACCGCGCAGAACGCGCCATTCTCGTCGAGCACTTTCGGCAGTCCTCGTCGTCGTGGCAGATTCGCGCCGCATGCGCGTCCCCGTTCGCCACGTGATCGTCGCCGGCGTGCTCCTCGCGTCATCCGCGGGGTGTCGTCGCGTCGTCCTCTACGACCTCCCCGATGACGCCGCGCACGATGACGCACCGATCGACGCACCGATCGATGCAGATACCTCGGCCTCTCGCTCGGAGCTGACCAACGCCGCGAACCGCGCGCAGAGCCACACGTACACGCTCGACTTCCAGGTCGGACATCCGATGGATCAGGGTCCGATGAACAGTGCGACGTACCAGCTCGCCCCTCTCCCCACGATCAAGCCCTAACTCTCGAGGCACACCGTGAAGCATCTCGTTCGTTCGCTCTTCGTGCTGGCGCTGCTGCTCTCGTCGCAGGCGCTCGCCGTCCCCGGCACCGTGGCGTTCACCGGCCGCCTCAGGACCTCGCAGGGGCCCGTCACCGGCACCGTCGATGCCACGTTCACGCTGTACACGGCGGCCAGCGGAGGCACGTCGGTGTGGACCGAAGCGCGCAACGGCCTGTCGGCGGTCGACGGCCTGCTCTACGTCGACCTCGGCGCGGTCACGCCGCTCGACGAGAACATCTTCAACGGCGACGTCCTGTATCTCGAGATCGAGATCAGCGGAGAGACGCTCACGCCGCGCGCGCCGATTCGCTCGGTGCCATACGCGATCCGCGCCGGCGTCGCCAACTCCGCCGACACGCTCGGCCCGCTGACGCCCGACGACGTGCTCACCGACGTGACCGCGAGCGGCGGCCTCACCGCCACGCACACGGGCACGGTCGTCCACATCACGGGCACGCCGATCACCGGCGTCGCGCCGATCGCGGTGAACGCGGGCGCGGTGTCGCTGACCACGTGCGCGGCCGGCCAGATCTACAAGATGGTGGGCGCGTCGTGGGCGTGCGCGACCGACGACGGAACGACGAGCGTGGTGCCCAACGGCGGCATCACGATCAACCCCAACCTCCAGATCGGGCTGACGACGTGCGCGATCGGCCAGGTGCTGAAGTCGACGGGCGCGGGGACGTGGGGCTGCGCGGTGGACAACGACACCGCCACCACCTACGGCACGGTCACCAACGGCGGCCTCGTGCTCTCGGGCAACAACTTCGGCCTCGCCGCGTGCGCTGCCGGCCAAGTCCTGCAGTCGAACGGCGCGGGATCGTGGTCGTGCGTCAACGTCAGCACGCTCGTGATGTCCTCGTTCACGACGCAGACGTTCTCGTGCACGCGGTTCAGCAGCATCAGCGGGAACGGCACCTCGAACTGCGCGATCAGCGGGACGTGGGATGCGTGCATGCTCTCGGGCACGCAGGGCATCGACTCCGACGACGTCGATGGCTTCGGCTGCACGATCTCCGGTAACGGCAGCTCGTGGACGCTCAGCGCGTTCGGCCAGGACTTCACCTCGACGACGTGCGCCGCGCGATGCATCAGGTTCTGAGCACCTCGCTGCTCGCCGCGCTCCTCGCGGCGGGCTGTACCCGCGACGCGGCCCCGCAAGCCGCGATCGGCGGCCGTGCGTTCGAGCTGTCGTGCACGGGCTCGTCGACGCACACCAGCGGCTCGATGCAGTGCGTACGGCACGACACCCGCAACGGCGACGTGCAGCGCGTCGATCTCGGCAAGCTGCCGACGAGCAACGGCTCGACGAGCAGCGCGACCCTCGGCCCCGCGGGGCTGTTTCAGCTCGCGTGCGCGGCCGTGAACATGGCCGAGCGCTCCGACTTCGCGTGCGTACGCCTCAACACGCAGACCGGAGAGCTGATGCTCATCAACCTCATGAAGGTCGGACAGGTACCCAGCTCGTGATCACGGCACGTCGACTCGCCCTGGCTTGCTTGCTCCTGAGCGCGACCGCGTCGGCCGACGAGGCGCGCCTGTCGATCAAGATCGATCCGTCGATCGGCGGCGCCCTGCGCGGCCCACAGCAAGACGCGTTCGGCTACGGCGGCGGCGGGTTGGTGAAGCCTGCCTACGGCCCGACCGACTGGCTCGACTTCCAGCTCCCCATCGGCGGACTCGTGTTCCCGTCGAGAGACGCGATGGAGGAGTCGGCCTTGTTCGCCATCGGCGCCGGTGCGCGGATCCAAGCGCCGCAGCGCCGTCACCGCGTGTCACCGTTCTTCGATGCGGAGCCGCTGTTCGTGCGCACGGGCGAGCTCAACCGGTTCGGGTTCGCCGCGTCGGCGGGCGTGCTGGTCGCGCTCGATCGCAAGCGCGACTACTGGCTCGGATTCCACGTGCGCTACCTGCAGGTGATGCAGGGCCAGGAGCCTGGCTTCGACACGACCGATGCGAGCCTGCTGTTGTTCGGCGTCTCGTCGCAGATCGGGTTCAGTCGCAAGCCCGCGCCGCCGAAACCGCCGGCGCGCATCGACTCCGACAACGACGGCCTCGACGACACCGAGGACAGGTGCCCGATGCTCGAGGGACCGCGCGACAACGACGGGTGTCCGTGGCCCGACTCCGACAAGGACAGCGTGCTCGACAAGGTCGACAAGTGCCCCGCGATCGCCGGCCCCGTCGAGAACGAGGGCTGCCCGTGGCCCGACACCGACGGCGACACCGTCGCCGACAAGGACGACAAGTGCCCCAGCGTCCCGGGCCTCGTCGCGTTCGCCGGCTGTCCCGACGCCGACGGCGATGGCGTCGCCGAGCCGCCGGATCTGTGCCCGGATACGCCCGGTCCCGTCGATAACAACGGCTGCCCTCGCTACAAAGACATCGTCATCACGCGCAAGCACATCGAGCTCAACCAGAAGATCTTCTTCGCCTACGACAAGGCCGACATCCTGCCCAAGTCGTACGCGCTGCTCGACGAGGTCGCGATCGCGTTCAAGGACTATCCCGGCCTCAAGGTGCGCATCGAAGGCCACACGGACTCGCGCGGCAGCTTGAAGCACAACATGAAGCTGTCGCAGGCGCGCGCGGACTCGGTGAAGCAGTACATGCTCGATCACGGCGTGACCGAGGACCGGATCCTGAGCTCGATCGGCTACGGGCCGACGCAGCCGCTCGAGACCAACAAGACCGACGAGGGCCGCGAGCGCAACCGGCGGGTCGAGTTCGTCGTCGAAGGGCTCGGGGACGAGATCAAGACACCCGCGCCGTGAGCTCACGGTGACAGTGCGGTGATGCGGATCGTGCCGTCGGCGGGGAGCGCAAGCGTACCAGACGGGCCCACGGCGACGACGCGCGTTTTCCCGACGTGATAAGGTGGCGCGCGATGTATCTCGGGATCGTCAAGGGCACCGTCGTCGCCGAGCGCAAGGCCGCTGGGCTCGAAGGGACCAAGCTGTTGCTCGTGCAGCCGGTCGACGAGCACGGCGCGGCGGTCGGGGACCTCCAGGCGGCGGTGGATCGCGTGCAGGCGGGCGTCGGCGATCTCGTCTACCTCGTCGGTTCGCGCGAGGCGGCGCTCGCGTGCGATCCGTGGTTCGTCCCGGTGGATGCGGCGATCGTCGGCATCGTCGATGGCGTGGATGCTCCGCCGAAGGCGGACGCATGAAGTGCTGCCGCGTGGTCGGTCCGATGTGGGCCGCGGTCAAGCACCCCGCGTTCGCGGGCAAGGCGCTGTTCGTCGTGCAGCCCGTCGACGAGCACGGCCAGGACGCCGGGCAGAGCTTCGTCGCGGTGGATCACGCGCAGGCCGGGGTCGGCGACAAGGTGCTCGTGCTCACCGAGGGCAACGGCGTCCGCCAGATCCTGAAGCAAGGTGACATCGTGCCGATCCGATCGATCATCGTCGGCATCGTCGACGCCGTGGAGACCACGTGAGCCGGCCGTTGCGCCAGCAGGTCGCCGCGGTCGCGCGCCAGCTGCACACGGCAGGCTGGGTCGCGAACCACGATGGCAACGTCACCGCGCGCGACGGCAGCACGTACCTCGCGACGCCGACGGCGACGTCGAAGCGCTCGATCCAGGAGCGCGATCTGATCGAGCTCGACGCGAAGGGCCAGGTCGTGGGCGCGGGGCGCGTGTTCGGCGAGATCGGGCTGCACATGGTGGTGTACGAGCGCCGCCGCGACGTGCACTGCGTCGTTCACGCGCATCCGCCCAACGCGACGGCGATCAGCGCATCGCGCGGCAACCCGATCGAGCGGCCGTTCATCGCCGAGGCGCTGGTCTCGCTCGGGCCACGGATCCCGAAGCTCGCGTACGCGCAGCCCGGGGACGCCGCCAAGCAAGCGCTCGCGCCGTGGTGCGAGCTCGTCGACGCCGTGATCCTCGGCAACCACGGTGTGATGGCGTGGGGCGCGGATCCCGAGCAGGCGCTGCTGCGCCTCGAGCTCGTCGAGCACCTCGCGAAGATCGCGATCGCCGCGCAGGCGCTCGGCGGTGTCGAGCCGTTGCCCGAGGCGGCGATCGCTCCGCTGCTCGCCGCGCGCGCGAAGGCCAACATCGGCTACGCCGCCGATCGCGCGGTGCAGACCGCGGCCCAGCTCGTCGGCGCTGGCGCCGCGAAGCCCGTCGTCGCCTGCGCGCCCGCCCCGCACGCCAACGTCGCCACGATCTCGCCGAGCGGCCGCCCGCACGACCTCGCCGCGCTGGTCCGCGAGGAGATCGTGGCCGCGCTCCGCAAGTGACGTGTAACCGCTGCGCCGCGCCGGCGTAGGCACCGCATGCGGAGCTTCTGGTTGCTCGTGCTGGCGGCGTGCGCGCCGGCGGAGGGTGACTCCCACCTGCGCGCGAAGGCTGCCGATCACGGACCGCTCGTCCTCGAGCTGTTCACGTCACAAGGCTGCAGCTCGTGTCCGCCCGCGGAGCGCGTGCTCGCCAGGCTCGCGCACGATCCGTCGCTCGCGCCGCTCGCGTTTCACGTCGACTACTGGGACGACCTCGGGTGGGCCGATCCTTTCGCATCGCCCGCGTGGACGGCGCGCCAGCACGCGTATGCGCGCGCACTCGGCGATCGCGTGTACACGCCCGAGCTCGTGGTCGGCGGCACCGCCGGCATGGTCGGCTCCGATCGGCGTGAGATCGAGCGCGCGATCGAACGCGCCGAGCGGCCCGCCCGGCTTGCCGCGACCGCGACATGGCGGACCGAGGCCGTCGAGATCGCCGCGACCGCGCCGGCCGACGCCGAGGTCCTGGTCGCGGTGTGGCAGGACGGTCTGGTCACGAAGGTCTCACGCGGCGAGAACGCCGGCGCCGCCCTCGCGAGCGAGCGCGTCGTGCGCAGGCTCGAGCGCGTCGCCGCTCCCGGTCAACGGGGCACGATCACGATCCCGCTCGACGCCAGCTGGCACGCGGGCGGCGCGGTCGTGTTCGCGCAGAGTCGCACCCGTCGCATCGTGGCTTCTGCGCTGCTCACCCGCTGAATCGCAGAGGATCGCCGGAGCGATCTGATACAACCGCCGGCATGCGCAGGGTCCTGGCTCTCTCGATGACGCTGTCTCTGCTCGCCGGCGGTTGCTTCCCGAACAACCCCAAGCACCAGACCATCGCCAAGGTCGTCGAGGGCGGCCTCGCGATCGGTGGTATCGCGCTGCTCGCGAGCGTCAACACCGGCGCCGACTGCATGGGCCAGGTCGCCGGTGACGTCGATCAGGCGTGCGAGGACAAGGCGCAGCTGCTTTCGGGGATCGGCCTCGGCATGGTCCTCACGGGGCTCGTCGGCTTCATCGTCACCGTGTCGACGGCCGGCGATGACGCTCCGGCGACCACGACGAGCGTGACGCCCAAGCCCGCCACCGACGGGGCGCCCTCGACCACGCCGAGCCCGGTGGCGCCGCCCACCCCGCCGGCCCCGACGCCGCCCGAGGCGCCGGCCCCGGCGACACCGCCCGAGACGCCGGCCTCGTAGGGG
>DATLHR010000496.1:0-21362 GCA_035539815.1 Kofleriaceae bacterium
GCCCCTCACGCTCCGACGATGACGGCACCGTCGGCTCGGCCGGGGGACGCCACACGCGCTGCGGCGCCGCGGGCTGGGGCGGCGACCAGCGGGCGCCCGTGCCGACGGTGCCGTCATCGTCGGAGCGTGAGGGGCCACGCGAATCGAAGCGGCTGCGCGACGGAGGCATCGCGGCCTCCTCGTCGGCGGAGTCAGAGGCGTCGAGCTCGTCGAGGTGGCGGACCAGCTCGCGCGCTTCGGGCAGCTCGCCGAGATCGATCTCGCCGCGACGGATGAGATCGAGGACGAGCTCGCCGAGCTCGGCGAGGGCGTCGTGGCGCTGGCGATCGGAGCGGTAGTTGTCGAGGCGAGACCGGCCTTCGCGTGCGCCACGCTCGAGGGCGTCGCGCACGCTCCCGGCCTGCTGGAGCGCGGTCCGAACCAACGTGCCGAGCGTGCCGCGGAGCTCGGGGGGACGGAATCCGCCGCTGCGTCGCTTCGCTGCCATGGGGGTGAGGGTACCACCTGGCGAGCAAACGCCCGCTTTCGGAGGCGCCGGGTCTCGGGTAGGGTCGACGCGTGCGGTGCGGGATCCTCGTCGGTCTGCTGCTCGGGGTGGCTGCGTGTCCACCGCCCGCGCCGCCCACGCGCTTGCCTCCGGTGTCGACCGGCAAGGTGCGCGTGCGCGTGTTCACCGAGCCGTCGCCCGTGAAGCAGGTGGTCGCGGCGGAGAAGTTCGTGTTCGTCGCGACGGAGCACGGGCTCGAGCGGTTCGACGAGGGCGGCCGTGTGTTCGCGGTGTCGTCGCAGGGCATCGCGGGCACGAAGGTGCTGGCGCTCGGCCCCGACCACGATCGGCGCGCGATGTGGATCCTCACGGACGAAGGGCTCGGCCGCTACGACGCGAAGACCGAGGTGTTCACCGAGGTGAACGAGCCGCCGACGTCGGTGGGCCTGGACTTCGCCGAGCTCGCGAAGCAGGACGGCGTCGCGAGCATCGCCGCCGCGAAAGACGGTGGCGCGTGGATCGGCACCGCGAAGGGCTTGGTCTACGTGAGTGCGCAGGGCGGCTGGCTGTCGACGCCGATCAAGGATCCGGTGCTCGCGGTCGCGCGCGATCACGGCGACTGGCTATGGATCGCGACGACGAGCGGCATGCTCGCGCGCAAGCCGACGGGAGAGACCGTGCGCATCGGCACGGCGCAAGGGTTCGGGCTCGACGACGTGCGCATCCTCGTCGAGCTGCCCGGCGAGTGGATGCTCGCGATCGGGACGAACGAGGCCGGTAAGGAGCGCATCGCGTTCGGCAAGGGCATGGACTGGGCGACGTACCGCGCGCTGCCCGACGTGACGTGGGACGCGGCGACCCGCAGCGGCGACGGCGCGGTGCTGATGGGTGGCGGTCGCGTGTATCGGATCTCGCCGCTCGACGAGGCGCGCGTCCGGCCGCTCGCGCGCGATGGACTGCGGCTCGCCGCCGTCGGTGGTGCGGAGCCCGCCGACTGGGTGATCGATCCGATCGATCTCGTGGTGCCGCCGGGCGCGACGAGCCTGGGCGCGCTCGGCGATCAGCTGCTGATCGGCACGCGCGAGCTCGGCACGGCGCGCTATCGCGAGGGCGATGCGCAGCCGAGCTGGCTCCGCCGCAAGCAGATGTTCCAGGACGCGGCGACGCTGTCGGTCGCGTGCACGCGCATCGACGAGTGCTGGGTCGCGACCGGCGCGCAGAAGGCGTGGAAGTGGAACGGCGAGAAGTTCGTCGAGGGCGGCCCCGATCAGGTCGTCGTCGCGGTCACGCGCGATCCGAGCAGCGGCACGATCTACGCGCTGCACCGCGCGGCGAACGCGTCGACGCTCGAGGTCTCGCGGCTCGACAAGTCCGGCGCGTGGACCGCGATCCCCAATGTGATGCTGAAGACGCCGGGCACCGCGCCCGAGGTCAGCTTCGCGCGGTTCGCGCAGGGCTCGTTGTGGGTCGGCTTGCGCTACCGCGATGGTCTCGAGCGTCGCGCGTTCGGGCTCGCCGTCGCCGACCTCGCGACGGGCAAGGTCGCGTATCACCGCGCGCGCGGCGAAGGCACGACGACGGCTCCATCGTCGATCGACAAGCAGACGATGCACCCGATCCCGATCAGCGTCGTCGACGGCGACGTGCGCGGCGACGACGCGTGGTTCGCGACCAGCGAAGGTGTGGCCCGGCTCGCCGAAGGACAGGTCAAGGTGTGGACCGAGGCCGATGGTCTGCAGTCCGAGCTCGCGCGCGCCGTGACGATCGCCGGCAACGGCAACGTGATCGTCGCGACGGGCGCCGGGGCCGCGATCTGGGACGGCAAGGTGTGGGAGTTCCCGCCGGTGCTGCGGTTCGAGCTCAATGACGTGGTCGCGACGAAGAACGGCCAGGTGTGGATGGCGACCGAGCGCGGCATCGCCGCGTGGGACGGCAGCAAGGTCCGGCGTGTCGACACGCGGCGCGGTCTCGCGGAGAACCAGATCCTCGACGTCGCCGTCGATCAGTTCGATCGCGTGTGGGCGCGTGGCCCGGGCTCGCTGACCTTGATCTCGCAGTAGCGTTACCCCAGCAGGACCCCATGCGAATGCATGCGTGGTTCGCAACTCGCGCACTATGCGTCCCGAGATGCGACACGTCCGCGGCGTCCTCTTTGTCGACTACGTGCGCATGCTGCGCGCGACGAAGGTCCCCGCGCTCGCGCAGCACCTCGGCGACGAAGAGCTGGCGTATCTGACCCGCGCGATCGAGAAGGACGCCTGGTATCCGATGCCCGTGTTCGAGAAGCTCGGCTGCGCGATCCTCTCGATCGTCGCGCAGGGGCAGATGTTCCCCGTGCGGCTGTGGGGGCGCTACTCGGCGACGCAGCTGCACAAGCAGTATCCGGCGCTGCTCGCGCCCGGCGATCCGGTCGAGACGCTGAACCGCTTCCGCGTGCTGCGCGAGACGTTCTTCGACTTCTCCGCGCTAGGCGTGCCGCTCTTGCACGAGGACGCCGCGCAGATCTCGATCTCGTACCACATGGGCAATCCCGCCGAGGAAGCGGCCTCGGTTCAGACGATGGGCTTCTTCGAGGGGCTGCTCGAGCTCGCGGGCGCGAAGGACATCCACGCCGACTTCCGCACCAAGCGCTGGGCGGGCGATCCGCAGACGCTGCTCGTGCTGAGCTGGCATACGTAGCGGCTACGGCACCAACGTCGCCGCCGACGCCGTCCTCGTGCGGTACGTCGCGTCGATGTGCTCGATCAGATCGAACAGGTTGGTCTCCATGAGGGCGGGTCCGCCGAGCGGCGTGTCCGTGTAGAACGTGCCGCCTTCGCAGCGATCGCCCGTCGGATCGACCGGGACGCCGTCGATCTGCGGCCGGCAGCGACCGTCGACGTAGACGATGATGAACTTCTGAAACCGCGACTCGATCGCGCGCTCGGCGATCATGTAGAGCGCGAACACGCTCGACAGATCGACGAGGTCCTGCGGCTGCTGCCCGTAGCCGTGGAGGAAGTAGACGACCGGATAGCGCACGTTCGCGTTCGCCGGATCGTTGTAGCCGGGCGGCAGGAACACGCCGTACGGGCTCTCGCGCCCCGTGGTCGGCGACGTGTGCACGAGGTCCTTGATGATGGTGCCGCCGTCGTAGGTCTCGCTGCGATCACCGTCGGGGAACCGCTTGTCGAGCCAGGCGAAGGCGGTGGTCGCGCGGTTGATGATCTGGACCGGCGTGCCGACGTGGCGGCCGTCACCCTTCTCGATCTCGGACTGCGTCGCATCGGGGTTGCCGTAGCGCACGTAGAGGTCGCGCGGTATCGCGGACCAGTCGATCTCCGTGAAGTCGTAGGCGGCGTCGGAGTTGGTGTTGGTGAGCACCGGGAAGCTGTCGAACACGCCGAACGGCGCGTCGTGCTTCGCCATCAAGCCACCGACGACCGTGTTGACGCCGACCGAGTTGTTGAGGAAGTCGCGGATCCCCGCGTCGAACCAGAACGACATGTGCTCGCGCTGCGCCGGCGTCATCGCCGCCATGTTGCGGAGCGTGTCGCTGGCGTACCAGCGCGCGACGTTGGGAGACAGATCCCACCTGCCGTTGCCCTGGCCGAAGTCGTAGCAGCCACCGATGCCGGCGCCCGGCGTGTCGCCCTGCTGGCAGGTGTTCGCCACGCCGTCGAGCCCGACGTCCTCGAACGGCTCGCCCTGATCGAAGTCGCCGTTGCGCTCGGTGCCGTGCGGGTTGCGCAGGTAGTGATAGTCGTCCTTCGCGGGATCCGGGTTGGTGACCGGGTCGTAGCCCGGCTCGTCCTTGCTCGCCGTCCCGTCGACACCGACGTCGGCGAACGGCTCGAACGCGTTGGTGACGATCGGCTCCCCCGCGTCGCGGCGGCCGTTCGCGTTGAGGTCGACCGCGAGCAGCACCTCCTGCGGGTTGTCGTTCGCGCCCGCGGGATCCCACACGCCGTTCATGCCGGCGACGTCGGAGCCGTCGCAGAACGTGATCACCGGGCTCGCACCCGCGGGGTTGAACTCGCGATCGTAGAAGTCCTCGAGGACGATCGGGTTCGCGCACCGGGTCGCCGCGGGCTGGTCGATCCACGCGAGGTCGATGCCCGGCGGCGTGTACGGGTTGTCCTTGTTGTAGTGCGCCGGGTTGCCGAGTGCGCGCGCGAGGTCGCGCGCGGCCTTCACGTAGAGGTTGCGCCGCAGCGTCAGCCCGACGCCATCACCGGTCTGGGTGATCTGGTGCTCGAAGTCCGCCGTGATCTCGAATTGATCCTGGCGCGTCGACGGCACCGGGCACAGCTGACCGATGTTGCCGCGGCCGGCCGCTTCATCCTCGGCGGTGCAGAAGCCGCCGAACAGATAGTCGCGGATCATGCCGAGCGCGTAGACCATCGACGGACCCGGATCGCCGCCGATGTCGGCGATGAGGTCGAACTTGTCGGGGTGGCGCATCGCGATCGAGTTCGCGGCGAACCCGCCCATCGAGATGCCGACCACCGCGCGCCACGCGAAGTCCTGCGTCACGGGCTGGCCGGCGTTCGCGGCCGCGACGACCTGATAGGTGGTCAGCTCGCCGGCGCGGAACGTCGCGCGCGATGCGTATGGGTCCGCGTGCTCGAGCTGACGGTTGGACACCGCCGGGAAGAACGCGACGTCCTGGCCGGCGCGCTTGGCCACGATGCGCACGTGCCGGCCCTCGGCGCCCTCCGGCAGGCGCACCGCCTTGTAAGGAAGCGTCAGCTCGAACGGCCGATCCGACCACGTGCCCTCGGTCCCGAACGCCACGGCCGGCCCGAGCGCGACGTAGCCCTCGGGGACGATGTCCGCCGCGCACGCGATCGTGACCTCGCCGGCGGGGAGGGTGGTCATGGCCTGCGCCGCGATCGTGGCCCCGCGGAGATCCTTGCCGCCCTCCGCGGTGACGCCGACCGAGCCGCCGGCGGCGAGCGCGCCGGTGGTCCCGGTCCCGCACTCGAGCTCGGGGGAGGGACCGTCGTCGCCGCCGCACGACGCGGTGAGAAGCGCGAACAACGTAATGCGCAGACCGGTGCTCGACATGTGCGCGGCAGCGTACACAGAGTGCGGCGAAACACCATCACAAACGCAGGCGGTGTGACGTAGGCCAAAGAGGCCCAGGCCCATCGCGCGAGCGAGCAAAAGTTGCCCGCTAGGTGGCAATCCGTAGTGTCGACGTACGGTGCCCAGCGTTCTCGCCGACATGCATGTCCCGCCGGCGTTCCGGCGATGGACCGCGCGGCTGGGCCTCGCCCTCGTCGTCGCGATCGCGATCGGCTACCTCCCGGGCCAGCTGCTGCGGCGCGACCCCCGCTCGGCGAAGATCGACCGCCAACTCGCGGAGATCGCGGCCGAAGCGAAGCAGCTCGAGGCCCATAACGCCGCGCTGATGCGCGAGATCGAGGCGCTGCGCACCGACGTCGGCGCGATCGAAGCGCGGGCGCGCGCGGACCTGGGCATGGTGTACCCGGACGAGATCGTGCTCCGCGTGGAGGCGACACCATGAGGCAGCTGCGGCGCACGCTGCGGCGCGCGGTGAAGGTGTCGCTCGGCGCCCTCGCCGGGGTCGTCGCATGCACGGTCGTCGCGGCCGGCGGAGTCGACGGCGCGGGCGTGCTCGCGAAGACGCCGAACCTCGCGATGACGATGGTCCTCGTCGCGATCGCCGCGCTGGTCGCGACCGCGGTGATCCGCCGCATGCAGTTCCATTCGCCGTCGGCGCGCGCGCAGCGGGCGTCGTTCTGGATCGCCGCGGCGACCGATCTCGCCGACATCGAGCTCGCGCTCACGCTGGTCGCTGGCGCGCACGTCGTCGTCGCGGTCACCGGCGGGCTCGAGTCGCCGGCGTATCCGCTGCTCTACGGGCTCGTCGCGTTCGCGATGACGGTGCTAGCACGCCCGGGCGCGATCGCGACGTACGGCGTGGCGATGCTGCTCGAGGCCGCGCTGCTCGTACGCACCGGCTTCACCGCCGACCACGCGATCGCCGCGGTCATTCACGCCGCGTGCCTCACCGGCGCGGCGCTCGCGCACATCCTGCTGCTACGCGGGCTCACGGCGCGCTATCGCCGCCGGCGCGCCGCGCGCCTCGACGAAGAAGTGATGGCGCTGCGCGACAGCGCGCGTGACTACCGCCTGATCGCCGCCGCGCTCGGACCGAGCAGCCGCGCCCCGCGTCCGCGCGAGGAAGAGGAGCGCCTGCTCGCGATCGGCGGCGTCGGCATGATCGGTGACTCCGCGAGCTGGGTGCTCTCGACGCTGAAGCGCTCGCTCGGGGCGCGCACCGTCGCGCTGCTGTGGATCGACGATGACGGCGAGCGCATCAAGCTCAAGGAGGTCGCCTCCGACGCCGACGACATCACCGAGCAGCCGCGCCTCGCGTCCGCCGGGATCCTCGGCGCGGTGGTGCGCGATCGCCTGCCGCTGCTGTGCGCCGCGACCAAGCCCGGTCAGCTCACGTACTACGACGGTGGGCGCGCGGGCGTCGCCGTGGTCGCGGTGCCGATCATCGAGAGCGACGCGCACCTGCGCGGCATCCTCGTCGCCGATCGCGATGCGCCGTTCACGGAGGCGGATCGCGATCTGCTCGCCGATGCGAGCCACCAGGTGCTGCGCGTCGTGCAGTCCGAGCAGGTGTTCCGCGCCGTCGAGAGAGCGAAGTACGAGCACGAGCGGTTCTATCAGGCGACCGCACTGCTCGGCCGCGCGCTCACGCCCGAGCAGGTGATGGAGACCGCGTTCGATGCCTGCGCCGCGATCGCCGAATTCGACGTCGCCGCGATCGCGATGTACGAGAAGGATCGCGCCAAGCACCGCGTCGCGGCGGTCCGCGTGCGCCCGGGCGGCGAGGGCCTCGTCGACGCCGACGCGCTCACCGGCCTCGAGTTCAAGGACAACGCGGGCCTGGCGTCGATGGTCGTCAAGAACCGCCACTACCTGCCGTCCGGCGGCGAGCCGCGCGAGGTGTCGGCGCCGATCTACACGCGCAAGGTGAAGGTCGACGATGCGAAGTCGCTGCTCGTGCTGCCTCTGCTCGCCGCCGACGAGCCGGTCGGGACGCTCACGCTGGTCGCGCGCGCCGAGAAGCGGTTCGGCAAGGACGTACGCGAGATGCTCGCCGTGATCGCCAACCAGGTCGCGGTCTCGCTCCAGAACGGCTTCCTCTACAAGCAGATGGAGACGATGGCGACCACGGACGGCCTCACCGGGCTGACCAACCACCGCACGTTCCAGCAGCGGTTCGCCGAGATGCTCGAGCGCGCGGCGCGCCACAACCACAAGGTCGCGCTGCTGCTCTGCGACGTCGACCACTTCAAGAAGGTCAACGACGGCTACGGCCACCCGATCGGCGACGAGGTGCTCCGCCGCGTCGCGCGCGTGCTCCAGGAAGTGCCGCGCAAGATCGACATCCCCGCGCGCTACGGCGGCGAGGAGTTCGCGGTGCTGCTCGACAACGTCGATGTCACGCAGGCCAAGGCGGTCGCCGAGCGCATCCGCATCGAGATCAGCAAGATGGTCGTCGACACCGAGAAGGGGCCGCTCTCGATCACCGAGTCGATCGGCGTCGCCGCCTTCCCCGAGGACGGCCGCGATCGCGCGATGCTGATCGAGCGCGCGGACCTCGCGCTCTATCACGCGAAGCACACGGGCCGTAACCGCGTCGTCACGTGGGGCGAAGCGCAGGCCGCGAAGCAGAAGAAGGCGAGCTGATCGCTTACGGGATCACGGCGCACCCTTGCGTCGCGGTCGCGGAGGCCTGGTTGTTGTCCTCCTTGCACTCGTTGTTGCCGCCGGCCATGCCCGCCGTGCACGCATAGGTCGCGTTGTCGACGCACGCCTTCACGTCGACGGCTCCGTTCGGCTGCGGTGCGGGCCAGTGGCAGGTGACCGCCGCGCATGCGCCGGGTGCGAGCGGTAGCGCGGTCGTCGGCGTGCCGCCATCGCACGCGATCTCCTGCTGGGTTCCGTTGTCGTAGAAGTGCACGGGGACGCCCGCGCCGACGACGATGTCGCCAGCGTTGCACACGGTCGCGTTGATGGTGCACGCGTTGGCATCGAGCGCGAGGGTCACGGTGAGATCGGGTGCCGCGAACGCGTTGGACTCGGGCAGGTTCTGGCGGAAGTTGTTCATCACGCCGGAAGGCGTCGCGGGCGTCGCGGCGTTCCAGTTGGCCGGCTCGCCGGCGGGAATCGCGCCGAGCTCGCTGACGTTGGTCACGTGATAGGAGTGCTGGTTCCAGATCCGGCGTGTCGGCACCCACGAGTCCGTGCTGTCGCCGAGCACGCGGATGCCGTGGGTCGTGCCGCCGTTCGCGTTCTCGATGTACACGGCCTCGGCGTTGCCGTCGTTGTCGACGTCGACGACGATCGGCATCTCGAGCCGCGTGTGGGACCGGTTGGGCACCGAGAGGCGGACGTTGCCGGTGCTGCCGTCGAACACGCGGAAGGCGGTCTCGTCGGCGTACACGACCTCGGCGCGGCCGTCGCCGTCGAAGTCGAACACGCTCGACCCGGTCACGCGCGAGCTGCAGTCCTGGTTCGCCACCTGCCACCGCACGCCTGGCCCGGTGCATTGCGCGGGCAGCGGTGTGGCGAGGCACTCGAGGTCGAGCACGGTGTAGAAGTCCGCAGCCGCGACGCCGATCTCCGCCTCTCCGTCACCGTCGAAGTCCGCGACGGTCGGCGGGCCGCCCTCGTTGGGCTTGGCGCAGTCGTCGTCGGGCAGCGCGATCGCGACGACAGCGCCGTCATGCTCCATCGGCGTGCCGTCGTGGTTGAGGATGTAGGCCGTGCCGGCGCGGACGCTCACGACCTCGCCCTGCGGGTCGGCGTCGAAGTTACCCGTCGCGGTGAACCCGTCGCACGCGAAGCCGGTCGACTGGCAGTTGTCCACCGTGATCGCGGTCGGGTAGGTGTACGTCCACGCGACGGTGCCGTCGTGCCGGTACGCGGTGCCGCCGGCGAGCAGCTCGAGCTTGCCGTCGAGATCGAGGTCGCCCGCGACGCTGACCGGCCCCATGAACCCGTTGGTGCCCACGCCGGCGTCACCACGCCACTTCAGGCTGCCATCGGCGCCGTTCAGCACCACCCGCCCTTGCAGCACCTCGGGGTGACCGTCGGCGTCGAGGTCGGCGATCGCCGGCTGCGTGCCCGCGAGGTGATCGGTGCCGCCGGCGGGGTGCACGGGCTGGTACCACTTCACGTGGCCATCGCGCTCGAACGCGATCGTGCCGCCGCCCTTGACGGTGGCGACGAGATCCACGGATCCGTCGCTGTCGATATCGCCGGCCGCGAGCCCGCCGGAGCTGTCGAGCCACACGCCGGCGACGCCGATGTCAGCGAAGATCTCGTCGGCGCCCACCGCGAGGATCTCGCGCAGCGCGCCGGCCTGACAACCGCCCGAGACGATGCGCAGCACGCCGCTCGAGTTGCAGCAGCCGCAGGTCACGCCGGTCGGACACGCCGTGCCCGAGAGCTGGTACGAGACAAACGCGATGTCGGGGATGTCGGCGACCGTCACCTGGCCGTCGCCATCGTCATCGGTGAGGTTCACGACGACCGGCGTCATCACCACGTCACCGAGGGTCGGGTACTTCGCCGTGGGGCTCGGGCCCTCCCACGAGCACTCGACCCCCGGGTTGAACTGGCCGGTCGGTTGGAACATGCAGGTCGGCTCCATCGCATCCGGCGGCGCGTCGAGACCGGCACCGCCGTCAACATCGCCGGGACTGGTCCGAGGGCCGCATCCGACCACCGCCACGGTTGTGCACGCGAAGAATGTGAGCGCGATCCTCATCGCGCTTGCACCGTGCACGTGGATTGCCATGCGTAACCGGTTGTTCTCGTGGTCGCAGGTGCTCGGGCCAAGAGTCCCCGGCGACACTTCACCCGAGGCGTGGCACCTCGGTGCGCATTTCGAGAAGTTGTTTTGATCCGATTCGTAGGCGTAAGCGAAGCGTAAGCGGTTGCTCGCTTACGCGACGCTTACGGGTCCACAAGCGATCCGGGGTTAGTTAGAGCGCCGCGCTGCGCCAGCCGGCGTCGACGCAGATGTAGAGCTGGTTGTTCGTCGGGTCGAACGCCATCGCGCCGCGCGACTGCGAGGTGCAATCACCGGCCGCGGGTCCGTTCGTGACCTGCTTGCCGAGGATCGGATAGCCCTTCAGGTTGGCGCCGAGCGCGGTGTCGACCGGCCGGCGCAGCTCGTCGATCGGCTTCGCCACGCCCACGACGAGCGACGCGAGCGCCTCCTCGTCGAGGCGGCCGATCATGCCGTCGCCGTTGAGGTCTCCTTGGAGCCGCTGTGTCGCGGTGAGCGAGCTCGTGCCGGACCGGTAGGTCGCCAGGAACGAGAGGTCTCCCGCGTCGACGGTGCCGGTGCCGTTGATGTCGCCGCGCGCGGTCGAGATGCCGTCGCGCGTGCGGGCGAGCAGCCGGCGCCCCTCGTAGCGCACCGTCGCCGGCGCGCCCCCGACCACGAGCTCGGCGATGCGATCGAAATCGAGCGGCGTGATCAGGCCGTCGCCGTCGACGTCGGCGCGGATGCGCGCGGGGAGTTCGAGCGTGCTCTGGCCCAGCAGGTGCGCGATCGCGGCGCTGATGTCGAGTGCGTTGATCGCGCTATCTCCGTTCACGTCACCATCACCGCCGGCGAAGAAGAAGCCGCCGCCGATCGCTGCGGTGCCTGCGATGTCGAAGCTCGCCTCCTGGGCGGCCGCGGTCTGATCGAGGATGAAGCCGGCGGGGCCCGGCGGGCCCTTGGGGCCCTGTTCGCCCTGTTCCCCTTGCGGCCCCAGTTCGCCTTGCGGCCCCGCGGGACCGACGGGCGCGAGGTCGTCGACGCACGCGACGAGCAAGCAGGCGACGAGCATCGCCCGCATCACGGCACCAGCCCGAGGGAGCGCCAGCCGGACGCAGCGCAGAAGTAAACGATCGCCGCGGTGGGATCGAGCGCGAACGCGCCGAGGTCATCGCTCGTGCAGTCCGCCGACGGTGGCGGCCCGCTCACGTGCTTCGTGATCATCGGGTAGCCCTCGAGGTTCGCCCCGAACGCGGTGTCCGATGCGCGGCGCGCGTCGTCGAACGACGGTTGCATGCCCTGCGAGAGGACCAGGGTCGTGATCACGTTGATGTCGAGCTTGTTGATGAGGCCATCGCCGTTGAGGTCCGCCGCCAGCCGCTGCGTGCCCGTGAGTGCTCCGCCGGCGAGGTAGTTGCGGAGCACCACCGCATCCCCACTGCTCACCGCGCCGTCGCCATTGACGTCGCCCGACGCGAGGGTCAAACCGTCACGGGTGCGCGCGACCAGCCGCCGGCCTTCGCGGCGCACGGTGCCGATCATCATCGCGCTCGCGAATACCTCGTTGATGCGCTCGGCGTCGAGCAGCGTCACGAGGCCGTCACCGTCGACGTCGGCGCGCAACAGCTGCGTGATCGGAGGCGAGAGCTGCCCGAGGATGTAGCTGATCGGTGCGATCTGATCGGCGATCGTCTGCATGCCATTCGCGTCGGCGTCGCCGTCACCCCCGGTGAAGGCGTGCCCGCCGCGCACGATCGCCGCGCCCGTGATCCAGAAGCTCGCCGCTTGCGGGACCACCGTCTGGTTCTGGACGAACGGCGCGGTCACCGCGGGGCCCGGATCGCCGGGGGGACCCTCGGGGCCGGGGTCTCCTTTGAGGCCCATCTCGCCCGCGGGGCCCATCTCGCCCTGCGGACCGACCTCGTTGATGCACGCCGCGAACAGCGCACCCGCCACGAGCGCCCGCTTCATGGCGCGAGCACCTTCTTGCGCCAACCCGCGGTGACGCACACGTAGAGCGTCGCATTCGCGGTGTCGAGCGCGACCGCACCGATCGCGTTCGCGTTGCAGTCCTTGCCCGGCGGTGCCGACGTGAGCCGCTTGCCGAGCATCGGGAAGCCCGCGAGGTTGACGTCGAGGGCGTTCTCGGCCGCGTGCTTGCCGGCCGCGACCGTCACCGGGGCGCCGACCCCGAGCTCGGCCTGCACGGCCGCCGCCAGCATCTCGAGATCGATGCGGTTGACGCGACGGTCACCGTTCATGTCCGCGCGCACGCGCTGCGTCGGGGTCAGCGTGGTCGTCCCGTTCAGCCAGCCGGAGATCAGCGAGAGGTCACTCGCCGTGCGCTCGCCGTCGTCGTCGAGGTCGCCGTCGCCGCCGCCGAGCCCGTCGCGCACGCGTCCGAGCAAGCGCTTGCCTTCGAGCTGCACGGTCTCGAGCGGAACGCCGGCGATCAGGTCGGTGATGCGATCGCGATCGAACGGCGTGACCAGCCCATCGCCGTCGACGTCCGCGCGCTGCTGCTGCACGGGCGTCAGGTCCAGCTTGCCGATGAGGTACGCCGACACCGCCGAGCGATCCGCGACGGTGATCGCGCCGTCCGCGTTCGCGTCGCCGTCGCCGCCCGTCAGGTAGTGCCCGCCCTCGACGATCGCGCTGCCCGTGACGTCGAACGACGCGGCCTGCGCTGCTGCGGCCTGGTTCTGGATGCCCGCGGCGGGATCACTCGTGCCCGCGCTCCCTTGCCGACCCGGCGCACCCGGATCGCCCATCTCGCCCGGCGCGCCCGTCTCGCCGCGCGCGCCCTCGGGGCCGAGGTCGTTCACGCACCCGTGCGTGAATGCGAGCAAGGCTCCTAACAGCGCGCGACGCCCCATGGATCGTTGTACGGCAGCCTAACGCAACGTGCCCCTCGTGTGGTTCGATTGACACCTGCTGCACACGCGGCGGACAATCGACGAGCGTGTCTACTGTAGTCGCGGAGGTCGGCTCGACCGCCAGCAACTACCTGGTCCTCGCGAAGCTCGCGGTGGGTGGGATGGCCGAGATCTTTCTCGCGCGTGGAGCGAGCGCGGCCGGCCTCCAGCGCTACGTGGTGCTCAAGCGCATCCTGCGTGATCAGGCGAACAACGCCGAGTTCGTCGCGATGTTCCTGGAGGAGGCGCGGCTCGCCGCGCAGCTCCAGCACCCCAACGTCGCGCAGGTCTACGACATCGGGAAGCTCGGTGACTCGTACTTCTTCACGATGGAGTACGTGCACGGCGAGACCGTGCGCAGCTTGATGTATCGGACGACCGAGCAGCAGCGCGAGGTACCGCTGTCCGTCGTGCTGTCGGTGATCGCGGGCGCCGCGGCGGGGTTGCATCACGCGCACGAGCGCGTCGGCGTCGATGGGCGACCGCTCGGCATCGTCCACCGCGACGTCTCGCCCTCGAACCTCATGATCTCGTACGAGGGCAGCGTGAAGGTCGTCGACTTCGGCGTCGCGAAGGCGGAGAGCCGCGCCGTCGAGACGCGCTCGGGAACCGTGAAGGGGAAGGTCAGCTATCTGTCCCCCGAGCAGTGCCGCGGCCTCGAGGTCGATCGGCGCAGCGACCTGTTCTCGCTCGG
Source organism: Kofleriaceae bacterium (assembly GCA_035539815.1). Lineage (GTDB taxonomy): Bacteria > Myxococcota_A > Polyangia > Haliangiales > Haliangiaceae > JABFXX01. The sequence goes on from DATLHR010000496.1 coordinate 13,902, forward strand.
CATCGTGATGTGGGAGATGCTCGTCGGTGATCGGCTGTATCGCCGCGGCAGCGACTTCGAGATCATGACGGCGATCGTGAGCGAGGAGGTGCTCCCTCCGTCGCATCGCCGGCGTGGGATTCCGCCCGAGCTGGATGCGCTCGTGCTGCGCTTGCTCGCGAAGAAGCCCAAGGATCGCTTTCAGACCTGCGACGAGGCCGTCGATGCACTCGAGCAGGTCGCCGCGAAGATCGGCGTGCAGCTGTCCGCCAACGCGCTCGGACGCTACATGCGGGAGGTGTTCGGGACGCGCAAGGAGCCGTGGCTCGAGCTCGAGGCCGAGCAGGACGGCGTCACGGTGATCGGCGAGCCGGTGCCCGCACCGCCGACGACCTCGCAGCCATCGCAGCGCTCCGTCGACGAGCAGCTCGACGAGCTCGAGGATCTGAGCGTGCGCGTTCCGTACTCGGAGTCGAGCGTGCCGCTGCGCCGGTCGATGGCCCAGCAAGCGCAGCCGGCACCGCGGATGACCGGCGTGACCGCGGCCGCGCGTCCGCAGGCCGTGCACCGCCGCTCGACCGGGACGACGACGGCCGAGGGCCTCGCCGCCCTCGAAGGTCACTCCACCGTGGTGACCGCAGAGGATGAGGTCCTCGCGGCGGAGGCCGCGCGCGCCGACATGCTCGCCGCCGTGCCGCTCGTGCGCTCGACCGGCTACGCACGCGCAGGCACACAGCCGGAGCCGATCCTGCAGGATGCGCTGCCTCCGATCGCCGCGACGCCGCCGCCCCCTCTGCCGTATCCGATCGCGGCGACGCCCGGGCCGATGTCCGCGGCGCAGGCCCGCACCGTCTACGGCTACGCGACCGCGGATCAACAAGCGTATCCGGCGGCGGCTCCGCGCGGCTCGAGTCCGAATCCGCCGATGCTGCAGCCCAACGCGCCGGTCCCTGCCGAGGGTGGCCAGCGAGAAGGCACGGCGTTCGTTCGGCGGCCGACGCGAAGTGTGGTGGTGATCGTGACGGCGAGCATCGCGATCGTCGCCGGTGTGGCGATCGCGCTCTCGATGTCCGGCGGGGCATCGTCGTCGCGGATCCCCGACGACGGCGCGCCGGCTGCGAGCAGCCAACCCGTCGAGCGGCCCGTGTCGCCGCCCGCGCCTCCGAGCGCTGGTGCCGCGAGTCAGGCGGCCACCGCCGCGAGCGACGCCCCGGGTCCGAGTGCAGCTGCACCGCCCGCGGTACCGGTGGCGCCAGCGACCCCGGCGGAGCGCGTCGCACGCGCCTCCGCGGAGGGCCGGTTCTCCGACGCGGTCGCCGTGTGTGACGACGAGCTCGCGAGCGAGATCGCCGCCGCGTGTACGATCGCGGCCTGCAACACGTCCGATGCCTCCCGCGCGAAGAAGTGGTTCGCGCGCGTCGCGGCCGGCGAGCGGACGAAGGTGACCGCCGCGTGCAAGACGGCAGGCGTCGCCGTCCCGCCGCGTGCGCGGTCGACCGCGAAGCCAACCTCGGGCACCGGCGCGTGCGCGCTCGATCCGATGTCATGCCAGCACTGACGAGCGGTTGACCCGCGGCGCGAGGATCGAGGATCCTGCGCTCCATGCGGTGGATCGCGGTGTCGGTCATGCTCGCCCTCGCGTGGGGCGTCGCGCTCGCGGATGACAACGCCGAGGGAGCACGCCTGTTCCAGGAAGGGCGCGAGCTCGCGAAGGCCGGCCGCTACGACGAGGCGTGCGATCGATTCGGGAAGAGCCTCGAGCTCGATCGCGCCGCCGGCACGGCGCTCAACTACGGCGACTGCCTCGAGAAGCTCGGGCAGCTGGGCAAGGCGAAAGCGATGTTCGAGGAGGCTGCGAAGGTGTTCGAGGCCGCCAACGATAGCCGCGCCGCATTCGCCCGCGATCGCGCGAACGCCGTCGACGCGAAGCTCGCGATCGTGGTGATCAAGGTCGTGGAGCCAGAGCTGGCCGGTCTCGAGCTCCGCATCGCGGGTGAGACCGTCGCACCTGCGCGCGAGCTCGAGCTCCGGCGCGAGCCCGGCGACATCGAGATCGCGGCGAGCGCGCCGGGGCGCGAGCCGTTCGCACAGGTCGCGCGCGCAAGCGCGGGGCAGCGCGTCTCCGTCGACATCCCGGCGCTGCGCGTCGTCGCGGCGTCCCCGCCGGTGCGGCGCGACGAGCCGCCGCGCCGCGATCGCACGCGCATCAAGCTCGCGTACGCGACCGCAGGCGCGGGTGCCGCCGTGCTCGCCGCGGGCGGTGTGCTCGGCGTCATCGCGAGCTCGCAGTACCGATCGGCGGTGGCGGACGAATGCACGGAGATGGCTGGCGAGCTCGTCTGCTCGGGAGCAGGTGCGGCGCGCGTCGAGTCGTCCGTGACGAAGGCGAACCTCGCGCTCGGGCTCGCGATCGGTGGTGGCGTCCTCGTCGCCGCAGGCGTCGTCCTCTACGTCACCGCGCCGAAGGAGCGCGTCCTCACCCCGGCGGTAGGTTCGGGGTCGGTCGGCCTCTTGTACTCGGGCCGGTTCTGATACCGTCGGTCCGTGGCGGTGAAGAACTACGTCCTCGACACCAACGTCCTGCTTCACGACGCGCGCGCGATCTACGCGTTCGCGGACAACAACGTCGTGATCCCGATCTACGTGCTCGAGGAGGTCGACACGTTCAAGAAGGATCAGTCGGAGCTCGGACGCAATGCGCGTCAGATCGCGCGCGAGCTCGATCAGTTCCGCAGCGTGGGCGGGCTCTCGCATCCCCAGAAGCTCGAGAACGGCGGCACGGTGCGCGTCGCGCTGTCCAAGAACCCGCCGAAGAACCCCAGCAACGACTCGCGCTCGATGGATCAGCGCATCATCGAGATCGCGCTCGAGGTCCGCGACGGTGACCCCAAGGTCCCGACGATCCTCGTCACCAAGGACGTCAACATGCGCGTCCGCGGCGACGCGCTGGGCCTCGAGACCGTCGACTTCGAGCCGGAGCGCATCTCGATCGACGAGCTGTACCCCGGGAACCGAGACATCCTCGTGCCATCCGGCACGATCGACAAGTTCTACGCGGAGGGCAGCGTCGTCGTCGACGCGCCGGGGCTGCACGCCAACGAGTACCTGACGCTCAAGGACGACAGCGGCAAGAGCGCGCTGACCCGCTGGGATAAGGCGACCGAGAAGGCGGTGCCGGTCAAGAAGCTGCGCGAGGGTGTGTGGGGCATCAAGCCGCGCAACAAGGAGCAGCACTTCGCGCTCGATCTGTTGCTCAACGACGACGTCAAGCTGGTCACCCTCGTCGGCAAGGCGGGCACCGGCAAGACGCTGCTCGCGATCGCGGCCGGCCTGCAGAAGGTCACCGAGGATCAGGTGTTCTCGAAGCTGCTGGTCAGCCGTCCCATCTTTCCGCTCGGCCGCGACATCGGCTATCTCCCCGGCACGATCGAGGAGAAGCTGAACCCGTGGATGCAGCCGATCTACGACAACCTCGAGCTGCTCCTCGGTCTCAACAAGAGCGACAAGAAGGAGGGCCGCAGCTACGCGGAGCTCGTCGATCTCGGCTTCGTCGAGATCGAGCCGCTCACGTACATCCGCGGCCGCTCGCTGCCCAACGTGTACATGATCGTCGACGAGGCGCAGAACCTGACGCCGCACGAGATCAAGACGATCGTCACGCGCGCGGGCGAGGGCACCAAGATCATCCTGACCGGCGACCCGTATCAGATCGATCACCCGTACCTCGACTCGTCGAACAACGGGCTGACCACGGTCGCGGAGCGGTTCAAGCAGGAGGGCATCGCGGGCCACGTGATCCTCACGAAGGGCGAGCGCTCTCCGCTCGCCGAGCTCGCGACGCACATCCTTTGAGCCGACTCGTCGCCGTGCTGGTGGTGCTGCTCGGCGCGCGCGCCGCGGCGCAGCCTTCGCGCGATTGGGAGGTGCGCATCGCCGAGCGCACCGAGCTCCCGCCGGGCGTGCAGGGCAGCCTCCCGATCTCGATCGCCGTCGATCGCGGTCGCAGCGTCTCGAAGGACGCGGCGGTGATCGTCGATCTCGCACCGCCCGACGGCGTGACGGTGAAGCGCCGGCGCCTCGGGCGCGGCGATGCCGTCGATCCCGGGGCCGATGCGCCGCGGTTCGCGGTGCCGGTACGTGCGGACGCCGTCGGCGAGCACGTCATCCGCGTGCGCGTCCGGTTCTGGCTGTGCGCGGCGAAGACCTGCAAGCCGGTCGATGTCCGACGCACCGCGACGGTGGCGATCGTCGCGCCCCCCGCGCCGCCGCCACCGCCGTGACTCGGACTTACAGGCCGTACTGATTCGTGACCATCTGGAAGCACGCATCGAGGCCGGTGCACGGCTCGTCGAAGCACGCCGCCAGCGCGTCCACCACCGCAGGCGTGAACAAGCACGCTTCACCGACCTCCGTCGTGGCATTCGGCGTGGTCTCGCATGCCGGGTCCGCGCTGCCCATGCCGCCGCACTCCGCGAACTTCGCGCGGCACTTCGTCTCGTACGCCTCGTGCGCGCTGGTCGGGGTGCACTCGGCGAGGCACTGCTCCTCGTCGGCCGTGCACGCCAGGCCGGCAAAACAGTCGGCGATGGCGTTGGCTGCATCGGTGCGATAGCCGCCACCCCCAAGGTCTCCCACGCAATCGGCGATGCACGCGTCGAGCGGCTCGCCATCCGGCGTGCACTCCACGTCGTGCTGGCAGATGGTCTCGCAGACCTCCATCGCGCCCGCCGCCGAGATGGGGCCGGTGCCGCCATTGCCGCCGCTGCCACCGCCGCCACACGCGGCACCCATGATCACGATCGCAGTCAATCCAACGTTCTTCATGTGGCCCGCATCCCAGCACACGTTGCCGTCCGGTCGCAATCGAGAATCAGGGCCTGTGCATCGCGGCGACGCCGTTGGGCACGGCGGCGACATCGCGATCGCCGGCGATACAGATCGCGCTGTTGCCGTTGACGCTCATGCCACCGTAGCCCTCGAGACCCGAGGCGCCGTTGTTGTAGGTGCGGAGCCCGTTGGTGCCGAACGTCGTATCGCCCGCGCCGCTGTCGGTCATCGCGAACAGGAACGAGCTCGCAGCGGCATTGTCGGCCGCCGTGAAGTACTGCCCCGCCACGTACGTGCGCGTGTTGATCTTCAGCAGCCGGGCGGTTCCCACGGTCGCTCCGAACGAGCTGAGGTCGATCAACGCCTTGCCGTCGCCATCGAACGTGGTGTCGAACGAACCCGTCGAGGTCAACCGGGCCGTTCCGAGCTTGCAGACGGCACCCGACGCATCGCACACGTTGGCGGCGAGCGTCAGCACGTCACGGACCAAGGCGGGTGCTGTAATTTCAGGCGATTAGCCGAGCGGCCATCGTGCGTGCACGCGATCGCCGGCGTGCGCGCACGACCTCGCGTTGGCCGGCTAGATCGCCGCGCCGGGTCGTGCGTGGAACCTCCCATGCTCACCCGCCAGCGCCTCGTCACCTACGGCATCTCCTCGGCCGCGTTCGCCACCATCGCCCTCGTCGCAGGCCTGACGCCGTGGACGCGCCAGGCGAAGGAGGAGCCGCAGGTCACGTACACCGTGGCAGGGAACGGGCGCGAGGTCGACGTGGTGTTCGCGGTCGACACCACGGGCTCGATGAGCGGGTTGATCGAAGGTGCGAAGCGCACCGTGTGGTCGATCGCGAATCACATCAAGAAGACGGACGCCAACGCGAGCGTGCGCATCGGCCTCGTCGCCTACCGCGACATCACGGATGACTACATCACGCGCGAGTTCGCGTTGACCGGCGACCTCGACGCGGTGTTCGCGGAGCTGTCGAGCTACTACGCCGCGGGCGGCAACGACATCCCGGAGCACGTCAACGCCGCGCTCGACGTCACGCTGCACAAGATGCAGTGGCGCCCGGGCGCGAAGAAGCTGGTGTTCCTCGTCGGTGATGCGCCCCCCGCGGTGCGCGGTGGCGTGCCGACGTTCGACGCGCTCGCGCGCGAAGCCGCCGGCAAGCAGATCGTGATCAACACGATCCACTGCGTCGACGTGAGCAACCCGGAGGCCGCGGCGCAGACCGCCGAGGCGTTCCAGCAGATCGCGAGCCTCTCGCACGGTGAGTTCTCGGCGATCCAGCAGAACGGTGGCGTGCAGCAGATCGCGACGCCGTACGACGACAAGCTCGCCGAGCTGTCGGAGCGCATCGACTCCACGGCGATCATCGCGGGCGACGAGTCGGTGCGCCGCGGTTACGCGATGAAGATGGAAGCGGCGGCGGCGGCGCCGCCCGCGGCCAAGGCGGACCGCGCGGCGTACTTCGCCGACGAGGGCGTGAAGGGCCGCGCGAGCAACGATGTCGTCGGTGGCGTCGCGACCGGTGCCATGACGATCGACGGCCTCGCCGAGGAGGACCTGCCGGCCGAGTATCGCGGCATGGACAAGGACGCCTTCCGCGCCGAGGTGAAGAAGCGCGTCGCCGAGCGCGAGGCGGCGCAGAAGGAGATCGCCGAGCTCCTCAGGAAGCGCGACGAGTACATGGCGGGGAAGGCGAAGGACGCCGGCGGCGAGGGTGGCTTCGACGTGAAGGTGAAGCAGGCGCTCGAGGCCCAGCTGAAGTAAGCGGAATCCTGAGTCGCGGCTGGGCGGGCGCGTGGTATGCCCCCGCTCAATGTTGTTTTCCGAGCTCGGGCTGATCCAGCCCATCGCGACTGCCGTGGCCGCCGAGGGCTACCAGGAGCCCACGCCGATCCAGGCACGCGCGATCCCGCACGTGCTCGCGGGTCGTGACCTCCTCGGCCTCGCGCAGACGGGCACCGGCAAGACGGCCGCGTTCGCGCTGCCCATCCTCCAGCGCCTCGCGGCCAAGGCGAATCCCAACGCGAAGCCGCGGCCGATTCGCTGCCTGGTGCTCACGCCGACGCGCGAGCTCGCCGCTCAGATCGGCGAGAGCTTCACGACCTACGGCAAGCACCTGCCGCTGCGCAACACCGTCATCTTCGGTGGCGTCGGCATGGAGCCGCAGAAGCAAGCGCTCCGCGCGGGCATGGACATCCTCGTCGCGACGCCGGGCCGGCTGCTCGATCTCGCGGGCCAGGGCCTCATCGATCTGAAGCCCCTCGAGGTCTTCGTGCTCGACGAGGCGGACCGCATGCTCGACATGGGGTTCATCCACGACGTCAAGCGCGTGATCGCGCTGCTGCCGAAGCTGCGCCAGACCCTGTTCTTCTCGGCCACCATGCCGCGCGAAGCCCAGGACCTCGCAGACCAGCTGCTCAAGAACCCCGAGACGGTGGCCGTCGTGCCGCCGTCGACGACGGCCGAGAAGGTCGATCAAGAGGTGTTCTTCGTCGAGAAGGCCGATAAGCGCGCGCTCCTCGTCGAGGTCCTGCGCGACCAGTCGATGTCGCGCGTGCTGGTGTTCTCGCGCACGAAGCACGGCGCGAATCGCATCGCCGAGCACCTCTCGAAGGCGCGCGTCATCGCGGAAGCGATCCATGGCAACA
>DATLHR010000497.1:0-1879 GCA_035539815.1 Kofleriaceae bacterium
CGGTGCCCGTCACCTTGGTCCACGCCGGGTTCGCCATCGCCCAGGTCTCGACGGGCTTCGCGAGCTCGGCGTCGAGCTGCTCGATCGCGCGGCGAACTTTCTCGGCCGCGGCGACGCGCCCCTCGGCGAGCCCCGTCGCGAGGTTCGCGATCGTCGCGTCGATCAGCGTGTGCGCCTGCTCCATCCGCTTCACGAGGTTCGCGGCGTCGGCGGGCGTGTTCACCGTGTGCGACTCGACGAGGTAGGACAGCTCGCCGAGCAGGCTCGATCCGCCGCTGTCGACGCTCCACTCGTGGAACTTGCACGCATCGAGCGCCTGCTCCGCCTGCAGCCGCCCCGCGAGCATCGCGTACGTGATGCCGTCCTTGCCGCCGAGCCGCTCGCGCGAGATGCGCTCGAGTCGCGCGAGCAACGCGTCGCGCTCCGCGTTCGCGCGTTCGATCGCGGCGGCGTCGCGTGGGGCGAGCTGGTCGTCGTAGCGATGATCGCCGAGGGTCGTCGCCCAGGTCGGCGCCCACCGCATCAGGTATTCCCAGTGATCCGCGATCACGGTGGCGAGCTCGCGGTCGGCGACACCCGCGACGGCATCGGCGGCGAGCGGAGACGGCTGATCGGAGTGCAGCATGGACGAGCTCCCCTTCGTGGGCGCGCACGCGAACGTCACGCAAGCGAGCGCGACGAGACGTGCGATCCGCATGCGCGAGTTGTAAGGTCGCGGGCGGTGCAAGTCCATCTGTTCGACGGGACGTACGAGCTGTTCCGGGCCTGGTTCGGAGCTCCGCAGGCAAAGGTCGACGGCCGCGAGGTCGGCGCGGTCCGCGTGATCCTGAGGTCGCTCTCGACGCTGCTGCGCTCGGGCGCGATCACCCACGCGGGCGTCGCGTACGACCACGTCATCGAGTCGTTCCGCAACGACCTGTTCCCCGGCTACAAGACGGGCGAAGGCATCGCACCGGATCTCGTCGCGCAGTTCCCACTCGCGGAGCGCGCGGCCGCAGCGCTCGGTCTACGCGTGTGGCCGATGATCGAGTTCGAGGCCGACGACGCGATCGCCACCGCCGCCGCACGCGCCGCACAGGAGCCGCAGGTGTCACGCGTGGTGATCGCCGCCGTCGACAAGGACATGTGTCAGTGCGTCATCGGCCAGAAGGTCGTGTGCTGGGATCGCTGGAAGGACGTCACGCTCGACGAGTCCGGCGTGATCGCGAAGCACGGCGTGCCACCCGCATCGATCCCCGATCTGCTCGCGCTCGTCGGGGACACGGCCGACGGCATCCCCGGGCTCGAGGGCTGGGGCAAGGCGTCGGCCGCGAAGGTGCTGACCCGGTGGGGCCGGATCACCGACATCCCCGAGGAGCCCGCGAAGTGGGAGGTCGCGGTGCGCGGTGCCGATCGACTGGCGGCATCGCTCAATGCGAACCGCAGCGAAGCCGCGCTGTATCGCACGCTCGCGACGCTGCGGCTCGACTGTCCGATCGAATGCGACCTCGAGGCGCTGCGCTGGCGCGGACCCGACTACGCCGCGCTCGACGCGCTGCTCGACGAAGTCGGCATGCAGCCTGGCAGCATTCGACTCGACGTCCCTAGCGCTTGATCGTGAGCGAGAGCTTGTCGGTGAGCCCGGGCGTCGACTTCATCTTCGCCGCGAGGTCGGCGAGGCAGGTCTTCACCTCGGCGGGCGTGCCGGCGGGCACCTGCACGAGCGCCTTGCCGTTCGTCACCACGAGCACGATCGCGAGCGACGGCATCGACGCCGGCAGGCACGCCTGCAGGCGCGCTCGCTCGCGCGTGGCGAGCAGCTGGATCTCCGACGCTGCTTCCTACTACATGTCCTTCATGTCGGGCGCGGGCGGTGGCGGCGGCGGCGGCGGTGGCGGTG
>DATLHR010000498.1:0-2548 GCA_035539815.1 Kofleriaceae bacterium
TCGCGAGACCATCGATGAAGCGAAGGCGCGCGCGCCGTACACGATCAAGAGCCGCGACCGCGCGGTGACGACCGAGGACTACGAGATGCTTGCGCTGCGTGCGTCGACGACGCTCGCGCGTGCGCGCTGCGTGCCCGATCGCTCCAACCGCGGCCACGTGACGCTCGCGCTCTTGCCCAAGGGCGAGACCAAGATCGACGAGCTCGGGCGCCGGCTCGTGCCGTCGAACGAAGTGCTGCGCTACGTGAAGCGGTACCTCGAGGACCGCAAGCTCGTCGGCACCGTGCTCAACGTGGTGCGGCCGCGCTACAAGGATCTGTCGCTCAAGGTCGTGCTCATCCGTCGCACCGTTGGGACCTCGGACCGTCTGCGCAAGGACATCGAGCTCAAGCTGCGCCGCTACCTGCACGCGCTGGTCGGCGGCCGCGATGGCAAGGGCTGGGAGTTCGGACGGCCGGTGCTCAAGGCCGAGCTCGTGCACCTGATCGAAGAGGTGCCTGGCGTCGAGGGTGTCGACGCGCTCGGCATCTGGGACGAGGCGCGCAACATCGGCGTCGAGCACCTGCGTCTGGATGATGACGAGCTGCCGTTCCTCGTGCACGTGCACGTGGCGGAGAAGGTTCGGGACGACATCAAGTAATGGCGACCGACGCGCTTCTCAACCGCCGCGTCGTCCGGGTTCCGGACGTCGTGGGGCGCCCGCTCAACAAGGCCCAGATCATCCTCGAGGATGCGGGGCTGCCGCGGGTGGTCACGCTGTACCGCGAGAGCTACGAGGATCGTGACACGGTCCTCGAGCAACGTCCGCCGCGCGGACAGATGGTGTACGAGGACACCGAGGTCACGATCTGGATCGCGCGCCGCGGCCTGCTCGAGAACCTGCCGGCGATCTATCGCCGCTCCGACGCGGTCGGTCGCAACCTCGTCCGCGAGCTGTGCTTCGTGTTCGAGCACATGTTCGACTCCGTCGAGCGGAACCTCGTCGACGGCTGGCGGTTCTACGATCCACACGTCGCGCCGCTCGACTTCCTCGACTGGCTCGCGAAGTGGACCGCTTTCACGATGGACCTCGACTGGCCCGAGGAGCAGAAGCGCGCGCTGATCCGCCGCTCGGTCGATCTCTATCGCATCCGCGGGACCAAGCGCGGCCTGACGCTGTTCTTGACGCTGTTCTCGGGTCACGAGCCCGACATCAGCGAGAACGAGTGGCCGTTCAAAGGCTTCCGCGTGGAAGGTGAAGGCGCGGAGCAGGGCGCGCGCATCGGCATCGACTCGGTGGTGCTACCGCCGGTCGATCTCGCGCACTGCTTCGTCGTCGACATGCCGATCGCGTTCGATACGGTGACCCCGGAGATGGTGATCCGCGTCCACCAGATCATCTCGACGGAGAAGCCGGCGCATACGCAGTACTACCTGCGCTTCGCCGAGGAGAAGGGCGACGTCGAGCTTCGCGAGTTCTTCGCGATCGGCCTTAGGTCCGGCATTGGTATTGGCGCAGAGATCGTGACGATCGAGCCCCAGGCCCTCGAAGGCGAGGACAAAGAATGAGCGAGCAAGCACCGCAGGGATTCAAGCGCATCAACTTCTTCAAGGGGTTCCTCACCACCGAGAAGGACTGGAACGATGCCGAGCGCTATCACATCGACAAGCGGCGCCTGCACAACAGGCTCCTCCACTCGCCCGGCATCGTGCACGGCTATGCGGGCGAGCTGAAGGTCGCGGCGCGTGCGCGCGGCGATCTCTCGGTCGAGGTCCAACCGGGCTACGCGATCGACGGTCAGGGCAACGACCTGATGATCTTCGACGCGGCGATCCGCAACATCAACCTCGAGGAGTTCCGCCTCCCGCAGACGGTGTACATCGTGCTCCGCTACTACGAGGAGCTCACGGACTTCATCGCGTACAAGGAGAACCTCGAGTACAAGGGCCACCGCCGCGTGCTCGAGTCGTGCCGCGTCGAGCTGTCGCAGACCGAGCCCGACATCAACCGCGAGGTCGAGCTCGCGCGCATCTACCTCGAGAAGGGCGTGCAGCGGATCCGCGACGCGCGCGATCCGCATGACCCGAAGCCCAACGAGATCGACCTGCGGTTCACGCCGATCGGCGGCTACGCGGGCTCCAACCTGCCGCCCGCGCTGCGGCTTCGCCTCGAGAACTTGCTCTCACAGGTGCGTCGCTGCGCGATCGAGTACACGCGGCGCGGCGTGATCACCGCGCACGACACCGTGCAGGCGTGCAACTCGGCGCTGATGCTGCTGTACGCGAACCTCGTCGATCTGCGGAACGTGTTCGACATGTTCCGGCTGATCATCGAAGGCGAAGGCGAGATGGCACTCGACGTCGACGTCCATCACCCGACGATCGCGCAGAAGAAGGAGTTCTCCGAGTACCGCCGCCAGGTCGAGATCCTGCGCGGCCTGCTCGCCGAGAACAAGTCGACGATGGACGCGTACATGAACTTGCTCGCGTACCAGGCGAAGTGCACCGAGATCGCACTCGCGGCGATCGCCGGCGAGAAGCCGATGATCGCGGCGCCGGAGAAGAAGGA
>DATLHR010000499.1:0-12915 GCA_035539815.1 Kofleriaceae bacterium
CTCAATCCCGAGCGATGCGCCGCCGAAGGTGCTCCTCGCGAAGCTGGCAGCGATGAAGCGTCGCGGCTTGATCGATGGCTGCGCATGCGGCTGTCGAGGTGATTGGCAGATTACGAACGCGGGATGCGCCGCGCTGGAGAATGAGTGATGGCGATTCAGAAGACGGCCGCTGAGCCGGTCGATCGTTACTGGGCCACTGAGCCCCCCGAGCAGATGCCGGCGCTCATCATGCAGCGCTTCCGCCGCTACCTCGAGCAACTCGAGACGCGTGGCCTCCTCGCGACGTGGCGGCGCAGCTACCGGCTCTACTACGGGCAGGACGCGCAAGGCGGCTACGCGACCTCGCACGCTGTCGGATTCGGCGGCGAGCAGGGCGAAGCCATCCGCGTCCGCTCCAACCACTTCCGGTCGCTGTTCCGGCGTTACCTGATGATGGCGACCGCGGACCGACCTGCGTTCGACGCGACGGCGAAGAACGACGGCAGCGACGCGCAGGGCCAGGTGCAGCTCGTGAAGCAGCTACTCGATGACGCGCTGGACGACAACGGCGGCGGCATGGAGTCGCACGTCGTCAACGCGGCCGAGATGACGTGCAGCTACGCCGAGGGCTACGTCTACCAGTGGTGGGACGTCGATCGCGGCGAAGTCGTCGGCGTCGAGCAGGTGCCTGAGCTCGGCGACGATGGGCAGCCTGTCACCGATGAGATGGGCATGCCGCGCACGAAGGCGAAGCCCGTGATGTCCGGAGACGTGGTGCTCGAGGCGTTTACGCCGCTGAACGTTGCGCGCGACCTCGACGCGCCGCCGCGCTCCGAGCCCCAGTGGTTCATCGTCCTGCGCTGGTACAAGCGCTGGGACCTCATCGCGAAGTATCCCGAGAAGCGCGATGACCTGCTCTCGGTGAAGCCGGACAACGAACTGCTTCGTGGTCTCTGGCGCGAGCAGGCGCGCGAGGGAAGCGACTGGATTCCGGTCTTCACGCTCTATCACGCCAACACGCCCGCAGTAGCCGGCGGTCGCATGATCGAGGTGACCGGTGACGTCTGGCTCACCGACGGCGCGCTGGCGTACGGCGAGTTGCCCGTGCACCGCATTCGCCCGTCGAGCGAGATGGAGCTCGACATGGCGTACAGCGACTTCTGGGACCTCATCGCGAGCCAGGAGGCGTACGACTCGGTTGTCTCGTCGCTCGTCACCACGCACGACGTGCAGAACGTGCCGAATCTGCTCGCGGCGGATGGGCAGGACGTCAACGTGACGATGATGGGCTCCGGCGGACGGCTCGTCACGTACAAGAGCGATGGCCGCACGGCGCCGCCCGCGTGGATGCCTCCGCCTCCGATGAACGAGGCGAATCTCAAGCTGCGCGAGGTGCTGCTCTCCGACCTCGAGACGAACAGCGGCATCAACTCGGTGGCGCGCGGCAACCCGAACGACAACACGAAGAGCGGCGCGTCTCAGGCTCTCGTGCAGTCGATGGCGCAGCAGTACGCGAGCGCCTTCGTGCGTGCGGTCGCCGGCCTGTACCGCGGCCTCGCCAATGCGCGCGTGCGCATCTGGCAGCGCTTCGCGACCATCGAGCGCACTGTCGAAATCGCAGGGCCGGACGAAGCGCCCATCGCTCGCAGCTTCAAGGGCAGCGACATCGCTGGTGTGCGCCAGGTCCGCGTCGACCTCGCTCCGCCGCTGATGCGCACGCTCGCCGGCAAGATGGAGATCGCCGACAAGGTGCTCGAGGCATACGGACCCAAGGAAGTGCCGGCGAGCTCGTACATGACGATGCTCGCGACTGGGCGCCTTCCTCCCGTCTACAAGCGGCAGACCGGGCAGGTGCGCAACATCCGCTCCGAGAACGAGCGCATGAGCCGCGGCGAGCCCGTCGAGGTGCTGCCGACCGACAACCACTACCGGCACATCACCGAGCACGCGTGCTTGCTCGACGACCCGGAAGTGCGTCTCGACCAGGCGCGTCGCGGTCCGGTGCTCCAGCACATCGCGCAGCACGCGATCGAGTACGACGCCCTGCGCAACGAGCAGCCGGCGCTGTGGGCGATCACTCAGGAGCCGCTCGAACCGGCGATGATGGAGATGATGATGGCTCTCGGTGCGGGCGCCCCGGCGAACGAGCCGCCGATGGAGCCGGCCGCGAACGGTCCGCCCGCTCAGGGCAGCGGCGAGCCTCCTGCGCCTCGAGCCGCGCCCGCTGGTGGCGACCTCGGACGCAGCGGCCCCCTGATGCCGCAGAACCCCCAAACCGGCGAGCGAACCGCACCTGACGGAACGCCGCCCGCAGCAGGACAGGTGGCGTGATGAGTGATGCAGTCAGCACCCCGAGCGCGCCGTCTGGTGGCAGCGCTCCCGCGGCCTCCGCTCCGAGCGCGCCGCAGTCCACGCCGAGCACGACGCAGACGGCAGCGAGCCCCGCAGCGAACGGGCCGCCGTCCACGCAGCAGCCGCCCGCAGGCGCCACCGAAGCGCAGAAGGCGGAGTGGCGACGCAAGGTCAAGATCGACGGCCGCGAGGTCGAGGTGGGCGAGCAGGACATTCCCGCATGGCTGCGTGAGGCAGCCGGCGAGGAGGAGGCGCTATCGACCTACCGCATCCGCGCGGCGTCTCAAGCGCGCATGAAGGAAGCCGCCGAGCTCCGGAAGCAGAGCGAGAGCATCATGGGCCGCCTCAAGGGCGACTCGATGGTGGACGCGCTGCTCGAGCTGCACGGCGGAGACGCTGCGAAGGTCGACGCGGCGATGGAGCGCTATTACGCGCAACGTCTCCGCGAGTCGGAGATGACGCCGCAGCAGCGCGAGCACGCGAAGCTACAGCGCGAGCTCGATCAGATGCGCGCCGAGAAGCAGCGCCACGCCGAAGAGCGCCAGCAGGCAGAGCGAGCACGCGTGCGCGACGAGTACGCCAAGCGCTGGCAGGCTGAGTTCCCCGAGGCGCTCAAGGCGGTCAAGCTGCCGATGAACAAGGCGACCGTCGCGCGCATGGTGGCTCACGCCCGCGAGGCGCTCGCAGCCAATCAGCCGATCGAGCCGATGGAGTTGGCGCGCAACGTGGCCGCCGAGCTCCGCGAGGAGTGGGGCTCGCTGCATGGCGAGATGGACGTGGATGCGGTGCTCGACCTCATCGGCGAGGAGCGCATGAAGGCGGTGCGCGCCCGCGACATCGAGCGACTCAAGGCGTCGCAGGCGCCCGCGGTCGCTCCGGCTCCCGTGGCGACCCCGCGCGACGCCAGCACGGGCCGCTTCCAGTCGAAGGGCAGCGCGCCGCCGCAGTCGATGCGGGACTTCTTCAAGAAGCGCCGGGACAGCTACTAGCGTCGCGTTCCAACGAACGTGTCGCGAACAGAGTCGCACACGCCGCTGTAGGTAATCCGACGCGAGAAGTTGAGGGACAGTTCGTCCCCGTCGATCGACGCGCTTCCGCCGAGCACCTCTTCGCGAACCGGCGTGCCATCGGAGAAGGTGCTGTTGCAAGCGGTCTCCGTGACGCGCGCCGTCGCATCCCCACTCTTCTCCATGACGACGGGACACTCGCGGTTGACCGTGACTCGGTTGCCGAGTTCCGCGATCGTGACCACGCCCGAGAAAGCCTCTGGCTCCAGCGCTTCTCCTGTCTCGCAGTCGAAGGACTCGATGAGCACCGAGCCTTCGTAGGCCCCCGACCACTCCACGGGCTCCGCCTCGCCGCACGCCACGAGCAAGAGCGCTCCCACCACCATCATCCGCGTCTGCATGGCGCCGAGGGTAACCCGACTCGCACCGCCGTGAAGCGCACCGTTCGGTGGCCCATCCTTGCGTGCGCCAGTGACCCGTGTCATGGTTGCAAGCACAACTCAGGTTCCGCGCGGACCGCCGCGGGGGAACGCACCAGCCTCGTCGCCTGCGTACCCGCCTCGTCGTCATCGGCAGAGCCCTCTGACTGCGCCTCACGGCGCGATTCGAGGTCCTCCCATGGCAACGACGATCGCAACTGCGGACGGCTGGTTCAAAGAGATCTACGGCGAGGCGGTCAACTCCGTCCCGTCCTTCGCGCTCTACCGCGAGCGCATCAAGTTCAAGGACGCTGAGCGCCTCGGCGACAGCTATCACTTCCCGGTTCGCCTCACGCGTTCGCACGGCTGGACGCTGGCGAGCGGCGCGACCGCGGGCACTGCGTTCGCGCTGAACGCGGTCCGCACTGGCGCGATGAAGGACGCGACCCTCTCGGGTTCGTCGTTCGTCATGCGCGAGTCGTTCGCCTACAAGGCGGTCGCCTCGGCGGTCTCGAGCGGCAAGACGGCGTTCGGCAACCTCCTCGACGACGCCGTCGAGGACATGCTCGAGACGACCAACGCCATCCTCGAGATCACGATGCGCTACGGCGGCTCGTCGCTCGGCGTCAACGAGACGGCCGGCGCGGCCTCGAGCCCGCAGGACTTCGTCATCACCGCCGCATCGAGTGCGATGGGCATGTGGGCGATGCTCGAGAACGCCGAGCTCGACGCCTACGACTCGACGCTCACCACGCAGCGCAACAGCAACGCGGCGATCGTGCTGACTAAGGCGGTCTACAGCGCGACGACGGGCAAGGTCACGCTGTCGGTCACCGGCAACACGACCGACCTCGACGCGCTCGTGTCGACCGACGTCTTCGTGCTCCGCGGCATGAAGGACGGCGCGATGACCGGCGTCGATGCGATCGCGACCAACACCGGGTCGCTGTTCGGCATCTCGGCGAGCACCTACTCGACGTGGTCGGCCAACACCTACTCGGCGGGCTCGGCGGCTGCGACGATGGGCAAGCTGACGCAGGCCGCGGGCCTCGTCGCGATGCGCGTCGGTCAGATGCCGCTCGTCGCGAGCGTGTCGATCCCGACGTGGTCGAACCTGAACAACGACACTGCGGCTCTTCGTCGCCTGACGAAGAACGAGGGCCGCGTCGAACTCGGTGCGCAGAGCATCGTGTACCACGGGCCGACTGGCCCGCTCGAGATCGTCCCCGACGCGATGTGCAAGGGCGGCGAGGCGTTCATCCAGGACTTCGACGAGTACCGCCGAGTCGGCGCGTCGGATGTGACGTTCAACCTGCCGGGCGTCGACGGGAAGATCCAGAACGATCGCTTCTTCCGTGAACTGGCGGACAACGCCGGCTTCGAGATTCGCTCGTTCTGGGACCAGGGGATCATCCTCCGGAAGCCCCGCACGCTCTGCAAGGTCACCGACATCGTCAACAGCAACGCGTGATCTGAGGACGGCGCATGGCCAGCACGAATGCGATCACGGTGATTTCCGTGTACCACGGCGGCGGCGATGCGCCGGCTTCCGTAGGCGAGCGGCTCAATCGCGAGGAGAGCAGCCCGCGGCAGGAAGCGGAGGCGCTCTCGCGCTTCTTCGCGGCTGCCGCGGGTGGCGTCCGCCCCTGCAAGGTCCGCGTGCGCACCGACTCGTGCGTTGCGACTCAGGCGACTCTCACGCTCGCTGTCACCCAGGCCAACATCGCTGTTGGCGAGTATCTCGACATCGTCATTCCGGGCCGCGGCGCCTACCGCGTCACGGCGGTCACGAGCGGGGCTGATGTCACTCTCGGCCAGTTCGTCTCTCAGACGAGCAACGCTGTCACTGCGACCAACATCGCGGCGGCAGTGAACGGCATGCTCGGCCTCAAGGACTGGGTCACCGCGACGACGAACAGCGGCAACCTCATCCTCACGGCCAACCTCTACGGCACCGTTGGCAACGGCTACACCGTTCTCGACGGCACCGTGAACGGCCTATCGCCCGCGGGCGGCGCGTTCGCCAGCGGTATCGATACGAGCGGGCAGGTCACCGCGACGATCGCATGCGTGGTCGCCAATACCGACGCGGACGACACCGTGTCCATCGGCGGTACGACGTTCACCGCGAAGGCGAGTGGCGCGAGCGGCGACAACCAGTTCAACCTCGGCGCGTCGAATACGGCGATGGGGGACAACCTCGTCGCCAAAATCAACGCGCACCCCGACTTGCTCGGCCTCGTGACTGGGGTGAACGCGAGCGGGACGATCACGCTGACGTTCACCGTCGACCCTCGGGTGGCGCGCCACATGGTGCTCCAGACGAGCGACGCCGACGGGCTCGTCATCACGCAGGCAACCATCAGTCGCACGCTCACCAACACGGTGGCCACGCGCACCTACGCGCTGGGTGCGCCGTGAAGGATGACGAGGACATCCAGCACGAGGCGCTCGAGCAGCTTCTCGTGCTGGTGTCCGGTCGGCGCGGCAACGACGCGCGCTACCCGTCGCGCGGCCCTCGCCAGGAAGACGAGGGCGCGCCCAATCGCCCGAGCGGTATGCACGTCGAGTCCAACGGCGTGCGCATGAAGCGGGGGCGCCAGTGAGCAAAGCGCGTGACGAGGAGCTCGCTGCGCAAGCGGAAGCCCTCGACGCTCTCGTGCAACGCATGCGCGACCGTGAGCGCGGCAAGGACCGCGACGCCAACGGGAACTGGGTTCAGGAGATTCGCCGGTACGACATCGACGAGCGACAAAGGCGGTGATGGGTGGCGTACACGTCTGACGATCTTGAGTCCGCGGTGAGGCTGCGTTCGCGGCTTCCCACCGGTACGGACATCAGCTCGTCAGAGATTCTCGGCATCGCAGACGACGAAATCGCCACCACGCTCTCCGAGCCCATCCGAGCCATCGATCCGTCGTTCTGGCTCACCACCAGCACCGCTACGCTCGTCAGCGGCACTGCCGCCTACGCGCTCCCCTCGCGCGCCATCGGCGCCGGCCTCGAGCGCGTCGAGCTCGCAGACAGCGCCGGCAACCGCCAGCCCGTCGTCGCGCTGAACGAGCACGACCTCTGGCGGTGGGCCAACGGCACGCGTGACGGCGCGTGGCTCGGCCGCTTCGGCTATGTGCTTGACGGCGCGTTCGTTCGGCTGTTTCCGACGCCGACCGACGCCGATGCGGGGCTCACGCTCCGCATGCGCTACCAGCGCCAGCCATCGCGCTGCGTGCTCACGACCACCTGCGGCGCGATCGAGGCGGCGACGTCCGCCACGACGATCGACCTCTCCGGAAGCGTGCCGCAGTGGATTACGCAGATCGACGACGACGATCGCTACATCGACATCGTGCGCGGGGATGGCGCTCACGAACTGGCGCTCGCCGATGGCATCGGCACTGGCTACAGTTCTGGCACCGTCACGCTCAGCGCTGACACGCCGGTCGTCGTCGCGGACATCGCAGACACGACGATCGCTACGGGCGGGCGCGTAGACTATCTCTGCAAGGCTGGAGAGACCTGCTATCCGCAGGTGCCCGCCTCGCTCTGGCCCGTGCTCGTTCGCGCGGTGACGCGCACGGTGCTCGACGAGCTCGGCGACGATCGTGGGGCAGGTCGCGCGCAAGCCATCCTCGAGCAGCGCCTCACGGCGGCGAAGGGCATCACCACGCCGCGAACGCGGCAAGTGCCCACGTTCATCAATCACAGCAGCTACCTGCGGAGGCGCTGAGATGGCTCAGCGTGTCATCGCAGCATGCGCAGGGCTCGCCACGGACCGCTCGCCGCTCATCACGGCGGCGCAGGGTGGTCTCCGTGTCGCCGAGAACGTCATCATCGATCGCCCCGGGGTGGCGCGGATTCGCCCTGGCATCTCTGCCACGCCGCGCGTCTCCACGAGCAACCGCCCGCGGCGCATGCACGCGTACAACGGGACGTGGACGTTCGTCTCAGAGTGGGACGGCGCGAGCGCGTGGGGTATCCGCGCCGCTCCCGGTGGAACCGCGGTCACCGTTCCGAGCGGAGGCGCTGAGCCTCTCGCGGTTGCAGCGTCGTTCCCGCAGTTCGCAGACGCGCGGAAGAACCTTTACTGGGCCAGCAAGATCGGTCCCGTGAAGCTCACGAGCGAAGGCGACACGACGGCCGAGCTCGCTGGGATGCACGAGGCGTCCAGCGGCCTCTTTTCGATCGCCACCGTCGGCGCGGTCGCCATCCCCAACAACTTCGCTCGAGCGTGGCGCTGGTGCTTCGTGAAGCGCGATGCGAACGGGCTCATCACCCGTTCTGCGCCGAGCCCGTGGCAGTCGTACGACAACACGACCGGCGGCACGATCGATATGAACTGGATCATCCCCCTGCCCAGTTACGCGGCAGTGGGCGACCAGATCGAGCTCTACGCCACGCAGACGGTCGCGACGTCCACGACGCCGAGCGACATGATGTACCTGACCAAGCGGTACACCATCGTCTCCGGCGATGTCTCCGTTGGCTACGCGACCGTGAAGGACGCTCGCGTCGATGCCGACCTCGGCGCCGAGCTCTACACGAATCCGACGCGCGAGGGGTTGCTCAAGGCGAACGGGCGCCCTCCGGCATGCGGCGCGATTACGCGCTGGTCGACGTGCATGTGGTTCGGCCGCTGCATCGGCCCGTGGACGAGCGCGATCGAGATCGTGAGCGTCAGCGGGACCACGGCGACGGACGGGCTCGAGGGCCTCCAGCGGCTCTCTCGCGCCGCTACGGCGACCAGCGGCAATCCCACCCTGACGGGCCTCGTGTCCACGACGAGCGTGGTCGTCGGGCAGCTCGTGACGGACAACGGCATTCCTGGGGTGTCGACTGGCACTATCCCCAACGGCACCACCGTACTCAGCAAGACAGCAACAACTGTCACGATGAGTGCGAACGCCACTGCGAGCGGCGCTATTACCGCGTACTTCCACGACGTCGTCACGGTGGATGGGCAGGGCTACTACGCGAGCTCGTCCACCGATACGAGCGGGACGGCGACATACCCCGCGTTCGGCGTGTACTCGGGAGACCCGGAGCGCACCGCGCGAGAGCTCGCGTACATCATCTCGCAGAAGTCGACGACTGTCTTCGCCTACGCCATCGAAGACCCGTACGCGCCCACCGACGTCTACGGCAACGCAACGCGCGGCACGCTTGTCATTCGCAGCGTCGCACTCGACGACACGCAATGGACGGTGACGAGCACTCGCGATGGCGCGCTGTCGTACGAGGTGAACGGCAGCGGCGGCGTTCTCGTCGATCGAGAGAACCGGCCGAACCAGCTCTTTTACAGCAAGCCGGACGAGCCGGAGCACGTCCCCGAGATCAACTTCATCACCATCGGTAGCGAAAGCGACCCCATCGTGGCGCTCGCTCCGCTCCGGGCGGCGCTGCTCGTCTTCAAGACCGACGGCATCTACCGCGTGACCGGCTCGCCTCCAGATGGCTGGCGCGTCGACCTGCTCGACCCGGTGCTCCGCCCGCTTCGCGCCGAGTGCGTTGACGTGCTCGGCGAGAGCGCGGTCGCGTGGACGCAGCACGGAGTTGTGCTCGTCGACGAGGGCGGCGTGCGCAACATCAGCGAGGGGCTCATCGGCGTCGAGCTCGAAGCCGTGCAGCAGTGGGCGATGACGTACGGCGCGACGCTTTATTCGCCGTTCGTCGCCGCGAACAACAACGACGGGTATGTGCTTGTTGGCGTTCCCGCTACGTCGACTGCGACCTACTCCTCCACACTCTATTGCTGGAGCAAGAACACCAACGCGTGGTCGACGTGGGACGTTGACGCGTACACGGCGCGTGAGCAGCGCAACATCCGCGGCTTCTTCGTCGCAAAGGCGCCAAGCATCTGGGAAGTCTCCCAGCTCAACTACGTGGGCGGGAACCAGACCGTCGGCTACGACGGCGAGTTCAGTATCTCTGGTTGGACGTACAGCAGCTCTGACCCGTCCATCACCGTTACGACGGTGCAGCGCGGCAACTGGGTGCCCAAAGCTTGCGACTGGGTCGCCGGTACCGTCAGCGGCTCGACCGAGTACCGCAAAATCACCGCTGTCGAGCTCGACGGCTCCGACTACGTGTGCACGCTCGAGAGCGCGTTCTCGGCGTCGCCTGTCGATCGCGTGGCATACGAAGGCATCGTCTCGCGCATTCAGTGGCAGGCGCTCACTCCGGGTACGCCACAACTCGATGCCATCTGGCGCGAGATGTCCATTCAGCTCGACTGGAGCGCCTACTCGGGCACCGTCGGCGGAACGACTGCCTCGTTGGAGATCGGCGGCATGTCGAACCTCGGCGCCGACGAGGCGACCCAGGCTTGGACGAGCACTCGCGCCGCTCTTCTCAGCGACAGCGCTCGAGTCACGGTGCCGCGCGACCTCGCGCGCTGCACGCACCTCTACCCGCTCGTCGAGACCTGCGACATCGGTCTCGACTGGGCGATTCTCGGCGTGACGCTGACATATGAGCCGACCAGCGAAAGGACGAAGCGATGAGCCGCCTCCGCTTCGATCTGCTGCCGGACACGTACGACCGCGCGCGCAAGGTCGTGGACGAGTCGCTACGCGTCGTCCGCGAGGTGCTCGATGGTGGCTGGCGCTGGCGCGAGCAAGTGCGCGGCGTCGTCTCCACCGTCATCGACACTGACGTGCTGCCGGTGCAGGTGGCGGTCCCCGCGGTCGTCACGAGCCCGACTGCCGTGCTCCTGCTCTCTGCCGTGCCGCAGCGCACCGCCACTGGGCAGGTCATCAGCGGCGCCGCAGTCACGTGGGAGTGGCGCTCTGGCGCGCTGCTCATCCACTCGATCGACGGGCTCAGCGCCTCCACTCGCTACAACGCCGTTCTCGCGGTGATGGAGTGATTCATGCCCTTCCGCGACGAAGACTTTGACGGGTACGACGACGAGACTGGCGAGACCGCGCAGCAGGTCCAGCAGCGCGAGCGCTCGGGCGTCTCGAGCGAAGACCGCTACGGCTACCAGGACCGCGACGGCGACGGCACGGCCGACTTCTACATCGACGACCGCGGCCAGAACGTCGAGATTCGCGACGGCGAGAGCGAGTACCAGGCACGGCAGCGACGCGCAGGTGAGGAGCGTGACGCGGGCCAGGTCTCGCGCGGCGATCCTGCGACCGCCGGGCAAGGGCCCTCGGGGCGCGCGAGCGACTTCGACGAGAGCTCGGCAGGGACGTTCCTCTGGGGCGACATCAGCGGCGCGAATCGACGAGCGGCCGAGGCCGACCGCGAGCGCGAGACGTGGCTCCGCCAGCGGTACATCGATCAGGCCGAGGACTACATCCCCTCGGCAGACGACCTCTGGGTCCAGTACGAGCAGGAGGGGCTCGTCGAGGGCCCCGACCGCGCCGAAGCAGCGCGTGCGCAGGCCGACCGCGGCAGCATCGAGGCGCAGCAAGACGCGCTCTCGTACCTCCAAGACGTCTACCGTTCCGGCGGGATGACCGAGGCCGACCGCGCGCGGCAGACGCTCGCGCGGATGCAGTCGGGGCAGGCGTCACGCGCGTCTCGTGACGCCGACCTCGCAGCGCTTGAGGCGCGCGGGATGGGCGGCAGCGGGGCCGCTCTCGCGTCGCGTCTTGGCGCGCAACAGGGCGCAGCGCAGAGCCTCGCGCAGCAAGACGCGCTGATGCTCATCGAGGCGCAGGCGCGCGGCGATCGCGCGGCAGGTGCAGCGGGCGGGCTCGGCTCGCAGATGCGCGGGCAGTCGTTCTCGGAGGACTACCAGCGGCGCAGCGCGGCGGACGACTTCAACCGTTACCAGACCGACTACGCGCGCGCTCGAGAGGGCCGCAACACGGCCTACCGCAACGCCACGCGCGAGAGCCGCGCTCAGTCGCGGCAACAGGCGTTCGGCAACCGCACCGACATCGCGCAACTCCGCACGGGCCAGGTGCCGGGCACGCGCGACCCGAGCGAGGTCTCTGACGAGAGCAACGATCGGACGGGCGGATTCCTCGGCGGGATTCTCTCCGCACTGGCGGGGTCGTGATGGACGAACTGGAGCCCATCGTCATCGGCATCTCGGACGAGGAGCGACGCCGCCGCGAAGAGCAGCAGCGCCGCGACGACGAGGCGCGCCGTGCAGCTTCCGAGGCGCTCGATAGCGTCGCCCCGCAGCTCGAGCAGCTCGCTCGCGGTGGGGATGCTGCCGAGAGCCCGGAGCGTTTCCGCGGGAGCGTCACCACGCCGTACGCCGATATCCCCGGCGCGCAGCGCATGGGGAGCGGCGCCGTCGTGCTACGTGGCGAGCCTCAGACGGCTGAGACGCTGCGCGAACATCAGGAGGCCCGCAGTGCCCGGCCTGAGCCGCAGCCTCGCCCTGAGCCTCCGCCGACACCGCAGGCAGCGGCTCCGCGCGAGCAGCCTCCGTCGCCGACGTTCCGCGCTCCGATGGTCGATCCGATGATTCTGCGCGACGCTGAGGAAGCGCCGCAGCGTCAGGCCGTGCGCGACGAGGTGCTCGCACAGCGCGCCGCGATCGCTCGCAAGCCGGAGCGTCCCGAGCCCGGCCGCATGGACGAGGGCCTGCCGACCGAAGGTCAGATCGGTGACGCCCGCGCGCGCGACGTAATGCGGCTCATCGCCGCTGCGCTCGCCGGTGGCTTCGCTGGCTACTCGGGCCGCGGCGGTGGCGTGCGCGCTCGACGCGAAGCGGACGAACTCACGCAGCAGCGCCAGCAGGGCATCGCGCGCCGCGAGCAGTCGAAGGCGGCCGAGGTCCAGCGCATGGACGCCCGCGCGGAACGTGACGCCGCGCGCGAGCAGGAGATGACGATCGCGCAGCAGCGACTTGCCGAGACCGCTCGTGAACGCGACGCGGGGCTGGACATCCAGCGCCAGCGCCTCGGGATGCAGCAGCAGGTCACCGATGCGCGCCTCGCCGACGCGGCGCGCACTCGGCAGGAGGGCGTGCTTCTCGACAGCCCGAGCACGCCGCCTTCGCGGCAGTACCAGATGCTTCTGCGTACGCGCATCGCGAGCCTTCCGGAAGGCCAGCGGCGCAACATCGTGCAGGAACTCGGCGGCGCGGATGGCATCGCGCAGATGACCGGCCGCGAGATCCAGCGATACATGGAGCACGGCGTGCTGCCCAACCCGCCGCAGATGCGCGGCACGGGTGGCGGCGGGTTGGGCAG
>DATLHR010000500.1:0-7774 GCA_035539815.1 Kofleriaceae bacterium
CCGCGCGGGCGATCGCGCGCGCGAGCTCACCGTAGCTCCACGTCCCGGCATACGGGATCGCCATCAGCGCGTCCCACACGCGGCGCTGGAACGCCGTGCCTTCCATCGCGAGCGGCACGTCGAACGCGAGCCGCTCGCCGCGAAAGTACTCCGCGAGCTGCGACGCTGCCCGTGCGAGCACGGGAGCTTCATGCTCGACGCCGTCGGGCGGCGCCGCCGCGCTCTCCGGCAGCTGGAGCCACACGAGCTCGTCGCCGCGCGCGAATAGCTGCAGCTCGCCGATCGGTGACGACATCGTCTTCTTCAGCAGCATCGGATCCTCCCAAGGTATTCCACAGGTGCATGACCGCGTACGACCGAAATGGCCTCCACGCATCCGCGCGGGCGATCGCCTCCCGCGGGGTGCCACCGAGCGCCTTGCGCACGCCGAGGTCTTCGGCCGGGAAGGCATCGGGATCATGGAGTGCGCGCATCGCGAGGTAGTGCGCAGTCCACGGGCCGACACCGGGCAGCGCGACCGCTGTCATCACGAAGCGCTCGAGGTCCTCACCGCCGTCGAAGCGCAGCGCGCCACGGGCGACCGCCACCGCGAGGCCGTGCACCGCGGCGGCGCGTGCGCGCGGCAAGCCGATCGCCGCGATCGCCTCGGGCGTCCGCTGCGCGACCTCGGCCGCCGTCGGAAACCGAACCACGAGCGAGGCATCGCCTCCATATGGAGTCCCGAACGCCGCGGCGAACCTGCCCGCGAGCGTGGTCGCCGCTGCGACCGACACTTGCTGTCCGAGCAGCGCGCGGATCGCGGCCTCGAACGGATCGATCGCCCCGGGCAAGCGCAGCCCCGGCAGCTTCGCGACGGACGCGGCGAGCGCCGGATCGCGGCGCAGCACGCGCGCGATCACGTCGGGGCGTGCGTCGAGATCGAACACGCGCCGCACGCGCGCGACGAGTGGCATCAGCACCGGCACCAGGCTCGGCGACACGACGAGCCACAGCGCCGCGCGCGTGTCCGCGTGCACCACCTCGATCACGCCGGTCTCGCCGCCGACGTTCACGAGGCGGCGATAGCGCTCGCGATCGACATGCTCGACGCCCGGGATCGCGCGGACCCGCAGGAACGCGAGCAGCTCCTCCCACGCATACGGTGCGCGATAGTCCAGGCGCAGCCGGATCGCGCCGGCAGCGGCTATCGCATGCGCTCGCCTGATCTCCGAGGGTGCGCTGCGCATCCGTTGCTCGAACGCCGCGTTGAAGCGGCGCACGCTGTGGAAGCCCGCCGCGAATGCGACCTCGGTGATCGGCAGCTGGGTGTCTTGCAGCAGCTGCTTCGCGAGGGCGAGCCGGTGCGTCTGCGCGAGCTCGACGGGCGACACGCCGAGCCGGGCTTCCGTCGCGCGGCGCAGGTGGCGAGCGGACACGCCGAGCTCCGCCGCGAGGTCATCGATCGACGCGTCGTTGAGCGCGCCCTCGGCGATCCGCCGCGCCGCCGCCGCGACCAGCACCTCGATCGCGTCCACCGCCGCCGGCCGTCCATCACGCGTGTTGCCGGGCGCGAGCTCGGGCCGGCAGCGGAAGCACGCGCGAAAGCCCGCGGCCTCCGCCTGCGCCGCGGTCGCATAGAACGAGCACCGCGTGCGCCCCGGCGTGCGCGCCGGACAGATCGGCCGGCAGTAGACGCCGGTCGTCGAGACGCCGACGAAGAACACGCCATCGAACCGCGGATCGCGGGTCACCAGGGCGTCGTAGCGAGCGTCATCCGAGAGCACGGATCACGGGTACCACGCGCGCTGCGCCTCGACTGGCCGTTTCCGGACACGAGGGCAAATCGGGGATCGCCCTACTTTGCTTCGTCGCCGTCGGTCTCGGGGACGATCGTGCCCCCGGAGATGATCCACCTGTCATCGCGGTGCGTGACGACGGCGAGCAGCTCTGCACGTTGCAAGGGATCGAGCTGCTGCCATTCCTCGGCGGTCAGCTTGTACCCCGCGAGCGCGATGTCCCCCTTCATGCCTTCACCTTCCACGCGGGCGTCGACGCGGGCGAGTTTTTGCTTCGGTTTTCTGCTAGACGCTTGTGCGTGCCACGCGAAGTCACGCACCGCTACGTCGATCCGCTCGCGCAGGTCTGGCTCGGCGCCGCGCGTCGGATCGGCCTTCGCGTTGTCCGGACGCCGGACACTTATGCATCTACCGATGGACGGGGCGCGCTCGCGATCGCCGTCGACGCCGAGCTCGACGCCGACGACAGCCTCGGCCAGATGATCTTTCACGAGCTGTGTCACTCGCTCGTCGAGGGCGAGGACTCGTTCGCCGCACCCGACTGGGGCATGGACAACACCGGCCCCGAGCACGACTTCCGCGAGCACGCCTGCCAGCGCGTGCAGTGGGTGCTCGCGGGCCGCTACGGCCTGCGCGCCGTGTTCGCGCCGACGACCGACTTCCGGGCATTCTGGGACACGCTGTCGGGCGACGTGCTCGCCGACCGCACCGATCCATCTGTTCAGCTCGCGATCGCCGGCCTCCGCCGCGCCGCGCTCCCACCGTGGGCTCCCGCGCTCGCCGAGGCGCTCGCCGCGAGCGCGCAGATCGCCGTCGCCGCCGCCCCTTTCGCCGCTCGCCCGACGACCGGCGAGCTGGCACCGCTATGGCTCGGCGTGACCGCGCCACCCGCGCCGCATCCGACCGGCCTGCCTGCAGGCGATGGCACCGGCACGTGCGCGACGTGCGCGTGGCGCTTCGATCGCAAGCCCGACGACCGTCGGGCGCGCAGCAGCGCCGAAGGCGGTGCGGAGGTAGATCGACGCGGTGCCTCGCGCTGCCGGCAGGCCGACGCGAAGGTCGACCCCACGTGGCCCGCGTGCGAGCGCTACGAAGCCGCGCTCGATTGCCAGACCTGCGGCGCCTGCTGCCGCGCCGCGTACGACGCCGTCGACGTCGCGAAGCGCGATCCGATGGTGAAGAAGCAGCCGACCTACCTCGAGGATCGCGGCACCTACTACCAGATCAAGCGCAAGGGCGATCGCTGCAGCGCGCTGCAGGGCGGCGTCGTCGTCGACGGCAAGACCTCGCGCTACGCGTGCGAGATCTACGACGACCGCCCGCGCACATGCCGAGACTTCACGCTCGGCTCCGCGCATTGCTTGACCGCGCGCCGCCGCGTGGGCCTCAGCTTGTAGCCGATCATCGCCCGGCCGCGATCGCGCGTAGCCCGGCCCGCGTCGACGCGCGCTCGCGCTCGACGACACCGACGACGCCGCTCCACCCGATCTCGACCACAGCGCCGTGCGGCGCGCGCTACGGACGTCAGCCCTCCGAGCCCGGCGGCTTGATCCCGGGCTGCGTTGGGGGACGCAGGCGCGGCGGGGGCGCGACCGGCGGCGAGGTCTTGCTGTCGCCCGCGAGGCGCTGCACGGCCGCCGCGACGTCGACGCCGAGCAGCTGCTTGAGCTGCTCCGAGGTCACCGCCGCCTTGACCGCGAGGTTGCCGCCGTTCGCCGCGAGGTCCTTGTCGATGACGGTGAGCTTGTGGACGTGCATCTCGCCCACGGTGCTCATCATCGTGCCGACCAGGCCCTGCAGCTTCTGCGCGACGAAGATCTGCCGCGCGCTATCGCCGGCCTTGCCCCACGTCTCGCCGAGCGATCGGATCGCAGACGCGGTCGCCTTTCCGTCCTCGACGATCTTCGACGCCACGCCGCGCGCCTGCGCGACCATCTGCGCCTTCTTCGCCTCGGCGGGCTTCACCTTGTCGGCGATGAGCTGGTAGCGCACCTGCGCGAGGCGCGCGCGCTGCACCGAGAGCTCGGCGGTCGCCTTCGCGACCTGCGCCTGCACCTGGCCCTTGGCCTCCGCGATGAGCGCGCCCTTGCGCGTCTGCGCCTCGGCGATCCGGCGCTGGCCCTCGGCGCGCGCCGTCGCGATCTCGGCCTCGACCTTCGCGATCTCCTGGTTCATCAGGTTCGCCGCCGAGTTCTCCTGTGACAGCGCGTGGTTCTCCGCCTCGGAGATGCGCGACGTCTTCAGCAGCTCCGCGGTCTGGCGGCGGCCGAGCGAGTCGAGGTAGCCCTTGTCGTCGGACACGTGCTGGATCATCAGCGTGGTGAGCTCGAGGCCGAGCCGCGCGAGATCGTGATCCGCCTCGTGCACGAGTGCGCTCGCGAACTTCTCGCGATCTTGGTTGACCTCCTCGGGCGTCAGCGTCGACAGCACGCCGCGCAGGTTGCCTTCGAGGGTCTCGCGCGCGACGGCCATGATCTGCTCGCGGTTCTTGCCAAGCAGGCGCTCGAGCGCGTTCGCGAGCTGCGCACTCTTGCTCGAGATCTTGACGTTCGCGACGCCCTGCACGTTGAGCGGGATGCCGCCGCGCGAGTACGCGCCCTGGACGCGCAGCTCGATCACCATGTTCGTGAGGTCCATGCGATCGACGACCTCGAGCAACGGGATGCGGATACCGCGGCCACCGCTGTGCACTACCCGGTAGCCGACGGACTTCGTCTCGCCGTTCGCCGTGGAAACTCTGCGGTGCCCACCCGAGAAGATGATCACCTCGTTGGGTGAGCAGATGTAGATGATGCGCGAGATGATGAACGCGATCACGATGAGAGCGCCGATGACGGCGACCGTGCCGACGAGCAGTAGGTTCTGCATGGTGCCTCCTTAGCTCCTCACGGAGTTGCCGGTGATGACCTTCGCGATGTCGACGCCGAGGGTCTTGTTGACCTCCTCGAGCAGCTTGCCCATCGTCGCCGGATAGGCCGCCGCGTACGCCGGGATGGTCTGGCCGTCGCCGCCATCGATCAGGTTGACCTCGCCGACCTTCACGCGCTGCGCCGCCTTCGCGACATCGCCGAAGATCACGTCGAGGTTCTGCAGCACGAACATGTCCATCGCCTTGCCGCCGCTCTCGCGCCACGCGCTCGCGACCTCGGCGAGCGATGCGGCCATCGCCTCACCGTTCGCCGCGATCGACGACGCCTGGCCCGCCGCGAACAGCTCGCGGACTTGCGCCTCGACCTCGGCAGGGATCTTCACCTCGGCCTCGAGCCGGAGCTGCTCGAGCTCGCCGCGCAGCTTCTGCAGCTCGAGATCGGCCTCGGCCTTCGCCTGCTGGCCGGCCGCTTCGGCGCGCGCCTCCTCGGAGCGCGCCTCGCTGTCGACCTCGGCCTTGATCTGCCGCAGCTCGTTCTGCTTGCGCTGCACCGTGGCCTGCGCGTTGGTCATCGCGACCTCACCGCGTGCGCGTGCCGCGGCCTCCGCCTGCTCGGCGGCGCGCACCGCGTCGGACTCCGCGACCTCGGCGGTCCGCAGGATCTCGGCGATCCGCTGGCGGCCGATGCTCTCGAGATAGTTCCGGTCGTCGGCGATGTGCTGGATCTTGAGCACGTCGAGCTCGAGGCCGAGCTTCTCGAGGTCCGGGCCCGCCGACTGCTCGAGCTGGCGCGCGAACTTGAGGCGATCCTGGTTGATCTCCTCGGGCGTCAGCGTCGCGCACACGCCGCGCAGGTGGCCTTCGAGCGTCTCCTTCACCATCCGCCCGATCTCGTTGCGGTCCTTGCCGAGGAGCTGCTGGATGGCATTGCCGACGAACCGCGGATCGGTGGAGATCTTGATGTTCGCGATCGCGTGAACATTGAGCGGAATCCCGCCCTCCGAGTACGCGCCCTGCACTTGCATCGGCACCGCGATCAACGAGACATCCATCTCGTGCACGCTCTCGACGATCGGGATGCGCATGCCACGCCCGCCGAACACCACGCGATATCCGAGCGTGCTGCCGTCGGCCGCCTTGTGCTTGCGTCCCGAGAAGATCAGGATCTCGTTCGGCCGACCGATCCGCAGCAGGTAGCGGTAGAGGAAGATCAGCAGCAGCAGGACGCCGACGCCGGCTCCCACGCCACCGAGGATTTCAGGCGGGATCTTGTCCATGACGAACCTCCTTCGGGCAACGCGACCATAGTCCGCCGCGGGCGCACGGCACCCACGGCTCAACCTCACGACAGGCGAGGACGCTACATCTCGGTCTTGGCGACGAGCAACGAGCCGCGGTCGCCTTCTGCGACGATCAGCACCGGCGTCCCTGTCGGCAGCTCCGCGCCGTCCTCGACGAGCGTCGCCACGAAGTCTTCCGAGCGGCCTTTGATTTCTACGCGCACCTTGCCGGGTTTGCCGGGGCCGACGGGCAGCACGAGCGTGCCGGTCACGCCGACGAGCTCGCTCGCCGTCACGTCGCTCGACACGCTCTCCTTACTCACCTTGTGCACGACGAGCACCGCGACCGCGCCCGCGGCCCAGCCGATGCCGAGCGCGCCGACCGCTGAGACAACCTCGCTCGAGCCGAGCCTGGTCAGCGCGTACCCGGCGCCGCCGCCGAACGCGAGGAAGAACACCCAGAACCGCAGCGACATCACCGGCGCCCACGCGAGGCCCACGTCGGTGTCCGGGCCGTCACCGTGGTCGGTGTCCTTGCCACCGAGCAGGATCGACGCGAGCAGGAGGGTCACTCCGAATGCGATGGCGGCGAGATAGATCGTCGTCACGTTTCCCCTAAACCCGAGATGCCCTGACTGTGCTCATCGTTTCAGCGGCTGGCAAGCGCAACCATGCGTGACGGTTCGGAAACGCCGCGCCGCGACATCACCGGTCCGACCCAAGCTCCGTCACCCACGCGGTGACGAGCTCCCGCAGCACCGGCAGCGTCACCGCACCCGCACCGAGGACCACATCGTGGAAGCCCGGGAGGTCGAAGCGGTCGCCGAGCTGGCGCTCCGCTTCGGCGCGCAGCCGCAGGATCTCGAGCTGACCGACCTTGTACGCGAGCGCCTGGCCCGGCCATCCGATGTAGCGGTCGACCTCGTTCGAGATGTTGATCTCGGTGAGTGCGGTGTGCTCGCGCATGAACGCCTCGGCGCGCGCGCGCGTCCAGCCCATCGCGTGCAGGCCGGTATCGACGACCAGCCGCGACGCGCGCCACGCGTCGTAGCTGACCTTGCCGAGGCGATCGAGGTCCGACGAGTAGAGGCCCATCTCCTCGGCGAGTCGCTCGGTGTACAGCGCCCAGCCCTCGACGTACGCCGTCGAGCCGTCGAGCTTGCGGAACGCGGGCATCGCACCGAGCTCCTGCGCGATCGCGATCTGGGTGTGGTGCCCCGGCACCGACTCGTGCCAGGTCAGCGCCTCGAGCTCGAACCGCGGCCGCGTCTCGGGCTTGAACGTGTTGACGAAGTACTCGCCTGGCTTGCTGCCGTCGTAATGCGGCTGGCGG
This sequence comes from Kofleriaceae bacterium, assembly GCA_035539815.1. Taxonomy (GTDB): domain Bacteria; phylum Myxococcota_A; class Polyangia; order Haliangiales; family Haliangiaceae; genus JABFXX01. The sequence goes on from DATLHR010000500.1 coordinate 7,258, forward strand.
TAGTACGCGATCGTCGTGTACGGCGCCTCGTAGTCGGGGATCTCGCGCATCACGCAGTCCGTCTTCGGCAGCGTGCGGAAGAACCTCGGTGTCGCCGCCTTCGCGCGATCGAGCGCTTGCTGCGCGGCCGCGAGGATCTCCTCGCGCGAGGCGAAGTACAGCGCCTTGTCGGTACGCAGCTTCGTGATCGTCGCGGCGAGGTCCGGCGTGCCGAGCACGCGCGCGCCGAGCTCCGCGAGCTCGCGATCCGTCCTCGCGATCTCGGAAAGCCCGAGCTCGTGCAGCTCGCGCGGCGTCATGGGCAGCGCGACGTGCTGCTGGATCGACGCGCGATAGCAGGTCTCCCCGTCGACGAGCCCGGCGAGGCCTTCCTTCTCGACGCGCGCGTTCGGCAGCACGCGGTCACGCAGGAAGTCGCGCTCGCGCACGAGCGCCGGCTGGACCGTCGACGCCACCGCGTGCCGCAGCGCCGCGTGCAAGCGCGCGCGCTCGCCCGCCGGCCACGCGTCGGTGCCCG
>DATLHR010000501.1:0-9292 GCA_035539815.1 Kofleriaceae bacterium
GGTCAACGAGTCGGGCACCGTCGCGAAGAGCGCGTGGAAGCAGTACGGCCCGTTCAACGTGGCCGCGGGCGCGACGCTCAAGGCGGTGATGACCGGTGACAACGACGCCGACCTCTACGTCCGCAAGGAGGCCGCGCCCACCTCGTCGTCATACGACTGCCGCCCGTACCGCGATGGCTCCGCCGAGGAGTGCTCGATCGTCGGACCCGCGAAGGTCTACGTCGGCGTCAATGGCTATGCGGCCTCGAGCAACTTCGCGCTCGAGATCACGTACACCGAGGGTGGCGGCACCACGCAGCCGGTGCCGGTACCCGACTTCCAGCACCTCACCGAGAGCGGCTCGGTCACGCAGGGCGAGATGAAGGTGTTCCAGCTGCCGATCCCCGCGGGCAAGCGCGTGGTCGTGCGCACGACGTCGACGAAGGACGTCGACCTGTATCTGCAGATGGGCGCGGCGCCGACGACGTCGTCGTACCTGGCGCGCGCGTGGACGACCTCGGGCAACGAGGCCGCGACGTACACCGCGACGAGCAACGGCGTCCTGTACATCGGCGTCCACGGCTACCAGGCCGGATCGTTCACGGTGAAGACCGCGGATCAGTAGCGATCAGTCGAGCTCGACGATCGCCGTCCCAGGGACGCGCTGCGTGAACGTGCACGCGGCGGCGCCGTCGCAGCGGTCACCCGGAACCGCCTGCCAGTCGAGGTAGAGCGTGAGCGCGGACGGCCCCCACCACAGCGGACCTTGCGGTCTGCTGAAGCGGACCTCGCCGCCTTCGAACAGGAGATCCTGCGAGCCGATGCGGACGTGGCCGGAGCCATCGAGCTCCCGCAGCTCGACCGCCGCGGTGTCGTTGCGGACGTCCGCGAGGTTCGCAGGCGTCCACACCGCCCGCACCTTCTCGGCAGAGGACAGCATGGCATCCGCGGGCTCGACGACGCTCAGCGTTCCCGACAGGAGGTAATCGGCGATCGTGGCGTGGATCGGACCCGAGCCGTCATCGACCACGACATCGATGCTCGTGTCGCCGAGGACGCTCGCGTCGAGCCGGCTGCGCAGCTCGGGCTCGCGACAGATCCGGTACTCGTCCACGCCGCCGAGCACGATCTCGTCGGCGTCGATCGAGACCCCATTGAGCGTCAACGTGGGCGGTGTGCGGATGCCGGGACACTCCGCGTCGGAGGTCGTGAACCGGACGACGACGAGGTACTGCGTCGTGAGATCCGGATAGAGCACGCTCGCGTACAGGCTGGTGCGCATCTCGAGATCGGGCAGCTCGGCGAGATCGGCGGTCGGGTTGCCGCACGCTCCGCATGCAAGCACGAGCGCGAGGGCTGCTCTCATTGCACGTCCACGTTCAACGTGAAGGCACCCTTGTTGGCGAGGCTGGGACTGTCGACGACGACGTAGTAGGTCCCGCCGCCGACGGCGGTGAACGTCGTGGTCTCGGGGGCTCCGCTGCCCGCGTTGTCGACCCCCGCCGAGCAGAACATGGGCTCGCAGCCGCGGAGGATGTACAGCATCGCGTCCCAACCTTCGGGCGTCACCGTCGCGGTGAGCGTCTGGCCGTCGGTGAGCTCGAAGCGATAGAACGCATCGGGGCCGAACGCCGAGAACCCGTTGGTGCAGCTCCCGGGCGGCGTCGCGTCGTCGAGATAGCTGGTCGTATCGCCGGTCTGGGTGCCGACCTCGCCCGCGGCGGCGTTCATGCACGTGTCGATCGCGGTCGTGTTCTGCGCGTCGGGATGCGGCGTCGGGTCCACGTCGTTGATCGTGACGCTGCCGGAGACCTGGCGTTCGCATGCGTCGTCGGCGTCGTCGCCGCACTGCCCGCTGGCGTGCACGGTGATCGGCACGCTGCCGGCGGTGAGCCCCGCCGAGAACGCGAACGTGTTGCCGCCGGACGGCCCGGCGCTGGTGAGGTGCGGAAACACCGAGCCGGCGTGCTCGTCATACTCGACGAGGGTCACCGTCCAGGATTGTGTCTCGCACCCCGGCATCGATCCTTCGGGACACCGGTCGTCGATCCGACCGGAGCCGGACTGGCCGGGCGACACCGACTCGACGGTGAGCACGATATCGAGATCGACGAACAGGTCGTTGTAGACACCGTCCTGCTGCTGGGGCGTGCACGCCGAAGCCGCGATGACCACGAGCCCGATCCGCCCAAACACGGGTTCATCGTATCAAGGCGACGCGCGCACGGGGTGGCAAGCCGTGGAAGCGAACGCCGCCTACAACCGCCCACCGGCGGGCTCACTATCGCCAGATGTTCGACCGTTGATCGACAGCTGGATCGAGAGGTCGCTCGTCGGCCTCTTCTTCGCGGGCCCGCACGAGGTCCTCGCGGTCGACCATGAGGTGCGCTACTACCGCTTGCCGCGCGCCTCGAAGCGTCGCCGAGCAGCCCAGGCGTTCGGGTAGCTAATAGGTGAGGCGGTCGTCGAGGTACGCCTTGTCGACGGTGAGCGGCTGCTTGTAGACCTCGTTGTTGTAGAGGTACTGGTAGCGTGCGTAGTTCTCGGTGACCTTCTTCATGTACTCGCGGGTCTGCGTGTACGGGACCAGCTCGACCAGCTCGTCGATCTCGCGATCGCCGTACAGATCCAGCCAGCGCATCACCGGGCGCGGTCCGCTGTTGAACGAGCCGGCGCCGAGCGGCACTTGCGACTTGAACTTCTGCAACAGGCGGCCGATGTACCAGCTCGCCGTCTGGATGTTGTACGCGGGCTCGTAGAGCGAGCCGGCGTCGTACGGCAGGCCGAGCTCCTTCGCGACCCGGCGCGTGGTCGCGGGGATCATCTGCAACAGGCCCTGCGCGTCGGCGTACGACAGGACGTGCGGATCGAAGCCGCTCTCCTTGCGCATGATCGAGTACAGGTAGCCGTCCGGGTTCTTGCCGAGCGCTTGATGCTGCTCGATGAGCTCGCGGTACGCGCGCGGATAGGCGTTCTCCCACCACCGGCGCGCGTCGCCGACGGGCGGGCCGTTCAGCGCGCCGCCGTGATAGCTGACGCCGAGCATCCACGGGCGGTTGAAGTTGCCCGCCTCGCGGTAGCGATCGAGCAGCATCGCGAACGCGGCGCCGCGATCGTGACGCTTGAGGAACGCGCGCTCGCCGCGTGACAGCTCGTAGCCCGCGTCGACGCCGAGGCCGGCCGCGATCAGCTCGTCGGCACGCGCGATGAGATCGTCCTTGGCGAGCGACTCGTCGACGCGCTCGGCGAGCTTGCTGCCGCGCGGCTTGGGATTCTCGACGCCGAACGGCGGCAGCTCGACCCCGAGCGTGGCGAGCCGAGCGTGCGAGAGCATCGCGTACCAGGAGAACGGATAGCGCTGCACCGTCGCCGTGTAGCCGTCGATCGCCCCCTGCTTGTCCGCGAGCCGCTCCTCGACGCGCGCGAGCCAGTACATGCCCTTGCCGCCTTCGAGCGCGCCGCCGCGCCTGGCGAGCGCTTGGAGGCGGACCTTCGCGCGATCCCACTCGCCGAGGAAGTAGTGCGCGAGGCCGAGGTTCCACAGCGCGTCGTCGACCCACTTCGACTTGGGATACTTCGCGAGCGACGCTTCGAGCGGCGCGATCGCCTTGCGATAGTTGCCGCGGTTGAACTCGAGCCAGCCGGCGAGGAACGCGGCTTCTTGGGCGTACGGTGACGACGGATACGTCGCGACCACGCGCTGGTACCAGGTGATCGCTTCGTCGTCGCGATCGGCGCGCGACAGCGCACGGGCGCCGTGGAACATCGCCGATGCGGCGTCACCGCCCATCTGCTTGTAGACGCCGAGGAGGAGCTGGCCGGCATCGCCGTACCGGCGGCGCATCTTGAACAGCGTGGTGCCCAGCCAGTAGTCGCGCTGCCTGGTCAGCTCGGGCGACAGCTTCTCGGGCAGCCGGCCGAGCTCGGCGACCGCTTCGTCCCACTCGTGTGCGGCCTGCAGCGCCTTCGCGCGCTCGATGCGATCGGCGGGCGTGAGCGGCGGCGCACCGAGCTCGACGAGCTTGGCGAGCGCGCGCTCGGCGAGCGGATGCGCGGGGTGCTCGATGACGACGACGCGATACGCGGCGATCGCGGGCGCGCCCTGCTTGGACTCGGCGATGCGGAAGCGCGCGGTGCCGACGTCACCCAGCTCGCCCGCGCCCTTCACGGTGATCAGCTTCGCGTACGCCTTGGCAGCGGCGGCACGGTTCCCCTTGGCCCACGCCACGTCGGCGAGCCGCCACGGCACCTCGCGCGCGAACCGCGAGCCGCCGCGCTTGGCGAGCTGCTCGAACGCGGTGCGTGCGGTGTCGGGAGCGCCGGTGCGCAGCGCGATCATGCCGCGCAGCCACAGCGCGTAGTCGTCATTGCGAAGCTCGCCGGCCTTCGCGAGCGCGGTCTTCGCGGCGGCGAGGTCGTTGGCGTCGTACGCCGCGAACGCTGCGCCGAGGTCCGCGGGCGCGGCGGTGGCGGCACCCGTGCCCGCGAGGACGACGGCGACGAGGAGCGAGGAAAGGCGCGGACGCATGGCTCACACTCCGAGGAACAAGAAGTCGAGCGCGGCGACGATCTCGTCGCGATAACGCCCGAGCTGACCCCGGTGTTCGCGCAAGTCTTCGGTATGGATCGCCGTGAGCGCGGGGACCAGCAGGACGTACCCAGCGCCGCCGATGTCGACATGCGGCGTCATCCGCCCGACCGAGCCCTCCAGGCGGGCCCGCGGCGCGAGCGGCGCGACGATCCGCTCGCGGCCGGTGTCCGCGAGATCGGCTTGCAGCACCGCCACCAGCGGATACGCGCGGCGCGCCCGCGAGATCGGATTCGTGAACACGTCGAACTGCGCCATCATTCCTCGTCCGCGCGCTGATAGTGCTCGCGAACCATCTCGGCGAACGAGCCGTGCTTCTCGGCGTAGGCGTTCGCCGCCTCGAGATCCTGCTTGATCTCGACCCGCAGCTGCTCTGCGCGCACGCGTGCGACCTCCTGCGCGAGTGCTTGTTCGGCGACCTGCGAGGCGTTGATCCCGAGCCGCTTCGCCTGCGCGAGCAGGTCCGAGTTGATGGTCAGGCTGACGGTCTGCTTGCTCGTGTTGATGTTGTAAGGCGGCGCGCGCACGGAGACCTCCCGGGCCAGATACACGTGTCTCGTACACGGGTAGTTTACACGGGTCCCGGCGGCGCGGGACGGCGCCCGCGGGGGCGCGGCTTTCGCGATATACCGCCCGCCATGGCGTACGCGGCCCTCGACTATTACGGCATCGACGAGCTCTTCACCCACGAGGAGCGCATGGTGCGCGACACCGTGCGGGAGCTGGTGTCCTCGCGGGTGATGCCGACGATCGGCAAGCACTTCTCGGCGGGCACGTTCCCCCACGAGCTGGTGCCAGTGTTCGGCGAGATGGGGCTGCTCGGACCGTCGCTGACGGGCTATGGCTGCGCGGGCATCAGCCCCACGGCGTATGGCCTGATCTGCCAGGAGCTCGAGCGCGGCGACTCGGGGATTCGCTCGTTCGCCTCGGTGCAGAGCTCGCTCGTGATGTTCCCGATCTGGGCGTACGGCTCGGAAGCGCAAAAGCAGAAGTACCTGCCGGAGATGGCCGCGGGCCGCGCGATCGGATGCTTCGGTCTCACGGAGCCCGACTTCGGCTCGAACCCGGCGGGCATGCTGACGACGGCGACCAAGACCGCCGGGGGCTACCGGCTCAACGGGACGAAGCGCTGGATCACCAATGGGTCCGTCGCCCACGTGGCCCTGGTGTGGGCAAAGCTCGACGGCAAGGTTCACGGCTTCCTGGTGCCCACGAAGAGCAAGGGGTTCACCGCGCGCGACATCCACGGCAAGTGGTCGCTGCGCGCGAGCGTGACCAGCGAGCTGATCATGGAGGACTGCGAGGTCGGCGAGGACGCGCTGCTGCCCGGTGTGTCGGGCATGCGCGGGCCGCTGTCGTGCCTCTCGCAGGCGCGGTTCGGCATCTGCTTCGGCGCGGTCGGCGCCGCGATGGCCTGCTACGACGAGGCGCTGTCGTACGCGAAGGACCGGGTGCAGTTCAGCCGGCCGATCGCGGGCTACCAGCTCGTGCAGAACAAGCTCGTCGACATGGTCCAGGAGATCACGAAGGCACAGCTGCTGTGCCTGCGCCTCGGGCGCCTCAAGGAAGCCAACAAGCTCACGGCCGGCCAGATCTCGCTCGCGAAGCGCAACAACATCTCGATGGCGCGCGACATCGCCCGCGACGCACGCGACATCCTCGGCGCGAACGGCGTCACCGACGAGTATCAGTGCGGACGCCACATGCTGAACCTCGAGAGCGTCTACACGTACGAGGGTACGCACGACATCCACACGCTCGTCGTCGGGCAGGATGTCACGGGCATTGCAGCGTTCGACGGCTGATGAGTGATCCGTACCGCACCGGATCCAGCCGGCCCGCGCCCGACGTGCTCGTGTGCGCGGGCCTCGATCCATCCGGCGGTGCGGGCCTGCTCGCCGATGCGCGCGTGGTGGCGATGCTCGGCGGCCGCGCGTGCGGCGTCGTCACGGCGCTGACCGTGCAGGCGACGACCGGTGTGATCAGCTCGCACGCGGTGGATCCCGCGGTCGTCCGCGATCAGCTCGAGCTGCTGCTCACCGATGTCGAGGTGCGCGCGGTGAAGCTCGGGATGATCGGCTCGCCGGCGATCGCGCAGTCGATCGGCGCGGCGCTCTCGCTCACCAGCGCTCCCCTCGTGTGGGATCCGGTGATGTATCCGTCGCGCGGTGACGTCGCGCTGAATGACAGCCTGCTCGGCGACGCGGTCAAGGCGCTGCAGCCGCACCTGACGCTGGTCACGCCCAACGTGCGCGAGCTCGCGTACCTCGCGAGCCGCAAGGTCACCGATCTCGACTCCGCCGTCGAGGCCGCGTACGCGCTCAGCATTCACCTGAACGCCGCGGTGCTCGTGAAGGGCGGCCACCTCGGGGGGAGCGAGTCCATCGACGTGCTGGTCCGGCCGGATCGCCGCGACGAGCTGCGCGGCCCCCGCCTGCCGCACGGCGAGGATGTGCACGGCACCGGCTGCGCGCTCGCCTCCGCGATCGCGACGCACCTCGCGCATGGCGCCGATCTCGTCGAGGCCTGCACGCTCGCCAAGGCGTTCGTCGCCGACCGGATCGCCAACGCCGTGCGCCCGGGCCGCGGCGCGGCCGCGATCGTGTAGTCGCGCAGCCTGCGTGATCAGCGGCAGTTCGCGATGAACACGCTGATCGTCCCGACGTTGACGTTGCCGACGACCAGATCGAGCGCACCGTCGACGTTCACATCCGCGGCGACGACGCTGCCTGGGCCACTGTCGGTCGGGTAGCTCGCGGGCGGTGCGAACCCCTCGCTGCCACGGTTCTCGATCACGCTGAGGACGTCGTTCCCGAGCCGCGCCGTGGCCAGATCGAGATCACCATCGTGGTCGAAGTCGCCCGTCGCGACCCCGCGAGGTCCCGCGCCCGCAGGCACGAGGACCTCGGGGCCGAACGCACCGGACCCGTCGTTGAGGTGCACGGCCAGCTTCTCGGAGCTCCCGAGCGACACGATCACGTCCGGCCCGCCGACGCCATCGACATCGCCGAGCGCGAGGTGGACCGGCGAGCTGCGCGTCGTAAATGTAGTCGACGTCCAGCTCGTTCCTCCACCGAGGTTGAGGCGCACGATGAACGCATCCGCCGCGCTGAGCGCGACGATGTCGCGATCGCCGTCCTGGTCGAGGTCTGCGACGGCGAGCTCGAGCGGTTGCGCGCCGACCGGATCGCTCGAGAGCGAGAGAAACGCGCCGGTGCCATCGTTCATGCGGGTGTGGATCATCCCGTTGTCGTATGCGACCACGGTGAGATCGGGACGCTGATCCCCCGAGAGATCACGCAGCGCGACGCTGCGGGGGCGCATCCCTGCGGCATAGGTCACCTGCGGTGCGAACTCGTTCCCGCCGAGGTTGCGCAGCACGCTGACCGTCGAGCTCACGCTGTTCGCGACGACGATGTCCGCGAGCGAGTCTCCATCGATGCTCGCGACGTCGATCGAGATCGGATTCACCTCGGTGGTGAGCTCGAACGGTGGTGCGAACGTCCCGTCGCCGTGGTTGATGAGGACCGCGGCGTGGGACTGCAGAATGTCGGTGACGACCACGTCCGGCGCCGCGTCGCCGCCGAGCGCACCGACGGTCACATCTTGCGCACCGCCGGCGGCGTACACGACCTGGGGCTGAAACGTACCGTCACCTACGCAGCTGCCGACGAACGCATCGGGATCGCGGTTCGTGTCGCCGCCGGGAGGGCCGAAGCCGATGCGTCCGCAGCCGCAGAGCGCACCTAGCAACGCGATGCCCGAGCCAGACCGACCCACGCCCCATAGTACCGCCAACGCGTGCGTGCTAGGACGCGAGGTGTGAAGGTCCTGGTCACCGGCGCCACCGGCTTCGTCGGATCTGCGTTGGTTCCCGTGCTGCAAGCGCGCGGCGACGAGGTGGTCGTGCTCTCGCGCGACGCGAACCGAGCCCGCGCGCAGCTCGGGGATGTGCAGGCCGTCAGCGCCGAGCTCGAGCAGCAAGGGCCGTGGACGGATGCGCTCCCGGGCGTCGACGCGATCGTGCACCTCGCCGGCGAGCCGATCGCCGCGAAGCGGTGGGATGCGCGCCAGAAGCAGGTGATCCGCGACAGCCGCGTCGAAGCGACGCGCACCCTCGTCGAGGCACTCGCGAAGGTGCCTGCGGAGAAGCGGCCGCGCGTGCTCGTCTCGGCGTCGGGCGCGGACTACTACCCATACGCGCCGGACCGCGACGACTTCGACGACGACGAGGTCACCGAGGCCGATCCGCCGGCGGACACGTTTCTAGGCCGGCTGTGCCGCGACTGGGAGAAGGAAGCGCGCGCCGCCGAGGCGCTCGGCCTGCGGGTCGTTTGCATGCGCACCGGGCTCGTGCTCGATGCCGGTGGCGGTGCGCTCGCGAAGATGGCCACCCCGTTCAAGCTGTTCGTCGGCGGCCGCCTCGGCAGTGGGCGGCAGTTCGTGTCGTGGATCCACCGCGCCGATGCAGTCGCCGCGTACGCCGCGGCTACCGCCGACGACCGCTATCGCGGTCCGATCAACCTCGTGACCGGCTCGGTGCGCAACGCGGAGCTGTCGCGCGCGCTCGGCAAGGCGCTCGGCCGCCCGAGCTGGATGCCGGTGCCGGCGTTCGCGATCAAGGCCGCGGTCGGCGAGCTCGCCGAGGCGCTGCTGCACGGGCGCAACGTCGTGCCCGCGCGGCTCAGGGAGCTCGGCTTCACGTGGAAGCACCCGGAGCTCGCC
>DATLHR010000502.1:0-11978 GCA_035539815.1 Kofleriaceae bacterium
CTCCGAGCGTGCGCGCGGATCGCCGAACCGAGGCGCGGCGCGGCCATGAGGCGCGAGCAGCGCGAGAAACCGATGGAAGGCGTCGTCGCCGTCGGCGGTGGGGCCGCCACCGAGGAGCGCGAGGAAGCGGCCACCGGGTACGAGCACGCGGCGGAGCTCGGCGACGACGTGATCGAGCTCGCCGAACAGCATGAACGCGAGGTGACAGGCCACGACGTCGAACGCGCCGTCGGTGAACGGCAGCGCCTGCGCCCTGCCCTGCACCACGCGGGCACCGGCGGGCGCGCCACGCAGATCGGGGAGCGAGATATCGAGGCCGATCGCGCTGGGTGGAAGGTGCGCGAGCAGTGGTCCGTCGCCGCTGGCGAGATCGAGGACGCGGGCGGTGAGCGGGATGCGGGCGGCGAAGCGCGCGTAACAGCCGGTGCGCGCGAGGGCATGCGAGGTGGCGCCCGGGTGCGCGGCGTGAAAGCGTCGGAGGAAGGCTTCCTGCTCCACCGACGTCACCGTAGCACCGCCGATCGATCTCGATCTGCAGCTACAGTCGCGGGCCGTGCTCGCCGGCCTGGTCATGGTCACGCTCGCCGCGGCCTCGTGGGGCACGTGGAGCCTGTTCCTGCGGCCGACCGGGCTGCCGTCGACGGTGACCACGCCGATCGTGTTCATCGTGATGGCGCTGGCGCCGCTACCGCTCGCGATGATGGCGCCGCGTGCGCGGTGGGACCGCGCGACGATCGGCTTGCTGCTCGCGAACACCGTGTTCGATGTGCTGAATCTGGTGACGTTCTTCGGCGCGCTCGCCAAGACCAGCGTCGCGATCGCCGTGCTCACGCACTACGTGGCGCCGATCCTGATCGCGCTCGCGGCGCCCCGGATCGATGGGACGGCGAGCCCGGGCGCCCGGCCGGCGGCGGGGGTCGCGCTCGCGGGCCTCGTGATCGTGCTCGAGCCGTGGCGCGCGCCGGCCGACGGCGCGGTGACCGGCGCGCTGCTCGGGCTCGCATCGGCGGTGTGCTATGCGGGCAACACGTTCACGGTGCGGCGGCTCGCCGTGCGCATCGGGGCGTCGCGCGCGATGGCGTATCACTCGCTGCTCGCGGCGCTGGTGACCGCGCCGTTCCTCATCGAGCACGCCAGCGTGGTCGAAGCGCGTGACCTCGGGTTGCTCGCGCTCGGTGCGATCACGATCGGCGCGGGTTCGGGCATCGTGTTCGCGATCGGCCTCGTGCGCATCGGCGCGGCGCGTGCGGCGGTCCTCACGTTCGCCGAGCCGATCGTCGCGGTCGCGATCGGCGCGCTCGTCTGGGGCGAGCCCCTACGCCCACTCGCCGCGGCCGGCGGCGCGCTCGTGCTGGGCGCCGGCATCTACGTTGCACGAAGGGCACGGCACGATGTCGTGGAAGCCCCGCGTGACGATCGCGATGCCCGCCTTCAATGAAGAGCGCTACGTCGAGGCCTGCATCGCGAGCGTGCAAGCGCAGGACTACCCACGGGAGCTCGTCGAGATCTTGGTCGCCGATGGACGCTCGACCGATCAAACGCGCGACATCCTCGCGCGCCTCGCCGCGACGGATCCGCGCATCCGCGTGATCGACAATCCGCGCCGATTGCAGGCCGCCGGACTGTGCGAGCTGGTCGCGCGAGCGCGCGGTGAGGTGATCGTGCGGATGGACGTGCATTGCGAGTACGCGCCCGATTACGTGCGGCGTTGCGTCGAGGCGCTCGCGCGGACCGGGGCCGACAACGTGGGCGGAGCGCAGCGCGCGCGCGCCCGAACGCCATTCCAGCGCGCGGTGTGCGCGGCGCTCGCGAGCCCGCTCGGCACGGGTGGCGTGGCATATCGCGCACCCGACCGCGAGGGCTTCGTCGACACGGTGTTCCTCGGCGCCTTCCGGCGCCGGGTGTTCGCGAACGTCGGCATGTGGGATCCGAACGCGATCACGAACGAGGACTCCGAGCTCAACCAGCGCATCCTCGAGGCGGGGGGGAAGATCTTCTTGGCGCGCGACGTGGTCGTGCATTACTTCCCGCGCGACTCGTTCGCCGCGCTCGCGACGCAGTACTTCCGGTACGGCAAGGGACGCGCGCGGACGTTGCTCAAGCTCGGGCGGTTCCCGCGGCTGCGCCCGCTGATCCCGTTCCTCGTGATGACCGGCGCCGTAGCGACGGTGCTGCTGCCGCCGCTGTGGCCGCTCGCACCGATCGTGTTCGCGAGCTACGCGCTCGCGACCGGCGCCGAGGCCGTGCGCGTGGGCCGCGGGCTCGGTGCCGGCGGCGTGTCGACCGTGTGGCGGATCTTCCCCGTCCTGCACGCATCCCACGCGGCAGGGTTCTGGGCGGGCCTGGTGAAGTACGTGCGTGCGCCCGACTGGACGTCAGCCGGCGGGCACCAGCGCCTTGCCGTCCGAGAGGCGGATCAGCTCGCGCGCGATGGCGAGCTGCACGCCGACGGTGACGCGCGAGATCACGGGGTCGGTCAACCGCGCGAACCCGAGCAGTCTCGCCGCGTCGCGAATCAGATCCGTCGTCGCGATTCCGGACGCACGCTCGACGACGATGCGCGCGGCTGATGCCAGCTCGGAGAGCGGGACCTGGTCGATCTCGCGGCGCCCTGCCCCGCCGTGCCCGGCGACGCGGACCGCCGGCACCATGTTCGGATCCTGATCGAGGCGCCACACGATCTGGTCCTCGTCGCCCCACTTGCCGCGGCCCTCGAGCACCCGCCGGATCTGATCGCCGACGCGCTGCGTGACACGGCCGATGCCGAAGTAGCCCCCGACGCGGCGCGCGAGCAGATCGACGTGCATCGGCGCCTCGGCGGCGAGCACTTGCTCGACGACCTTGCCGAGCTCGGCGAGGTGCCGCGGCGCGAACAGATCATCGGGCGTGCGGCGGCCCGCCGGAATCGCGGCCGCGGTGTACGGACCGATCGCGATCGCGCCGCGCGGCACGCGCGTGGGCGTCGTCGGCTTGTCGTACGCGGCCAGGGGCACCGCGGCGGTGGGACCGGAGCCAGCGGCGAGCGCGACCCCGGCGGGCGTGTCCGCGCGCGACCGCGTGACCGGCGCCGAGCCCGTCGCGAGATGCCCGACCTGTGCGCTCTGGCGTGGGCTCCGCGTCCGCACGCTCGACGCCGCGGCGACCGGTGTGGTCAGCGTCGTGCGGCGCTGGCGGCTCGCCGCGACCGCCGCGACGATCGCCCCGTGCGCGCGCTGGATCTCGCGCTCCGGGTCCGCCCACCAGTCGAGCCCCCAGATCCGATGCAGGCGCCACCCGAGCTGCGCCAGGACCTGCGGGCGCAGGCGATCGCGGTCGCGCGCGGCGGGGGCGCTCGCGTAGGCGGCGCCGTCGTGCTCGATCGCGAGGACGTAGCGATCGGGGGCGTTCGGATCGACGACGGCGAGGTCGAGCTTGTAGTGCCCGACGCCGACCTGGTGGCGCACCGTCCAGCCGCGCTCGCCGAGCGCGCGCGCGATGGCCGCGATGATCGGGCTCGCCGGGACGGCGTCGTCGGTCGGTCGCCCCGCGCCACCACCCGCGGCCGCGAACGCGAGCAGCTCGCCGAGCGTGCCCGCGGGCTCGTGCACCGACGCGTCCGCGACGACGATCAGCTGCTCGCGCGCGGTGGCCGTCGCGAGCAACAGCTTGCGGTCGTCGATCGCGTCGACGGGACCGTCAGGTGACTCGTGCGCCGTCACGAGGAGCACGACGTCGCGCTCCTCGGCGCCGAGGCTCGCGAGGTCACGCACGAGCAGCGGCTCGACCAGGGCATCGAGCGCGGTGTCGAGCTCGGGGTCCGTCGCGCGCGCTGCTTCGATCGCGGTGTCGAGCTGGTCGCGCAGCCCGGCCGTCAGCGTGACGACGCCGAGCGAGCGCGTCCGCTGCATCGGATCGCGCAGCCGCGCGAGCACATCGGCGACGAGCTCGTCAGGAGCGAGCCGGCGCAGACTGATCCCGAGCTCCGCCGACGGCGCGGCCGCGGGCAGCACCTGTAGCTCGCCGCCGAGGCGCGCGTTCGCGAACGCGATCAGGTCCTCGTGCTTGCTGCGGTAGTGCCATCCGAGGCGCAGGACGGGGAGCCGCGCGTCGCTCGCCGCCGCGAGGAGGCTCGCCGCACCGGCTGCGGTATCGAGGCACCATGGATCACCGACGACGACGGCAGCGCGCCCGCGTGCGAGCGCACCGATCGCCGAGGCCAGCGGCAGCTCGTGTGCGTCATCGATCACGACGAGGTCGCACGCGGGAAGCGCCGGATCGAGGTGCTCGGCTAGCGCGCCCGGCGTGGCCACGACGCACGGCGCGAGCTTGGGCAGGAGCGTGGGCAGCCGCGCGAGCAACGAACGCAACGGCGTCGTCGCGGCGCCGCCGGCCGTGCGCGCACGGCGGACCTCGCTGAGAAGCAGGCCGACCTCTCCGCCGCCGTCCTTGGCGTGAGGATCGACGACGGGCCGTGGCACGCGCTCCGCGAGCCGCACGAGGGCACGGGCGCGGGCGAGCGCGAGCGCACCGCGATCGAGATCCGCGAACGCGGACACGTGCGCGTGATGCGCCGCGCCATGGAACTGTGCCAGCGCGGGTGCCTCGGCCAGCTCCGCCTCCATCCACGCGAGCAGCGTCGCGCGCTCCCACGCGAGTGCGAGCTCCTCGGCGCCGAGGTCCCCGTGCTCGATCGCGAGGACGGCGGGCTCGACACCTGCCGCGCGCGCGGCGTGGCGCGCCGCGTGGAATGCGACCCACGCCTGGAGCGAGTCGACCGCGGCGCGCATCGCGTCGATGCGCTCGCGCAACGCGCTGACGAGATCGTCGCCCGCGCCGAGGATCGACGCATCGATGCCGACCGCGGACGCGAGCTGCGATAGCGCCGGGATCCAGCGCGCGACCGTCGAAGCGAGCAGCGCGAACGCCGAGGCGTCGCCGCTGCCCGTGGCGTCACCGGTGGTGACCGCGGGCGTCGCCGCGACCTGCGCGACCAGCGCACGCCACGCCGCCGTGCGTCCCGCCTCGCCGCCCGTCACATCGACGGCGTCGAACGCCTTGCGCAGCTCGCCGGCCCATGCGACCGCGGCCTCGACCTTCGCGAGATCGAGGTGCAGCGGATCGCCACCGAGCTCGCCGAACCAGCGGCGCGCGGGCTCGGCCGCGGCGGTCAGGGCCGCGCGACACGCGCGCTCGGCGATCGCCGCTTCGAGCGCCTCCAGCATCGCTCCGTCGGTCGCGAGCTCGCCCGGGATCGCGGCCGCTTTGACGTCGGCACGAGCGGTGCGGAGCGCGACGTAGCGCAGCGGGGCCATACCAAAGGTCGAGATCGACGTCCACTTGCGGAGCTGCGCCCACAGCGCGGACACGTCGAGCATGTCGACGGCGTCGGTGAATCGCTCGGCGACCTCATCTGCGAGCGTGCGGTGCTTCGCGGCGAGCGCGAGGAACGCGAGCGGATCGCGCGGCACCTCGATCGAACCGTTGCCGCGCGCGCGGATCAGCGCGATGCGCTCGGCGATGTCCTCGCCCTTGCCGCCGCGGATGTTGGTCAACAGCTCCGCACCGGGGCGCGGCGTGGCCGCGGCGAGCGCCGCGAGCGCACCGAGCGCCGCGAGCTGCGGGCGCGTGCGCGCGACCAGCCCGGGCACGAGCGCGACGACCTCGGCGACCGCCGCCGCGAGGGTCGCCGTCGCCTCGGCGAGCTCGTCGAGTGCGCCGAGCACGCGCTGCCTGCCCTCGTCCACCGCGCCGAACGCGGCGGGGTCGAGCGTCGACACGCGCCACGGATGCGTGGTGACCGGCTCGACAGGGACCGCCGCTTCGGCCAGCCGTGCCACCGCGGCACGCCGCCGCTCGTAGGTCACGCGGTCGAGCGCGACGGCATCGCGCTCGGCGAGCGCCGCGCGCGGCGTGGTGCGGAGCTCGATCAACCGGCCGATCACGTCGTGCAGCGAACGGCCGAAGGGACCGACCTTGTGGAGCGCCGCCACGTGGGCGTCGAGCGCGCTGCGCAGCTCGGCGAGTCGTGCGTCATCGGTGGCAGCGCCCGCCGCGGGCCGGAAGGCACGCTCGAGGACGCGGCCGAGCTGCGCGAGTGCGGCACCACGCGCTGCGTCCGGCGCGTGCAGAGGCAGGCAGAACTCGCCGAGACCGACGGCAGCGAGCCGCTGCTGCACGACCTCGAGGGACGCGCGGCGCGGCGCGACGAACAGCACGCACTTGCCCGTGCTCGCGCAGTGCGCGATCAGGTTGGCGATCGTCTGCGACTTGCCGGTGCCCGGCGGCCCCGCGAGCACGAAGCTCGCGCCCGACGCGGCGGCCGCGACCGCGGCGAGCTGACCGGCGTCCGCGTCGAGCGGAGCGAGCACGTCGGCGGTCGCGCGCGGCCGTGTCACCGCCTCGGCGGCCGCGATCGACGGCTGCGCGAACGTCCCGGTCGCCCCGGCGAGGTGCGCCACCACGGGCGCTGCGGCATCGATCGCCGTGAGGTCGCGCGCAAGCGTGACGCCCGCGAGCGAGTAGAGCCCCAGTCGCGCTACGGGCTCCACGCTCCAGCCCGGGCGTGTCAGAGCGAGACCGCGCGCCAACTCGAGCAGCGCGGCGAGCTCCAGCGGACCATCGCTCGCGGGCACGACGAGCTCGAACATCTCGCGCAGCTTCTCGACGAGCGCGTCGTTGAGGCGCAGCCCGGCGCCCTCGATCGCGACGAGGCGCACGCCCCCACCGGCTGCGCGCTCGAGCTCGACCGGCAACAGCGCGAGCGGCGCCCGGCGAACCACGTCACCATCGGTCCACGCGAGCAGCCCGAGCGCGATCCACAGCGTGTGCGTGCCGGTCTCGACGAGCTGCGAGCGCGCCGCACGCCGCATCCGCGCGAGCCTGCGCTCGAGCTCCGGCGTCGGCAGGGCGATGCGCAGCCAGCCCGTCGCGACGGAGCCGTCGACGCCCGCCTCGAAGGCGAGCGCCGCGCCACCGACGAGCGCGGCGACGAGCTCCTCGGGCTCCACGCCGGGCAGCGCCAGCGAGCTCGCCTCGTCGACGTCGAGGAGCACCGGGTTATCGACCAACGACGACTTCCACTGTCCGACGCGCACGCGAGCTTGATCGATCACGCGGTCAATCTACGCCAACTGCACCGTTCCTCGACGGAGACGCACGCCAGGGCAGATCCCCGGAGATCGCTCCGCTCACTCGATCGCGAGCAGGTGACGCGGATGATGCGCCTCGGCCCACGCATCGGATCCGCGCTGCCGCGCCGCGAGCACGCGTTCGCGCCACGCGTGGGGAATCGCGTGCTCGCCATCGCGCGCGCCGAGTAACGCCCCGACGATCGCGGCGTTCGTATCCGCATCCCCGCCGCGGCTCGCGACATCGACGACCGCATCGCGCCAGCTCGGCGTATGCACCGCGTGCCAGAACGCGAGCCGCAGCGCGACGCGCACGAAGCCGGCGGTGCGATACAGGTGCAGCTCCTCGGTGTACACGCCGGGCTCGTCGGCAACCGCCGCGTTCAGGTCGGCGGCGATCTCGTCGACCGCGCGATCGATCGCGGCATGATCGTCGGCGTCTGCATCCGCGTGCTCGCGCCACATCGCATGCAGGCGCTCCGCGGCCGGCGCCAGCGCCGCTCGGGCGGCATCCTGCATCCAGCGGCCGCGGATGCGCGGGTCCGTCCGCGTCAGGTCGAGCACGACCGCGATCGCGCGATCGAACGCCGCGCACGCGATCGCGCAGCGCGGATCGGCGTGCGTGATCATCGACTCGCGCAACGCGGCATCGACGAGCGCGTCGGGGTCATCGCGCAAGGCGATCGCGAGCGGCGCGGCCCGCATGAGCGAGCCGTTGCCGGCCGCGCGACGCCCACTCGCGCGCCACACCCCGAAGCTCGCCTCCAGGATGGGCGTGCCCTCCTCGATCCGCCGCAGCGATGCTCCGGTCTGGTTGCCGATATCGAACGCCTCGCTCGTCCACGCGACGTAGCGACTCGCGACATCGGCGAGCTCGAAGCGGCCGCGCTCGGCCAGGCTCCGTGCCAGGCACACCGCCAGCTGGGTGTCGTCGGTGACCTGGCCGGCATCGAGGTCGAACGGCCCGCCGCCGACCACGTCGGTCGCGGGCCCGGTCGCCAGCGTTGGATACGCGGGCTGGTCGATCCGGTCGAACTCGAACGTCGTTCCCAGCGCATCCCCGACGGCGAGCCCCAGCAGACATCCCCGCGCGCATTCATTCATAGTGTCCAGTATACACGAAGTCACGAGGCTGTCACCAGCTAAGATGCGGCGATGGATCCGAGCCTCGACGCGCCGGCTTCCCCGATCGAACGGTGGGCGCTCGATCCGGGCGTGCTGCACCTGAACCATGGCTCGTACGGCGGCTGCCCGCGCGCCGTGCTCGCCGCGGCCGAGGCGGTGCGTGCGCGCATCGAGGCGGCCCCGATGCGGTACTTCGTCCTCGACTGGCAGACCGAGCTCGACCGCGCGCGGGCATCGCTCGCCTGGTTCCTGCACGCGGATCCCGCGCGCTTGGTGTTCGTCCCCAACGCGACCCACGGCGTCGCGATCGCGCTCGCCGCGGCCGAGCTCGCCGCCGGCGACGAGATCATCACGACGTCGCACGCGTACCGAGCGTGCATGAACCAGCTCGTCCGGCTGGCGGACCGCTGCGGCGCGCGCATCGTCGTGGTGCCGATCGCATTGCCGTTCGATCCCGATGCACTCGTCGACGCGGTCGCACGCGCCATCACGCCGCGCACGCGGCTCGCGCTGCTCGACCACGTCACCAGCCCGACCGCGCTGCGGCTGCCGATCGAGCGCCTCGTGCCACCGCTCGCCGCCCACGGCGTTCAGATCGTCGTCGACGGTGCGCACGCGCCTGGGCAGCTCGCACTCGACGTCGGCGCGCTCGAGGCGCTCGGCGTCACCTGGTACGTCGGCAACCATCACAAGTGGATGTGCGCACCGAAAGGCTCGGGGTTCCTCGCCGCTGCGCCCGCGGTCGCACCGGCGCTGCGTCCACTCGTCACATCGCACGGCGCCTCGCCCGCGTACGGCCCTGCGAACCGTTTGCACGCTGAGCTCGACTGGGCCGGCACCCACGATCCGGCCGTGCACCTCGCCGTGCCCATCGCGATCGCGACCGTCGAGGCGGAAGGTGGCGACTGGTCCGCCGTGCTCGCCCACAACCACGCACTCGCGCTCGCACTGCGCGATCGGCTCGGCGGCACACCGCTCGCGCCCGACGATGCCGTCGGCTCCATGGTCGCCCTCCCCGTCGAGCTGCCGCCGGGAACCACGCCTCTCGCCGTCGAGAAGACCCTGCTCGAGCGCGGCGTCGAGGTCCCGATCGTCGACGTCCCCGGCCGCCCGCTGCTCCGCGTCTCGGCGCACCTCTACAATCACCTCGGACAGGCCGAGCTGCTGTCACGTGCGCTTCACGCGCTCGGCGTGCGGATCGTCTAGGCTCTGCGCATGGCAACTCAGACTCACCGTGGCAGCTGTCATTGCGGCGCCGTCCGCTACCAGGCCGAGCTCGACCTCGAGGCGCCCGCGATCACCTGTAATTGCTCGATCTGCGGCAAGACCGGCGCATATCTACAGTTCGTCTCGCCCGACAAGTTCACGCTCGAGCGCGGCGAGGACAACCTCTCCGACTACCAGTTCAACAAGAAGATCATCCACCACCTGTTCTGCAAGACATGCGGCGTCCGGCCGTTCGCGCGCGGCGTGGGCCCGCAAGGACCGACGGTGGCGATCAACGTGCGCACGCTCGAGGGCGTGGACGTCTTCACCATCCCGACGCAGCAGTATCCTGGGATGACGAAGTAGCGCTACGGCTTCTTGTTGCGGCGCTGCTGGAACGAATAGGGGCGCACCGTCTTCTTGTCGCCATCCTCGCCGTCATCGACGGGGGTGCCGACGAGCGGCTCCTCGGCGCCGGGCCGGAACTTGATGCTCGACAGCGGGCTCTCGCCGACGAGCACGCGGTCGCCGCCGCCGAGCAGCGCCTCCATGCCCTCGAGCTTGTCGATGTCGTCGAGGATGTCGTCGACCGTCGCGTAACGCTCCGCCTTACTGTCGCGGGTCATGCGATCGAAGATGTCGTCCACCCCGCGCGGCATGCTCGGGTTGATCTGCGACGGCATCGGCGAGCGGCGCCCCGGCAGCTTCCGCGTCAGCAGCTCGTAGAAGATGATGCCGAGCGCGTAGATGTCGCCCTGCGGTCCGGCGGCCATCGGGTCCGTGTACAGCTCGGGCGCCATGTACGCGACGTTGCCCATGCCGACGTAGATCTGACGGATCACCGCGTGATCGCGCTCGACGATGCGCGTGAACCCGAAGTCCGAGACCTTCACGTTGCCGTAGCCATCGATGAGCAGCTGCTCGGGCTTCAGGCCGCGGTGATAGACGCGCTGGGCGTGCGCGGCGCGCAGCGCGTGCAGCGTCTGCAGGAGGTACTTGAACACGATCTCGACGGGCAGCTCCTCGGCGTCGTTGATGAGGCGCCGCGCCGACCCGTTGGGTGCCAGCTCCGTGACGACGTTGGGGTACTCGGTCCACAGGTTGACGTCGTGGATCGGCAGGATGTTCGGGTGCGCGAGGTTGCCCCAGGCGCGGACGACGTCGGTGAACCGGCGCACGATCTCGTTGCGCTGGTCCTCGCTGAAGAATCCGAACAGGTCACGGATCTCCTTGAGCGCGACCTCGCGGTTCAACGCGACCTGACGCGCGCGGTACACCGTACCCATGCCGCCCGACCCGATCGACGCGAGCTTCTCGTAACGTTGGTCCATATCGGCTGCCTGGATCTCTCCACCGACCGCGGCCGACGAGCGGCCACCGGAAGTCGTGACCCGAGCTGAGGTCGATGGTTCTTTGCGCGGCAGCGGGCCCGCAGCCGAGGCGTCGCGATCGCGGATCGGGTCGGGCCGCACGCTCGACGACACCACGCCCGACTGCGTGCCCATCGGGATGGCGTTCGCAGGCACCGCCATCGCGCGGCTCTGCCGCAGCTTCTTGAAGTGAGAGACCGCGCGGTCCGTGAACTCGACGAGGTTGCCGCCGTTGACGACGGACTCGCCGTCGGGCGTGACCTCGAGGCTCTCCGAGCCGCGATCGTGGCGCAGGTAGCCCGACTTCTCGAGGAACCCGATGTACTCGCCGAACGGGATCGAGACCGCGCCCTCACACACCCGGCGGATGTCGTCGTAGCGGTTCTGTCGGCCGTAGCGAGCCTCCGCCATCACGTTCGCGAGGATGAAGCGAGCCTCTTCGCAGAGGACTTCCTTCGTGACCTTGGCGCGGCCTTCCATTTGGGCCGAATCGTAGGCCGGCCATCACCAGGGGTCAATCTGGCGCTATCCCGGTGGCCCTTCGGCGAGCAGGCGCGCGACCAGGGGGCGATCGGCCGGCAGGATGTCCCATGCAGCGAGCGCATCGGGGGCGACCCACGCCAGGTCGGCGACCTCGACGGCGCGCGGCGCGGCGCCCGGTGCGAGACGACACGCGTAGACCAGCATGACGAGATCGAACGTCGGGTACGCGTGGAACAACACGTCCCAGATCCGACCCACCTTGGCGACCACGCCGATCTCCTCGGCGAGCTCGCGCGCGAGCGCAGCCTCCGGTGCCTCGCCGGGCTCGACCTTGCCGCCGGGGAACTCCCACTGCAACGGCAGCGACTGATCGGCGCGGCGCTGCGTGATCAAGATGCGGCGATCGTCGCCGACGATCAGCCCCGCGACGACGAGCTTGCGTGCGCGCGGCTCGCTCACGCGGGCTCCAGGAGCGCACGACGCTCGAGGAATGGCGTCGTGCACGGCGTGCCGTCCGCGTGCAGGTAAGCGAGCACGCGTCCGCGATCGGCCGCGAGGATCGTGGACGAGCGGGTGCCGTACTCGGGGCTATGGATGAACGCACACGTCAGCTCGCGCGCGAGCTGACGTGTGCGTTCATCCATAGCCCCGAGTACGGCACCCGCTCGTCCACGATCCTCGCGGCCGA
>DATLHR010000503.1:0-2824 GCA_035539815.1 Kofleriaceae bacterium
CGCCGACGTCGCGCAGAGCCGCCGCGAGCACGTGCGCGTTGCGCAGCGTCGCGCCGACCTGGAGGCCGTTGCGGTGGCCGTGGCAGAAGAACGCGACGCAGTCCGCCTTGCGGCCGTGCAGCAGGTCGATGACCTCGACGAAGCGCGCCGCGGGCTCGCGTCTGTTGTCGAACGTCAGCAGCTTGCCGCCGTGCAGCTTCACGAAGGCGCGGGCCTCGGGGATGAATGCGCCCGATGCGTCGTGCTTGCCGGGCGAGTCGTGCGCTGGCGCGATCGCGATGACGGTCACTCCCAAGCCCTCCACGCCTCACGGGCGAGCAGCAGAGCGCCGACCGCCGCGAGGTACAGCAGCGTCGCGAAGCCGGCCACGCTGCCGCCGAGCACGAGCCACAGGCCGAGGGGCCACGGCTGCGAGCGCCTCATGCGACCCCCACCAGGCCACCGAGGCCCATGCGTAGCAGCGCGAACCAGCGCCACGGGTTGTCCGCCGTCTTGAACGGAAGCGCACGGTGCTCGCGCGGGTCCCATCCATCGTTCAGCGAAACCCACCACGTACACCCGTCGTCGTCGTGCTCCTCGACGAGGAACCAGCCGACGTCGCGGCTCGCTGCGCCGGGAACGGTCATGCGACCCCCGCGGCGCGCCACTGCACGAGCATCCGGCGCACGAGCCACGCGGTGCACGGGATGGCTACGTCGAGGTCGACGCCGCGGCGCGTGTACCAGCAGATGACGCGGCTCGTGACTGCGTCCTCGAGGTAGACGCTGCGGCGCGTGCGCTCGAGAAGACTGCTCACGGCTCCTCCTCGCGCTCGTCGTTGTGCTTGCGCAGCGCCTCGGTGACGGCCTTCAAGCTCTGCGACGACGAACTCCGCCGACGCACGGCAACGCGCCCGAGCTCGGCTGAGCCCTCCGCGCGCGGGTCGCTCGGCGACAGCGTCACCGCCTCGATCGTGCCGAGCCGCTTGCCGCAGTGAGGGCAGCGCTCGCTCACGGCTTCCTCGCGCGCCGCGAGCGCCGCCAGTGGTCCACGAGGTTCCATGCCGTGAGCGTCAGGAGGACGCCCGTCGACACGCCGAGTACGAAGTCCGGCGTCACAGCTTATCCGCCGCCGCACGGGCCTCGGCGATCATCGCCCGCACCTTCGGCAGCACCGGCGTCAGGTCAGGCGCCTTCGCGAGCCTCTCCAGCGCGCGGCGCGTCGCCGTCTGCTCGTCGAGGCCCTCGGAGAGCGCATCGAAGATCTCGCGCATGAGGGGCGTGCCGACGGCCATCGCGATCTCGGCGGCGCGCACGATGAGCTGCGGGTCCATGTCACTCCGCTCCCTTCTGCTGTTCGCGAATGAACGCGCGCAGGTCGTCGCTCGTGAGCCCTTCGATTGCGCCAGCCTCGATCAGGATGGCCGCCACGCCGAACGCAGCGCCTTCGATGTAGTCGTGGTCGATCTCGAATCCGAGCGTCGACTCTCCGACGTGCATAGCCTCGTGCACGAGCGTGATGAGCTTCCCGACCGGGTGCTGCGCGGGGTGGATCGCGATGGCGCCGGTCGCCGTGTCGAAGCACCCGAGGCCGTCGACCTCACGCTCCTCGATCGCGATCTCGTCACCAAGCGTCGTGAACTTCACCGGCAGTCTCATCACTCCACCTCCGGCGTGGTCGGGAACGCGATCGCAGGCACCGGCAGCCCGAGCGCGCTCAGCGCAGCGGCCAGCGTCGGCCAGTCCTCGGCGAGACGGCGTGCGACGACGCCGAGATACGCGACGACGCCCGGCGCCTCCTCGCCGTCGCTCGCGAGCACGGCATCGCGGTACGCGTGAGCCGCGGGGATGAGCGCGTCGCGAGCCGCAGCCGCCGTGGTGGCCTGCTCCTCGACGCTATCGATGCACGAGGCCGAGCCGTCGCAGCGCTCGATCGCGAGGCGCGTGGCTTCCTCGATCGCGAGGCCGGCGCCTTCCAGCGTGACCATCGTCATGCGCGCAGCGGTGGCGTGCTGGCGCAGGGCAGAGCCACAGCCGACCGTGCACGAGCCAACGAGGATGCCGAGGCAGATGGCGAGGGCGCGGGTCACGCGTCACCTCCGCGGCCGAGCACGCTGCGCGACACGGCGAGGCCGAGCGCGCCGAGCACCGCGAGCGCCAGCGAGACGAGGCCTTCCCAGCGATCGTCCGGCAGCCGCTCCGCCGCGTAGAGCACCGCGGCCACCACGACCGCGAGTAGGCCGACCTGCGGCCAGCGGACCTTGTCGATCGCCGCCCTGAGCTTCGCGAGCTTCTCCATCACGTATCCTCCACTGCATCTGACACCGCGGGGAACGGCGCCGGGGTCTTGATGCCCGCGCCGCGAATCAGACCTCGGAGCGCGTCGACTTCGTTGCGCAGCGTCGTCATGCGTCGCTCACACCGCAGGTCGCGTTGATGCGCATCAAACACGAGGTGCTCGCGCTCCGTGCGTTCTTCCTCGTGCCGCCGCATGCACTCGTCGAGTCGGTGCTCGAAGCTCGCGAGCATTGCAGTCGTGCGCTCCTCCGCGGCGGCGCGAGTCTCTGCCTCGACGCGCGCGGTGTTCGCTCGAGCGACGTTCGCGTCAGAGCGCTTGCGCAGAGCATACGCGCCAGCGGCGAGCACGCTCGCGAAGCCGGTGGATGACGCGCCGAGGGCGACGCCGACGTGTACGAGCTCGGTCAGGGTCATCACTCCGCCCCCTCGGGGATGGGCACGCCGTCGGCGCTGCCGGCGGCGCCATCGCGCGGCGTCACGTTCGTCCAGTTGCCGTCGACTCCGGGCCGGTCGGCGAACACCTGCCAGCCCTGGTCAGCGATCCACTC
>DATLHR010000504.1:0-3521 GCA_035539815.1 Kofleriaceae bacterium
CGCGCGTGCGAGCTCGCCGTAGCTCCACGTCCCCGCGTACGGGATCGCCATCAGCTCGACCCACACGCGCCGCTGGAACGCGGTGCACTCCATCGCGAGCGGCAGATCGAAGACGAGCCGCTCGCGATGGAGGGCACCGCGTTCCAGCGGCGCGTGTGGGACGAGCTGATGGCGATCCCGTACGCGGGGACGTGGAGCTACGGCGAGCTCGCACGCGCGATCGGCCGCCCGAGCGCGAGCCGCGCCGTCGGTGCGGCGAACGGGCGCAACCCGATCGCGATCATCGTGCCGTGCCATCGGGTGATCGGTGCGAATGGCGCGCTCACGGGCTACGGCGGCGGCATGGCGGCGAAGCAGTGGTTGCTCGCACACGAGCGGACGCGTGCCCCACAGCCCGCCGAGACGCCGCGGGGTGCTACGTTGCCGCTGTGGATGCCTGGTCGTTGATCGCACTGCTCGGTGCAGGCTTCGGCCTGCTCGCCGCGCGCGCCGTGTTCCAGCGCCGGCACCAGGCCGCCGCCGCGAGTGCCGCGGGCCTCACCTCGATCCACGATCTCTCGCACCTCCCGCCGGCGCTGCAGCGGACCGCGCTGTGGTCGCTGTCCGACGGTGGCTTCGAGCGCCGCGTGCTGCACGGCGAGCTCACTCGCAACGCACATGACGTCGAGGTGACCGCGTTCGATCTCGAGACGCTGCGCGAGCGGCGCGGCGAGTGGGCGTACCTCCCGGTCCATCGGCCGTTCCGCATCGCCGGCATGATCAGCGTCGTCGTGTGCGAGGTCGATCGTTCGTTCCCTCACCTGCTGCTCAAGCGCGAGGGCACGGGCGACGAGCTGCAGCAGGACAACGTGCTCGACCAGGCGAGCCACATCGCGAAGGCGGCGCGGGTCGGACTGGGCCTCGGCCAGGCGTTTCCGGCGGAGCTGCCGCCGGGGCTCGGCAAGAGCGCGCTCGCCGGGCTGCCGGCGCACTGGCGCGCGTACGGCGCGGACGCGCAGCTGCAGGAGCTGCTCGCCGGCGGGCTGGCCTCGGTGCTCGCGCACATCGAGCGACGCGACCTGGTGGTCGAGCTGTTCGAGCGCCTCGTCCTCGTCTACCCGGCCGCGCACGATGCCGGCGGCGCCGATGCGCTCGCGGACCTCACGGCCACGGCGCTGTCGATCGTCGACGGTGTGCTCGCCGCGTCCCGCCCGCTGTCGCCGCGCGGCGTCGAAGCGAAGAACTAAGCGACAGCCGCTGTTAGCGGTACTGGACCGCGAGCTTGAAGCCCTGCTTCGTGATCGAGCTGTCGGAGACGAAGCGCAGGTAGAAGTAGCGCCCCTCGAACTCGTCGGTGAGCGCCGGGCCCGCGGTGCCGGTGTAGCGCGCCTCGCGCACCCAGCCGCCGTTGGACCACGCCCACACCTCGAAGAAGTCGTAGTTCGCCTCGAGCGAGAAGCTGTCGGTGCGCAGGCGCATCGCCTCGGCACCCGATGGCAGCGCGATCGCCTTCCAGACGCTCGCGCCGTTCGCGTACGGGTGCGCGGTCTCGAACGTGCCGCCGGTGAGCGTCAGCCACGACGCGCCGGCCTGCCACGCGCACGCGTTCTGGTTGCACGCCCACGCGCCGGGGACGGCGACGTGCGGGAGGCCGTTGCAGTCGGTCGGCGCATCGCAGTAGGTGTCCGAGACGCACGCGCCGCCCGCGTCGGGGTACGGATAGGTGAACTCGGACTCGCCGAAGCGGCACTTGTAGCCGTCCTGGCAGGTGAGGCCGAGCATCGTGCCGCAGGTGTCGCCGGTGATGCCGCACTCGCCCGTGTGCGCGACGTCGGCGTTCGCGCAGCCCGCGGCGCACGCGTTGCTGTAGGTCTGGCCCGACGAGCTGCACACCGGCTGATAGACCGCGGGACAGATGCAGGTCTGCTCCTCGACGCACGCGCCTTCCTGGCAGGTGAAGCCGGCGCCGCACGTGAGCTCGCCCGTCGGCGTGCCGCACGTGAACAGCGCCTCGAAGTCGGCGATCAGCTGCTGGACCTCGGTGTCGTGCTCGCCCTCGGGCGCGACGAACGTGACCTCGTACGGACCGGCGATCAGCGCGAGCTCCTCGCGCGTCTCGGTGCCGAACGGACGGTCGTAGCCCTGACCGCTCAGCAGACCGAGGCGCGCGGCGCGCTCGACGAGCTCGCCGAGGCGCACCTTGTCGACGGTGCCGATCTCGGTGGTCTCCGGGGCATCGGTCGGCCCCGGGTGCGTCTCCGTCGCGACCGCGCCGACGGCGTGGTGAACGCGGAGGTTGAAGCGCGCCTGGGTGGAGTGCTTGATCTCGACGGCGTCGAGGTTCGCGCACACGGGCTGCACGGGGCAGCCACACGCGGCCGGTGGCGCCGCGACGTTGATCGTGCCGCTCGCGCACGGCGGGTAGACGACCGCGGGGCACACGGGCGTGCCGTTCCACTCCACGCCGTCGATCTCGAAGCCGTGGCGGACGATGCTCTCGTCGGACTCGAGGCGGACCTTGAACGAGGGGCCGTTGATCGGGAACCACTCGGTCCACGTGTCGTCGAGGTTGCCGTCGAACTCTTGCGCGGGCGCGCCGGTCGGCTCCACGGTGACGAAGTCGTAGCCCGCTTCGGTGCGGAGCACCGAGAAGTGCACGCGCGCCTCGCTCGCGCACGCCGGGAGCTGCGGCAGCGCGACCGTGTACACCTTGTCGAGGTTGTTCGTGTAGGGATGCGCCGACTCGGCGGCGAGCGGGACGATGCGCGACGCGCCGTCGGCCTTGCCGAGGTCGGTCGGGATCGAAGGGGGCTGGCTGTCGTCCACGACGCCCTTGCCATCCTCCTTGGCGGGCGCGCACGCGGTCACGACGGTGAACAGAGCTAAGCCAAGCGTTCGCATTTGATGCGCGCGCCTGGAGCAAACTCCGTACCGCGTTCTGCTCGTGCAACGGCGCGATTTGCCGCGTTGCCGAGCCCGCGATCGTGCGGGAGAGGCGCACGAACCTCAGGCCGCCGGCTACTAGGGTTGCCGCTGCTGTAGCAAGCGTGAGCGCGGCTACGTCAGTGCCGGCGGATCGCCATCGCGTCCGCGCGGCGCGAGAGCCAGCCCCGCGCGCGATCGGGATAGCGGATCGCGCCGTCGACGTCGTGCCAGGTGTCGACGGTGGTGGGCTCGCGGCCGCGCACTGCGTAATCCGAGATCACGGGGCAGCGGCCGTGCGGCTTCATGCCCGAGGTCGCGCACACGTCGATCTCGACGATCGTCGTGGGACGGGAGGGCAGCGTGAGCGGCGTGGCGGTGGTCTGTGCGACCGCGAGCAACGCGTCGCGCGCGAGCGGTGCCGCGGCGTCCATGCCGACGATCCCCTGCGTCGGCGTGCCGTCGAACGTGCCGGCCCACGCGCCGACGAGGACTTCCTCGGTCGCGGCGATCGCCCAGGTGTCCGCGAAGCCGCGCGCCGTCCCGGTCTTCGCGGCGACGCGGAACGGAAGATCGAATGGCAGCTCCATCCCGAAGCCCGAGCGGCGCGTGTTCTCGCC
>DATLHR010000505.1:0-27146 GCA_035539815.1 Kofleriaceae bacterium
GCGCCGGCGCCGGCGCAGCGGCAGGGGGCGGGACCGCGGCAGGCGCTTCGCCGCTACCGGTGAGCACGTCCTCGGGGACGTCCTCGGGCCACACCGTGCCGCGCTGCTCGCCCTCGACCATCGCGGCGTAGACCGCCGTCCACGGCAGCACGCAGCGGAACGGCTGGCCGGCGAACGTCAGCGTTCCGGCGATCGCCTCATCGTCGACGACGAGGTCGCCGATCGCGGGGTTCAGGTTGTAGCCGAACCGGAGCACGAGGCTCGGGTCCGCACGGAACCGCGGCGGCACGGCGACCTCGGCGCGCCGCGCGTCGACGTGCACGAGCACGGGCCCGCGTGCGAGCAGCTGCTCGAGCGTGCGGCGCTTGTCCGGCGCGCTCGCGTCGTCCTCGTCGCGCAACGCCTCGATCGACGGGATCTCCGCCGACGGCTTGCCCACGAGCTGCACGAACTCGTCCTCGGCCATCAGGCCGGCATCGACCGCATCGCGCAAGATGCCCTCGGGCCTGTCGCCCGCGGCGGCGGTGACCCGCTCGACCGTGCGCTCGCAGCGCGCGGCATGGCGGAGCACGGCGCCGTGGGCGGCGAGGGCGCTGTGCGATCCGCTGCGCCATCGCGCGAGCGCCCGCTCGACGTCGACCAGGGAGGTCGCGACACGGTGCTCGATCAGTGCGGTGACGACCACCTGCAGCCGGGCCAGAGTCTTGGGGTCACGCTCGAGCATGGGTCACGGACTTAGTACGGGGACCGAGCGCGGTAAAGCGAGAAACCGCACTGTCCGGAACCAAAAGTTGCAAGGGGTGGGCCCTCAGATCGCGGGCTCGACGAGATCCGCGAGCATCGCAACGACGCGCTCGGGAACCGCGATCGCCGCGAACTTCGCGAGATCGACGACAGCGGTCACCACCTGGCCTTCCGCGCACAGCGAGCGCTCGCGCTCGTCGTCGGCCGCGCGGTACACACGGTAACGAAAGGTGATCGACCTGGCGCCGAGCCGCGCCACGCCGAGCTCGATCTCGGCGATGTCGCCGAACGCGAGCGGCCCCTTGAAGTCGCACTCCGCGTGGACCGCAGGGAACCCGACACCATCGCGATCGATCAGCTGCGAGTACGCGCGTGCGCCGATCCTCGCCCGCCACAGCTCCTCGAACGCGAGGTGAAAGAAGTGAAAGAACCGCGGGTAATAGACGATGCCCGCATGATCGACGTCGGCGAAGCGCACCGGCGTCGCATACGTGAACACGCTCAAGGGGCGACCGCCGGCAGCACGAGCCGCACGCCGCACGCCGCGGGTACGCCGGGGCAGGGCGGTGCGAGCTTCTCCAGCTCGATCACCACCTGCGCGCGCGGATACAGCTCCTGGATCTTGCCCCCGATCCTTCCGGCGAGCGCCTCGAGCAGCTTGAACGTCGACTTCGTCCCGATCCCGACGACGACCTCGCTCACCTTCCAGTAGTCGACGGTGTCGGCGATCTTGTCGGACGCGGCGGCCTCTGTGAGCGGCAGCTCGAGCGTCAGGTTCACGCGGAACCGGCGCGTCCCGCGGCGCTCGGCGGCCGTGTAGCCGTGGTTGCCTTCGAACTCCAGGCCGCGCACGAACACGCAATCGGGCAGCGAAGCGGAGCGACGCGGATCATCGCGCAGCGAAGCGAGGCGACCTGGGTCATCTGTCATGCGCGAAACTTACTAAGCCTCGGCGTCCTCGGCGGCCTCGTCCATCCCCTTCTTCACCTTCATCATCTTCTTCTTGATCATCTGCTTCTTGAGCGGACCCGCGAAGTCGACGAGCAGCTTGCCGCTGAGGTGGTCGTACTCGTGGAGCAGGCAGCGCGCGAGCAGGCCTTCGCCCTCGATCTCGAACGTCTTGCCGTCGATGTCCATCGCGCGGACCTTGGCGCGCAGCGGCCGCTTCACCTTGATGTAGACGTCCGGGAACGACAGGCAGCCTTCTTCGCTGTCCTGCTGCGCGTCCGAGGTCTCGAGGATCTCCGGGTTGATGAACGCGAGTGGCGGATCGTTCTCGGCGCGGCCCGCGAGCTTGGGCTCGACGATGAACATGCGACGGGCGTCGCCGAGCTGGAGCGCCGCAATGCCGAGCCCGTTCTCGGCGTACATCGAGTCGACGAGGTCCTGGTAGAGCGCGCGCACCGAGTCGTCGATCGCGGTGATCGCGACCGAGGGCTGACGAAGGCGTTCGTCGGGCCAGACGACGACGGGGCGGACTGCCATGGTGCGCGCACCTTAGCATGCGTGCGCGACCGGACGTCGCGATGGATCGTCCGTCCCCGGCGTCGATTGACAAGGGCGCTGCACAAAGCCATACACGCCCATCCCCATGATTACGCGGTACTCCGAGGCTCGACTCCCCACCCCGAACGGCGAGTTCCGAGTCGTGGTGTACCGGACGGGCAGCCCCGGAGGGGCCGGGGCGAGCGTGGTGGGACTCGGACCGGAGGAGCACGTCGCGATGGTGCTCGGCGACGTGACCGGCGAGGCCGTGCTCGCGCGCGTCCACTCGTCATGCTTCACCGGCGAGGTGCTCGGCAGCCTGCGCTGCGATTGCCGCGCGCAGCTCGATGCTGCGCTCGCGCGCATCGGCCAGGAGGGCCGCGGCGTGCTCGTCTACCTGGTGCAAGAGGGCCGCGGTATCGGGCTCGGCAACAAGGTCGCCGCCTATCAGCTGCAGGACGACGGCGCGGACACCGTCGACGCGAACCTCGCGCTCGGGTTCGAGGCCGATCTTCGCTCGTACGACCTCGCGGCCGGCATCCTCCGCGATCTGGGCGTCACCAGCGTTCGGCTGATGACGAACAACCCGCAGAAGATCGCCGGACTCGAGACCGCGGGGATGAAGGTCGAGGCGCAGGAATCTCACTGGGTGGGCTCGACCGAGCACAGCGCGGGGTATCTCAACGCGAAGAAGACGAAGCTCGGGCACCTCGCTTGAGCACCGAGAGGATCGAATGAACGAAACCAGCGTCAAGGAAGCCCTCGCCAAGGTCATCGACCCGGCGCTCGGGCACGACATCGTCAGCTACCGCATCTTGCGCGGGGTCGAGCTCCAGGGCGACGACGTCCTCGTCAGGCTCGACATCCCGACCCACGCCTATCCGCTCGCCAAGCGGCGCGAGCTGCAGGTCGCGATCGAGAAGGCGCTCAAGGACATCGGCGCGAAGCGCGTGAACGTGGTCGCCGAGGTGTCGACGGCGTTCCTGCCGGCGCCGAGCGACAAGGCCGTGCTCAAGGGGCCGAAGAACGTGATCGCGGTGGCCGCGGGCAAGGGCGGCGTGGGCAAGTCGACCGTCGCGGTCAACCTCGCGCTCTCACTCGCGCGGCAGGGCGCGAAGGTGGGCCTCCTCGACGCCGACGTGTTCGGCCCGTCGATCCCGACGATGCTCGGCACGCCCGAGGTCCCGGCGTCGGCGAGCAAGGACTCGAAGATCATCCCGGCGGTCCACCAGGGACTCAAGGTGATCTCGGTCGGATTCTTCGTCGACAAGGAAGAAGCCGTCGTGTGGCGCGGGCCGATGGTGCACCGCCTGCTGCAGCAGTTCCTCGGCGACGTCGAGTGGGGTGACCTCGACTACCTCGTGTGCGATCTGCCGCCCGGCACCGGTGACGTGCAGCTCTCGCTGTCGCAGTTGATCCCGATCGCCGGCGCCGTGATGGTCACCACGCCGCAGGAGGTCTCGATCGTCGACGTCGTGAAGGGCATCGCGATGTTCGAGAAGGTCGAGATCCCGATCCTCGGGATCGTCGAGAACATGAGCTACTACAAGTGCCCTGCATGTGGGCACACGGACGAGATCTTCAGCCACGGTGGCGGTAAGCGCCTGGCGCAGGAGGTCGGCACCGAGTTCTTCGGCGAGATTCCAATCGATACGCGCATTCGCTTCGGTGGTGATGCCGGCGTGCCGATCGTGCAGGCGAGCCCGGACTCGGAGAACGCGATGCGGTTCATGGACATCGCGACCAAGGCCGCGCTCAAGATCGCGGGCTCCGTGCTGAGCAAGCCGAAGCGATCGCCGCGCCTCGCCGTGATCAAGTAAGATCGAGCGCGATGAGCGCGCGTACGCTCGCGGACGGAGAGGAAGTCGAGGTCCAGGGGGCGAGCAGCACGTACACGGTGTCGCGTCGGGGCGACATCTACACGTGCACGTGCCCCGCGTGGCGCAACCAGGGCGCCACGCTCGATCGCCGCACCTGCAAGCATCTGCGCGGCTACCTCGGCGACGACGCGGAGACGGCGCGCGTGGGGAGCGCGCCGCCGCGCGCAGGCGGCGGACGCGCGCAAGCGGTGAAGAAGGACACCGCGCCGCCGATCCTGCTCGCGCAGAAGTGGCAGACCGATCATGACCCGGCCGGCTGGTGGATGAGCGAGAAGCTCGACGGCGTGCGCGCCTACTGGGACGGCCACGGTCTGATCTCCCGGCTCGGCAACGCGTTCCCCGCGCCGGCATGGTTCACCGAGGGGCTGCCGCGCGTGCCCCTCGACGGCGAGCTGTGGATCGGCCGCAAGCAGTTCCAACGCACCAACGGCGTCGTGAGGTCGGGCGCCGACGAGTGGACCGCGATCTCGTACGTCGTGTTCGACGCGCCGTCGATGGAGGGGACGTTCGAGGATCGCCTCGCGGCGGCATCGTCGTTGCTCGCGGCGGCGGGCGCGCACGTGCGCGTGCTCGAGCACGTCAAGTGCGAGAGCTTCGATCACCTGCGCGCGGAGCTCGCGCGCGTGGAGGCGCTCGGCGGCGAAGGCTTGATGTTGCGCGAGGCGGGCTCTTTGTACGCGGTCGGGCGTTCGACATCCCTGCTCAAGGTAAAGACGTTCCATGACGCGGAAGCGCGCGTGATCGGCCACGCGCCCGGCGCCGGCAAGCACCAGGGGCGGCTCGGCGCGCTCGTCTGTCAGCTGCCGAGCGGCGTGACGTTCAACGTGGGCACCGGGTTCTCCGACGCGGAGCGCGCATCGCCACCGGCGATCGGCGCGGTGATCACGTTTCGCTACCAGGAGCTCACCGCGGACGGCGTGCCGCGCTTCCCGTCGTTCGTCGTCGAGCGCCACGACGTCGCGCTGCCGTCCGGGATCCCGGTGCTCGCGAAAGGCACCCGGCGCAGCATCAGCTCGGACCTGCGGCCGACCAAGCTCGATCGCCCCATCACGCCCAGCGTCGTCGCGATGCAGGCCGACAAGATCGAACGCGCGGCGCCGATTCCCGGACAGCCGACGACGCTGTTCGTCACGCGGCCGCCGGCACCCGCGCCGAGGCCGACACCCGCCTCGGCGACCGACGACGCGAAGGTGTTTCGCGAGCGGCTCGAGCACGCGGACGGCAAGTTCTGGGAGATCGAGGTGCGCGGTTCGATGCACATCACGCGGTTCGGCAAGGTCGGCACGTCAGGGCAGGTGCGCATGGTGGACAGCGGCAGCGCCGCCGCGGCGCGCGCCGAAGCCGAGAAGCGCGCGGCGCAGAAGAAGAAGGAGGGCTATCGCGTGGCCGCTCCCAAGGCGCACGGCTCGTAGCTACGTACGGCCAGCGTGAGGCGACCGATCGACCCGGCTTTGCCACATCGATCACGGCGATGCTGGTTCGTATGGTCCATTCGTTCCGGACCGTCGCGCTCGCGACGGCGCTCTCCACGGTGCTCTCGGCCACCGGCTGCTCGTTGCTGTTCGTGCGTGGCCCGTCGGAGACCGGCACGCCGCCGCGCGCATGGTCCGACTGCACGGAGGCGAGCTACTGGCCCTTCGTCGACGGTGGGCTCGCGCTCCTTTACGGCGCCGCCGCGATCGGCGTCGCGACCAACGACCCCGAGCCCGACCAGACCGAGGAGGATCGCACCGGGCTCGTGATCTCCTCGGCCGTGCTCGCCGCGGTCGCGGGCGCGAGCGCCGTCGTCGGTTTCCGCCGCACGCAGGCTTGCAAGGAGTCCCACGCGGCCTATCTCGCCGCGTATCCGCAAGGGCAAGCTCCGTACGGCTATCCGCCGGCGCAGGGCTACCCGCCGCCGCAGGGCTATCCGCCGCCGCAGGGCTATCCACCGCCGCAGGGCTATCCACCGCCGCAGGGCTATCCACCGCCGCAGGGCTATCCGCCGCCGCAGCCCGGCTATCCACCGCAACCGCAACCGCAACCGCAGCCGCAGCCACCACCACAACCGCAACCAGCACCACCGCCGCAGCGATAGCCGCAGCGGAGCCCGCAGCCGCCATCGAGGCCGCAGTCGGCACCGCATCCCGGGTCGGCGGCTCTCAGTTCACGGAGCCGTCGCAGGGCGCGAGCTGACAGAGCAAGTGGCTCACGTGACCGAGCGTGCGCTGCAGGCGAACCATCGGATCGCACGCTTCGAGGAGCTCCTGGCGCGCGTCGGCATCCATGATGAGCGCGGCGGCGACGGCGTCGGCACACGCGCCCGGCGTGCGGAAGCCGCGCGCGAGATCGCGGAGCTGCGGGCCACCCGAGTCGATGACCTCGGCGAGGCGATCGCACAGGTTGATGAGCTTGTGGTGGTGGTCGCGCGCCTCGGCGGGATCCACGTTCGTGTCGTCGAGCCTGCGCGCTTCGACCTGCCGATAGGTGCGCTCGGCCGGGAGCTCGCGCGCGATCTCGATGCGGCCGACGCCGCGAAGCAGCAGCGCGAAGCGGCCGTCGGGGAGCTCGTCGGAGCAGATGATCTGGCCGACGCCGCAGCGCTCGTACACGGGTGGGCGACCGTAGTAGGACGACTCGTACCCGGGCCTGAGGCGTGCGATGGCCATGAAGTGATGGCTCGCCAGGCAATCTCGCGTGAGGTCACGATAGCGCGGCTCGAACACGTGGAGTGGGAGGATGCCGCCGGGCAAGAGGACGCAGTTCGGCAACGGGAAGATCGGCAGGGCGGACAGCACGGCGGAGTCGAAGGCTGTCTCGTCCATGGCGCGTCCTTAGCCGAACACGTCAATGCACGCACCGGTAAGGGCGTGCGGTGCGCCGTGCGGTGGCGGTGTTGCCAGGAACACCGCCGTCGATGCGATGTCGTCCGGACTCATGTCCGGCGTCGCTCCGGGCAAGCCTTCGCGGAGCATCGCCGTATCGACGCTACCCGGGCAGATCGCATTCACGCACACCTTAGCAGTGCGAAGCTCCTCGGCAAGCGCACGCGTGAAGCCAACGACGCCGTGTTTTGCCGCGCAATACGCCGTGAGCATCGCGGTGCCTTCGCGTCCCGAGATCGACGCGATGTTGATCACGCGGCCGCCACTGCGGGTCAGGTCGGGGAGGAATGCACGCGTGACGTAGAACGTGCCGTCGAGGTTGACGGCCATGATGTGGCGCCACGCGTCGTCGGTGGTCGCGGCGGCCTGCTCGCGCACGACCGCGCCGGCGTTGTTGACCAGGATGCGGACGGGCGCCATCGTGGTGCGCACGACGCTCGCGGCGTCGTTGATCGTCGCTGGGTCCGTCACGTCCACGACGAACACCTGCGCGCGGCCACCGAGTCGTTCGATCTCGGACTGGACGGTGCGGAGAGCCGCGAGGTCACGCGCCCACAGCGCGACCTCGGCGCCGGCGGCCGCGAGCCGCATCGCGATCGCGCGGCCGATGCCCCGGCTCGCGCCGGTCACGACCGCGGTGCTGCCGGCTAACGGCCCGTCACTCACCTCTGCTTGTCCTTGTGCTCGTACTGCTTGAGGTCCGTGGGCTCGTCGTCACCGAGCTGCTTGCGGCCCTGCGAAGCGGCCATGTCGAGCGAATCGACGATCGTGTTGTACGGGAATGGCACCGTCGTCGACTGACACTTGAACTCGCCCTGTTGCGTGTCGTCGCTCATGCGGAACTGATAGAGCGGATCCTTCTCGCCGAGCGAGCCGGTCGTGCAGTCCTTGAGGTACGCCCAGCCGCTCGAGTCGATCTCGCCCCACACCTTGTCGAACTCGCCCGGCGTCATGCCGCGTGCGTCCTCGGTGCGCGTGCCGTCCTCGGTGACGCGCCAGCGCTGGATCCGCGGCCCCGCATCCGCGCAGTCCAGTTGGACGCCGAGCTCGCCGCCGATGTGATGCTTCACGGTGTAGATCGCGAACCGGTCCTTGCAGCGGAACTCCTGCATCTCCGCGTTCGCCTGCCGCTGGCGCCCGCCACAACCGGCGAGCGCGATGACCACCACGAGTGCTCTATGCATAGTCCCCCGCGAGCGATGCGCGCAGCTCCTCGCTGCACGCGACATCGTAGCGATAGTTCGGGTGGTCGATCACGATCCGCAGCGGCGTGCCCGGGGCGACCAGCGCGGCGCGCGCCTCGGCCGTCAGCGGAAACCGCATGTACTGGACGGCGGAGATCCTGTCTTCGGTGCCGCGGCCCTGCTCGAACGCCGCGCGGATGGTGTGCGGTCCGATGTGGAGCACGACGTGCTCGTCGAGCCCGACCAGGTCGCGCAGCTTCTCCTTGATGTGCTCGTCCTGCGGCAATGGCACGAACAGCGTGGCCGCGAGCGAGCTCTCCGTCGGCATCAGCTGGTTGGTCAGTGCGATCTCGGCCGCGATCTGATCTTCGCGCGTCAGGTTCTCGAGGCGCAGGATCTCCTCGATCTGCATCGTCAGGGTGTGGCGATTGTCGAACACGATCTCGACCTTGTCGCCGATGACCACGCGGCGCGCGCGCTTCAGCGCGATCACGCGATTGCGGTAGTCATCACGGATCTGCGCGTACAGCGCGGGGCCTTTGATGTCGAACCGAGTGATGGGGCGGACCAGGCTCATGCCGAGGATCTACCCCGATGGTAACGCGGCGTCAGCTCATGGGGACATCCGCGCGCTACCGATCTGGCGCGCGGCGACCTCGGCCACGTAGGCCTCGTAGGTCCGGGGCGGGCGCACGAGAAGGGCTGTCGTCGCGGCCGTGGCGCTCCACACCTCGGCGCAGCGAGATCCGATCCAGCTCGTCGCACCGACGGCGCCGCCGATGACCAGGGGCGTCATCTCAGGCCCCCTCGCGCGTGTTGATGGGAGGCAGCGAGCGCAGGTAGCGGTACAGCGCGCGGAGATCGTCGTCGGACATCGTGCTGAACGATCGCCACGGCATCGGGCTCGGCGTCGCGACCGCGTGGCGGAACCGCGCGAGGAACTGCTCCTCCGACCATGCGTAGATGTGACCGCTCGTCGGATCGGGCGTGAGGTTCGGCGTCACGAACGTCGAGCCGTCGATGTGGGACTCGACCTCCATGCCGCCGGCGAACAGCTCGCCGATCGGCGCGCCGGTGCGCTTGCTCCGCTTGGTGTGACAGCCGACGCAGTTCGCGACGTTGTTGGCGAGGTACTTGCCGTACGCGACGGTCGCGCCCTTCTCGACGGTGGCCGGGACCGGGTGCTTCGGTCCCGTGGGCTCGAGGATGAACGCCTTCACGAAGCGGCCGAGCAGATTCACGTCGTGCGCGGGGACCTCGTGCTGCATCGGCGGCCGCGAGCGCAGGTACGAGATCACGGCCGTGAGGTCGTCGTCCGCGAGCTCCGCGAACGGCATGAAGGGGAGCATCGCGCGGCCGCTCGGATGCACGCCGTAGCGCAGGGCGCGCGCGATCTCGCCATCGTTGTAGCGGCCGATGCCGGTCACCGGATCCGGAGTGATGTTGGCCACGTAGAACGTGCCGACCGGCAGGTGGAAGGCGGTGCCACCGGAGAGGTGCGGCTGCTCCGTCGCGGGCTGGCCCGGCTCGGCGTGACAGTCGACGCAGTGCGCGGGACCGTGCGCGAGGTAGCGACCGCGCTCGATCACCGCGGGATCGGTGGAGGCGTGGATGTCGGGGTAGGGAGCGTCGAACGTACGGTTCTCGCGGACCTTCACGGCGATGGCGAGGCCCGCCGTGCCGAGCACGAGGAGCACCGTGAGCGCGATCGCGATGCGCTTCAGGATCTTCTTCATGCCCGGCGAAGTGCTCCGACGGAGGATTCCGTTACGGGATTTTTTTGCTAGGGTGGTCGTCGCAAATGGTCGCGCTGTCCGATGGCTTACGTGATCAGCCCTCGATCCCCGCGTTGATCGCGGCGGCCCGTGCGGGGGATCGGCAGTCCGAAGGCGCCCTCGTCGCGCGGTTCGCCGCCGTGGTGCGGACGTTCGCGCGCCGGCGGCTCAAGACCGCCGACGCCGTCGACGAGTTCGCGCAGGACGTGTTCCTGAGGTTCGTGCAGGCGGTGCGGACCGGCGCGATCACGGAGCCCGAGCGCACCGGCGGCTTCGTGCTCGGCATCTGCAAGAACGTCGCGCGCGAGCGTGCACGCCTCGCGGAGCGCCGCTCGGAGCTGTGGCAGCAGTTCGGCGACGCGCTCGCGCCGCTGGAGGACAACCCCGAGCTCGCGAAGTACCAGCTCGCGTTGCTCGAGGACTGCTTGAGCCAGATCTCGCAGCGCTCGCGCGATGTCATCAAGCATGCATTCGTGCTCGGCGAGTCCGCCGCGGAGATCGGCGTGCGTCTCGAGATGAGCGAGGGGAACGTGCGCGTCGTTCGTCATCGCGCGCTCGAAGCGCTGCGCACCTGCATGAGCGGCAAGACGTTCTACGAGGACGCGCGCGCATGACGCGGCTGCTCGACCTCGATGGCTACCTCACCGGCGAGCTCGCCGAGGGACCCGCGCTCGACGCCTTCGAGGAGGCGATGTTCGATGCGCCCGACGATCCCGAGGTCGCGTTCCTCGACGCGCTCGCCCGCACGGGCGCGGTGCTCGCAGACCACGGCACGTTCGACATGGGCGTCCTGCGCTCGCATATCGACGCGCTGCGCGCGCGTGGCGAATCTCTCTCGCTGACGGAGATCGGGCCGCCCGGTACCTATCGGGTCGAGTTCCCGCGCGACTCGCGCCTCGTGTGCACCTCGCTGGTGCTCGGGCTGCCCGACGTCTCGCGCGTCGACGTCGAGATGCGGCTCGTGGAGCATGGCAACGCGCTCAAGACGGTCCGCGACGTCATCGTCGATCCGGACGGCAGGATCTACGCGCTGTGCGAGCGGCCGCTGTTCGAGCTCTCGCTCGGCTCGGGGCGCGTGCACACCAAGGTGTACCGCCACGGCCAGCGTGAGCTGATCGCCGAGTGGGACATCACCGGCGTCCTCGTGCCGCTCTGAGGTCGACGCGTCCTCGATCTGCCACCACCGTCGGAGGCCCGGTCCCTCGACGCTGACCAAGCAGTGCTCCGAAAACGCGACCGGGCGCCCTCCGCGAAGAGAGCGCCCGGACCGGAATCGATCAGATCGACTACTTGGCGATCGAGTCGAGGCCCTTCTGGAACCGGCCGGCGTGCGAGCGCTCGGCGCGAGCCAGGGTCTCGAACCACTCGGCGATCTCCTCGAAGCCCTCCTCGCGCGCCGTCTTGGCGAACGACGGGTACATCTGCGTGTACTCGTAGGTCTCGCCGGCGATCGACGCCTTGAGGTTCTTGACGGTGTCGCCGATCGGCTCGCCCGTCGCCGGGTCGCCGACGCGCTTCAGGTAGTCGAGGTGGCCGTGCGCGTGGCCGGTCTCGCCCTCGGCGGTGTCGCGGAACAGGCCGGCGATGTCGGGCTGACCTTCGACGTCCGCGACCTTGGCGAAGTAGAGGTAACGACGGTTCGCCTGCGACTCGCCCGCGAAGGCGTCCTTGAGGTTTGCGTGCGTCTTGCTGCCCTTGAGCTCGGCCATGTGCGTGACTCCTTTTC
The DNA here is from genome assembly GCA_035539815.1 of Kofleriaceae bacterium. Classification (GTDB taxonomy): domain Bacteria; phylum Myxococcota_A; class Polyangia; order Haliangiales; family Haliangiaceae; genus JABFXX01. The sequence goes on from DATLHR010000505.1 coordinate 11,659, forward strand.
TTGGTCACGTTGGTACCACCGTCGGAGAGCGCCAGCAATCGCAAGTCCCAGCTTTGCGGGCGCACCAACGCGCGGAGGTCAGCGCGCGCCGAGATATGCCGCGATCACGTTGACCATGTCGTCGATCGTCGCGCGCGCCGCCGCTCGTTGACCTGCGGGGATGTCGTTCACCAGGATCGCGAACGCGATGGGGCGCTTGCTGTCGACGGCGACGTAGCCGGAGAGCGTGATCACCTTGTCGAGCGTGCCGGTCTTCGCGCGCACGCGGCCGCGCGCGGGCTGCCCGTACCAGCGACGGCCGAGCGTGCCGTCCGCGCCGCCGATCGGGAGCGAGCCGAGCAGATCGGGCCCGACGCGATAATCCGCGTGTGCCGCCGCGAGCAGCTTGACGAGCTGGTCGGCAGACACCTCGGTCGCCGAGAACAAGCCGGAGCCGTTCTCGATCCGGTAGGAGCTTTCGGGGATCCCGATCGATGCGAGGTACGCGCGCACCGCGGCGAGGCCGTCGGCCCAGGTCGCAGGGCCCGGCGTGGTGCGCGTCTCGGCGCCGAGCGTCTTGAGCACCGACTCGGCGACGTAGTTGTCGGAGGTCTTGTTCATGAACCGCACGATCTCGGCGAGCGGCGCACTGTCGTGGAAGGCGAGCTGCTTCGCCGTGGGCGGGACCGGGCGGACCGGCAAGCCGCGCTCGCGGATCGTGATGCCCCGGGCGATCAGCGCGCGGCGGAACACCTCGCCGGCGAACCGCGCGGGCTCGTCGACGCGACGGCGAAAGTCCCAGCTGCCTTCGCCGACCCGGATCTGTCCGGACACCTCGTACTCGACGTGATCTCGCTTGGGCTTGATGTCGACGCGCAGACGCGTGCGCCCCTGCGTGATGCTCGTGACCTCGCGCTTGGTGATCCGCAGGTAATCACCGGCGTCCGGCTCCAGCGTGACCTCGGCGCTGCCGCCGGGGTTGGCGACCACGACCACGGTCGCGGCGCTGCGCGCGACCCCGAGGCTCGCGACCGGTGCGCGGAAGCCGGCGCGCTCCTTGGGCTGCTCGTCGAAGTGGGGAGGCTCGACGAGATCGTCGAAGTACGTGGTGTCGATGACGAGCTTGCCCTCGATGGTGCGGATGCCGCGCGCGTACAGCTCCTGCGCGAGCTCCTCGAGGTGTGCGGCGGACAGCATCGGATCGCCGCGGCCGCGCAGGTAGAGATCCCCCTGGATCGTGCCGGTCGCGTCGGGCGGCTTCTCGGCGAACACCGCCGTGCGCCAGCGGAAGCCGTTGCCCAGCGTGGCGAGCGCCGCCGTGGAGGTGAGCAGCTTGGCGTTCGACGCGAGGTTCTGCTTCACGTCCCCGCCGAGCCGGTACAGCGGCTGGTTGGTCTCGAGATCGAGGACGGCCGCGGTGATCTTCGCGCCGGCGAGGGCGGGGCGGCTGGTGGTCGCGGCGGTCAGCCTCTCGGTGAGCCACGCACGCCGCATGGTCGGCTCGCTCGGCGCGAGCAGGACCCCACTGGCGCTGCCGCTGCCGGCGGCGCTGCCGTTGCTGCCGGCCGCGGAGCCGTCGTCGTCGTCGGAAGGTTGCGAGGCCGCGCGGGGCGTGTCGATACTCGTGGCGGCGGCGATCGCGAGGAGGATCGCGCCACACCATGACACGGAGCCTCGAGCACCCACGCCGCAACGTTATCACGCTCGCCGTGATGTTCGCCGCCGCGTGCGCGCCGCAGGATCGCCGCACGCCCGACGACACGCTCGTCGTGGTGATCCAGGATCCGGTCTCGAGCAGCGACCCGCGCTACGCGATCTCGAACTACGACGGCAAGCTGGCCAAGCTCGTCCACGCGGGCCTCACCGCGGTCGACACGCCCACGCTCGCGCCCCGCCTCGAGCTCGCGTCGCGCGTGCAGATGATGTCGCCCACGCTGTGGGAGGTCGAGCTGCGGCCCGACGCGCGGTTCTCCGACGGCGCACCGGTGACGGCGAAGGACGTCGCGTACACGTACGAGACCGTGCTCCGCGAAGGCTCCGACAGCCTGTTCCACAAGAACTTCGCCGACCGCTTCACGTCCGTCGAGCCGGCGAGCGAGCGCCTCGTGCGGTTCCATTTGCGCGAGCCGCTCGCGACGTTCGAGACGGACATCGATTTCGGCATCATCTCCTCGAGCGGCAAGGGCGCCGGGCCCTACGTGGTGCGCGAGCTGACCACGACGCACGCCTTGCTCGACGTGAATCCGCACTACTTCGGCGCGGCGCCGAAGATGCCGCACGTCGAGATCAAGTTCGTCAAGGACGCCTCCGCGCGCCTGCTGATGCTCGTCGGTGGCTCGGCAGATCTGATCCAGAACGGCGTGCGGCTCGACCTCATCGACGAGGTCGCCGCGCGACCGCGCGTGCGCATCGACTCCGCGCCGAGCGCCCTGCTCACCTACGTGATGCTCAACAACGCCGACGCGGCGCTCGGCGACCTGCGCGTGCGCCAGGCGATCGCGCTCGCGATCGATCGTCCCGCGCTGATCGCGGCGAAGTTCGGCGGGCGGGCCGTGCTCGCGACCGGGCTCATCCCGCCCAACCACCACGCGTACAACCCCGACGTGCCGCGGTGGAACCGCGACCTCGCGCGCGCGAAGCGGCTGCTCGACGAGGCCGGCCTCCCCGATCCCGACGGCGACGGCCCGCGCCCGCGGTTCTCGCTCACGTACAAGACCAGCGCGGATGCGTTCCGCGTCTCGGTCGCGCGCGTGATCGCGGCGCAGCTGGCCGAGGTCGGCATCGCGGTCGACGTGCGCGCGTTCGAGTTCGCGACGTTCTTCGCCGACGTGAAGAAGGGCAGCTACCAGATCGCGTCGATGCAGACGTCCGACATCACCAACGGCGATTTCTACTTCACGTACTTCCACTCATCGCGCATCCCCGACAAGAGCAACCCGGACGGCGGCAACCGCTGGCGCTACAAGAACGCCGACGTGGATCGCTTGACCACCGAAGGCCGCCGCGAGCTCGATCCGGTGAAGCGCAAGCGGATCTACGACGAGGTCCAGCGCATCGTCGCCGCCGAGGTGCCCATCGTGCCGCTGTGGCACGAGGACAACGTCGTCCTGACCAACCGCGACGTCGAGGGCTACACGATGACGCCCAACGCGCGCCTGGCGGGCCTGACGGCGACTACGAAGAAGTGATGTCGCCGGGTTAGCCCCCTGAATTGGGCTTTTAGGGGCGGCGCAGGCGTGGTAGGTACGGTGCGTCTTATGGCCATGGATCCCGTCACCGAGGAGCTCTTTCTCGGCATCGCGCACGCGCTGTTCGTGAACCGCCTGCACGTGCTTCGGCTCACCGAGGTCGTGCGCCTCGGCATCCGCCCCGACCCGCACGACCAGAACATGGAAGTGCCCCAAGAGGTGGACCGCGAGCTGATCCAGCAGGCGTTCGCCTACGTGCAGCGCCACTTCCCGCAGTCGTTCAGCGGGAAGATCGAGTCCGCCAAGGCGCGCTGGATCCGGCTCGCGTAGCGCTCGTTGCGACTCCGCGGCGCGACCTGACGTCCGGGGGGGACAGCGATGAAGACGCTCACGCTCGCTCTCGTGGCGCTATTCGGCGCGTGCGGAGGCGCATCCACACCTCCTCCGCCACCGGAGCCCGCGGCGTTCGCGGCGATGTCCGAAGAGCAGCAGTGCGATGCCACCGCGCCGCGCGCGATCCCGTGCACGGACGCGCTCATGGTTGCGTCGTTCGTGTCGCTTGGCTTCGACCGCAAGGCGGCCATGCAGACGGTCGCCGAGACGGGGCATGCGAGCGCCGACGAGCTGCGTAAGGTGCACCAGGTGGCGTGTCTCGATCCCGATGGAGCGTACGTCCGCGGCCTCGTTCGCTGCTGGGCGCAGCCGACCTGCAACGCGCTCGCGGTGTGCGTGTACCCCGAAAAACCGTTGGAGCCCCAACGGCCGTCGCCTCCACCACCGCCGGACGCCGCGCCGGGCGCCATCGACCTGGTCGAGTAGCGGCGGGAAGGGCCAGCCTGGTGAGCAGGCCCCCACGCGCCGAGGTGCGCGTGCGCGTGTTGTCGTGGGGTTGCGCGGCTACGAAACCGGTACGAAGAATGCTCCTCGGCAACGGACGAAAGGAGCGCGCCCATGTTCGGAATCTGCGCACGCCGCTCGATCCTCGCCGTCGCCATGCTGTTCGCCTTCGCCAACGTCGGTGAGGCTGCGCCGAGCGACTGGAGTGACATCGTCGACCCCTCTCTCGCCCGTCCCGCGCGCACCCAGGCATCGCAGCGGGTCGCGACCACGAGCAAGGCGAAGACGCGCGCCCACAAGACCAAGACCAAGAAGATGCGCTCCGCGAAGCGGTCGGCGGCGAAGGCGAAGGCCAAGCCGCGCGCGCACGGCAAGCACCGTCGGTAGTCAGCGCTTCGCGCTGGCCTTCTGTGCCTCGATCTCCGCGCGGCGATCGGCGAGCGTGGCCTCGTGGCCCGACCGCGTGGGCTCGTAGATGCGCTCGCCGATCAGCTCGTCGGGGAGGTAGTCCTCGGGGACGTAGTTGCCCTCGAAGTCGTGCGGGTACTTGTAACCCTGGCCGTGACCGGCCGCGCGATCGAGCGCGGTGGACCCCGGGCGGTAGCGCGCGGGGACGGGGAGGGCGCCTTTCTCGCGCACGAGCTTGCGCGCGGCCGCATACGCGGTGAGCGCGGTGTTTGATTTGGGCGCGAGTGCGAGGTAGGTCACCGCTTGCGTCATCGGCAGCACGCCCTCGGGCAGGCCGACGAGCTCGACGGCCTGGAGCGCGCTGACCGCGACGACGAGCGCCTGTGGATCCGCATTGCCGATGTCCTCGCTCGCGAAGATCACCATGCGGCGCAGGACGAAGCGCGGATCCTCGCCGGCCTCGAGCATGCGGGTCATCCAGTACACGGCCGCGTCGGGGTCCGAGCCGCGCATGCTCTTGATGAACACGCTGACCACACCGTAGTGCTCGTCGCCGGCCTTGTCGTAGAGCAGGGTGCGGCCCTGCGCGGCCTCGGCGACGTGCTCGGCGGTGATCGGGGCGGCGGGCGTGTCACCGGCCGCGCGGCGCGCGAGATCCGCGGCGACCTCGAGCACCGAGTACATGCGGCGGGCGTCGCCGGCGGCGGCGGCGACGAGCTGCGCGGTGACCTCGTCGTCGAGGGTCACGTCGAGCGAGGCGAGGCCGCGCTCGCGATCGGTGACCGCGCGCGCCGCAAGCCGGCCCAGCTCGTCATCGGCGAGCCGCTCGAGGCGGACGACGCGGCACCGCGAGAGGAGGGCGGCGACGACGCCGAAGCTCGGGTTCTCGGTGGTCGCGCCGATCAGCGTGACGGTGCCGGCCTCGACGTGGGGCAGGAGCGCGTCCTGCTGGGTCTTGCTGAACCGATGGATCTCGTCGATGAACAGCAGCGTGCGCGCGCCGAACTGATCGCGGCGCGCGGCGGCCTTGGCGACCGCATCGCGCACGTCCTTCACACCGGCATCGACCGCCGACAGCTGGATCAGATCGGCGCGCAGCGTCTCGCCGAGCAGGCGCGCCAGCGTGGTCTTCCCGCTGCCGGGCGGGCCATAGAGGATCAGGGAAGGGAGGGCGCGCCCGGGGCCCAGGTTGGAGAGGATGCGGCCCGGCCCGACCAGGTGGGCCTGGCCGACCAGCTCGCCGAGGCTGCGCGGCCGCATGCGCTCGGCGAGGGGCTGGCCGACCTGGCGCTTTTTCGCGCTCTGGGCGAACAGATCCATCGCTCGTGTGGATACCTCGATTTACGAGAGGTGTGCAGCGGTTAGCACGATGGCCCCGCCGGACCTGTGTAGCCCCGCCACCACGCCTGGTGACGGACCACCCGGCAACTGGGGCGTCCGGCCGAGGTGCGGAGACCGATGTTTCGCGCCGTTACCTCGGAGGTACCCGTGGCATGGCCCCTGCTATCTCCTGGGGCATGCGCATCGAGACCATCTTCCATTATCGCACCCTGATCGGGAAGTGCGAGCTGGGCGTCGGTCTCGAGTGGGAGGAGATCGAGGAGGTGACGTCGCTCGAGGCGGCGTTCTCCGCCGGCGAGGAGCTCCACACCCAGATGGGGCGCAGGTACCGCCGCCAGTGCGTCGCGCTCACGGCGCTCGTGCGCGGCGATCGGATCAACGATCGCGTCGAGCTGACCGAGATCGGGCCCGGCGGGTTCCTGATCCGCAACGCGCCCTACATCGCACGCGACGAGCACATCGAGATCCTCGTCGACGACGGCGACGTCTCGTATCGGTTCCGCGCCTGCGGCGTGTGGCAGCGCGACGACGGCGATGACTACCGCGTCGGCCTGCGACTCGTCGGCGTGCCGGTTCGCATCCACCAGGTCGCGGTGAGCGCGCGCTCGGAGAACGACGTCATCGAGCGCATCGGCATCGCCGCCTGACGGCGATCAACGATCGAGCAGGCGCGACAGCAGGTGGAAGCCACGCGGCGGCAGGGTCTCGCCGCGCCAGCGGATCGCGCGCGAGAGGGCGAGCGCCTTGTCGGTGACGTTGAGCGAGGGACGCTCGACGAACGTCCGCGCGCCATACGCATCGATCTTGTCGAGGATGCGCATGCCGCCGTGCCAGGTGAGCGCGAGCTCGACGGCCAGATCGGCGCCGACGATGTCCACCAGGGGACGCGCGCGCGCGAACAGCGAGCGAGCGCGCGCGACCTCGTAGCGGACGAGCGCCGCGACCGCGGGCGTGGCGCGGCGCTGGGCGATGTCGGCCTCGGTGACGCCGAAGTGACGAAGATCTTCGGCCGGCAAGTAGACGCGACCGCGCTGCCAGTCCGCGGGGATGTCCTGGATCAGGCGCGCGAGCGCGACCCCCGATGACAGATCCTCGGCGTACGCGTGCAGCTCGGGAGCGCGATAGCCGCCGATGTAGAGCAGCAGGCGGCCGACCGGCTCGGCGGCCTGGCGCGTGTAGCTGCGCAGCTCGTCGAACGTGGCGTAGCGGCGGCGCTCGAGGTCTGTCCGGAAGCCGGACAGTAGCTCGGTGAACTCCGTGATCGGCAGCGCGAACTTGTCGACGGTGTCGGCGAGCGCGACGAACACCGGGTGCTCGGCGTGGCCGCGATAGGCGGCGTGCAGCAGCTCCTCCCAGCGATCGAGCTCGCGGCTGCGGCGGCCCTCGTAGGCGCTCTCGTCGGCGAAGTCGTCGGCGGCGCGCGCGAACGCGAACAGCGCGAAGATGTGCTTGCGCAGGTGCGAGCGCGCGAACATCGAGCCCACTGGATAGTTGTGGTGGCGCGCGCGGGCCAGCGCCTCGCAGTAGCCGTAGCAGGCGTCGAGCTCGAGCGACGGCGGTAGCGGGACGGCGAGAGCGGGCGAGCGAAGGACGCCGAGACGGTGGATCATCGTGAGTCTCCTGAGTCGAGCAATGCGCACATGCGCGCGAAGACCTCGCGGGCGCGGTCGGCCTTGACGTCGCCGGTGGCGGCGAGCTCGGCGGCCACGCGATCGACGAGCTCGCCGGTGGCACCTGCGGCGCGCGCGAGGCCGCGGGCATGGAGCGCCATGTGGCCGCGCTGGATGCCTTCGGTGGCGAGTGCGCGGCACGCGGCGAGGTTGGTCGCGAGCCCGGCGGCGCCGCACAGCGCGGCGAGGCGCTCCGCGGTCTGCGCGCCTGCGAGCTCGAGCGCGAGGCGGGCGCCCGGATGCACGTGGAGCGCCCCACCGACGGTGCCGACGGCGAGCGGCATCGCGAGCTCGCCCTCGAGCCCACCCTCGCGCTCGCGCCACACGGCGAGCGGGCGATAGGCGCCGGTACGGGCGGCGTACGCGTGCGCGCCGGCCTCGACCGCGCGCCAGTCCTGGCCCGTCGCGACGAGGACGGCGTCGATGCCGTTCATGATGCCCTTGTTGTGGGTGCACGCGCGGTACGGATCGAGCTCGGCGAACCGCGACGCCGCGGCCACCGCGCGGCGGACGGCGGCACCGTCCGCACCCTCGCTGGCGAGCTGCGCGTCGTCGATCGAGCAGCGCACGGTCACGGTGCGCTGGTCGGTGAGGTTGGACAGGATGCGCAGGCCGGGGCGGCCGCCGGCCAGCTCGGCGACGCGATCTGCGAGTGCCTCGCACAGCGTGTTGACGAGGTTCGCGCCCATCGCGTCGCGGCAGTCGACGTGGAGGTGCGCGACGAGGACCGCGCCGTCGGCGCTCTCGCGCGTGAGGATACGGACGTCGAACGCCACCGGCCCGCCGCCGCGCTCGGTGAGGCGCGGGACGAGGCGGCGCGCCTCGGCGACCAGGTCGTCGGCGGCGGTGCGCAAGCGGGCGGCGCCACCGTCGACGTCGGTCACGTGCGTGATCTGGATCTGCCCGATCATCACCGGCGGCGAGCTCGTCGACGTGAAGCCGCGCGGACGTGCCATGCGTGCGGCGTTGGACGCAGCGGCGACCACGGACGGCTCCTCGACCGCCATCGGGATCAACGTCTCGACGCCGTCCACGACGAAGTTGACGGCGACCGCGAACGGCAGGGCGTAGGTGCCCACGACGTTCTCGATCATCCCGTCGGCGACATCGAGCGGGAGCGCGCCCGGGTCCACGGCGGCGAACCCCTCCGCGGGCAGCCCGGCGAGCTCGAGCAGGCGCCGGCGACGCTCGGCGACGCTCTGCTTGTAGAAGCCGGTCAGCCGGGAAGAACGGGATGGGGAGGACACGGGGACCCTCGTGTTTACGATGCGTTCGGGCGTAAGTCCACGCCCGCGTTGTCGACGGAGAGCGCGAGCGGCCGGCACCCTGCTTCGATGAGTGCACGGGTCGCCGCCGTTGCATCCGCTGCGGCGGGAATCGCGGCGATCCCGATGTCACCGCCGCCCGCGCCGGTGGTCTTCGCGGTTCCCCCGAATCGGGACATCGCCGAGCGCGCCGCGGTCACGCAGGCGGGCACCAGGGCGACCCCGGCAGCGACCCCGAGCCGATCGATCGCGGAGCCCGCGAGCGCGAGCGCCGAGATCAACGCGGTCGCCGCGAGGTCCGCCGGCGCGGTGACGGCGGCCGAGGCCGCGCGCGACGCATCGGCGATCGCGGTGAACGCGGCATCGATCGCGACCGGATTCGCGGCGCGCGCGGCGGTGACCGTCGCGACGAGCGTCGCGGTATCTGCGGCGACGCCGGTGAAGAAGGGGATCAAGCGCACGGACGCCGGCCACGACTTGCGCACGACACGCACCGAGCCGGCGGGGTCTTCGTGCGCAGTCACCGCGAACTCGATGACTCCGCCGTGGACCGCAGCGGCGACATCCGCGCCGGAGCCGCGCGCACCCTTTGCGCCTTGCGCGGATGCGTGGGCGGCGAGCGCGACCGAAAGCACCTCGCGCGCAAAAACTGGGTCCGACCTCAATTCCTGCACTTCATGCGCAGAAACTAGGTCGGACCTAATTTCGTGGGCGAGCGCGAGGGCCGTGGCCGCGACCGTGACCGCGGCGCTCGAGCCGAGTCCGAGCTTGAGCGTCCCGTCGTAGCAGGCGCTCGAGTCGACCCTGATCGCGAGTGCGGCCCGCGCCGCCGGAGCGTCGGCGCCTCGCCGGCGGGCGAGCTCGTCGGCGACGGCGAGCAGGAACGGGGAGCTGCCGTGCGCGCCGGTGGCGATGCGGGCGACGGCGCGCCGATCGATCGCGAGCACGAGCGCGGGCGCACCGTCGAGGACGGCGTACTCGCCGGTGACGATCAGCTTGCCGGGCGCGGTCGCGATCATCGGGTCACCGCGTACGATGCCATCGGGTTGTGGAGACGGCGTCGAGAGCTCGCAGAGAGCCGGGGCGCAAGTTGGTCAAGTTGAAACCGTCCCTGCGCCGGGGCCGGGGCCCGAGATGAGGACGTCGGTGACGCCCGGGACGCGGCGTACGGCGTCGGCGATCGCCTCGGCCTCGTCGAGCGTGGTGAGGATCTTCACGTGCGGGCCGGCGTCCATCGTGGCCCATGCGGACGCGCCGCGCGCGCGGAGGTCGCGGACCAGGGCGAGCAGGGCGAGGGTCGGCGGCTGCCAGTAGATGATGGCGGGGCGCGCCGCGATCGCGGACGCGTGCATCGCGAGGGCGTTGGCCTCGGCGATCGCGCCGAGCGCCGGGAGGTCGGCGGCCGCGAGCGCGCCCTCGGCCACGGCGAGGTCGTGGGGAACGACGTCGAGCCACGCGCGGTAGAGGGGGGAGGTCTCGGCGGTGTGCTCCATCGCGCCGCGCGAGAGCTGCGGTTTGGGGGCGCCACCGCCGACGACCGCGATCACCATGCGCACCCGATCCGCGAGGCGAGACGTGATCGGCTCCGCGTAGGCGTCGCTGCCATCGTTGGCGTGGCCGGCGTGCATGCGCACGAACGCGCCGTAGATCGAGCGTGCGGCGGAGCCCGAGCCATGACGGGCGAGCTGCGACAGGGCGCGAGGCGACATCGCGATGCCTGCGGCGGTGGTCGCCGCGACGGCGAGGGCCGCGTAGCCCGAGGCCGACGAGGCGAGGCCGGATGCGGTCGGGAAGTGGTTGCGGCTCGCGACGTGAGCGCGCGTGGTGATGCCGGCCTGTGCGCGCACGAGATCGAGGAAGGCGATCACCTTCGCGAGATCGGTGGGGCGTGCCGGCAGGTCGTCGAGCTGCATCGTGTCGACGGACAGGCCCGGATCGAAGCGCACCGTGGTCTCGGTGACGAGCGCGCCGAGCGTGAGCGACAGGCTGCCGGCGGCGGGCAGGTTGCGCGCGGCGTCGCGCTTGCCCCAGTACTTGACGAGAGCGATGTTCGCGCACGCGCGCGCTCTTGCCTCCGTCACGCGCCCCTCGCTCACGCGCCGCCTCCGATGGTGGCGACGAAGCCCGTGACGTTGGCGCGCTTCCACGCGGCGAGCACGGCTTGCTCGTTGTCGCGCGGCGCGATCGCGATCACCGCGCCGCCGCCGCCCGCGCCGGTGAGCTTCGCGCCGTGCGCGCCGGCCTCGCGCGCGAGGTCGCACAGCGAGTCGAGCAGTGGCGTCGAGACGCCGAGCCCCGCGAGCACCTCGTGCGCGCGGTTCATCGTGGCGCCGACGCCGGCGAGGTCGCGTGCGACGAGCGCCGCGGTGCCGGTGTCGGTGAGGCCGCCGAGCTCGCGCAGGCGAGTGTCGTCGGCGAGCGCGTTGGTCGCGGCGGCGACCTTGTCGACCATCGCCGACGTCGAGCGTGGTGCGCCGCTCGGCCCGACGAGCACGCGCAGCGCGGGTGTCGAGAACGCGCGCACTCCGGTCGCGCGCCGATACACGCCGATGCCCCCGCTCGCCGCGAACGCGACGTCGATGCCGCTCGCGCGCCCGTGCATCAGATCCTCGCTGATCCCGGCGGCGCGCGTGACGGTCGCGTGATCGGCCGACCGCTTGTCGTGCGCGAGCAGCGCGCGCGCGACCGCGACGGCCAGCGCCGCCGACGACCCGAGCCCCGCACCGGGTGGGATCTGCGCATCGCCGACGAGCGTGACCGCGGGCCGGCCGACGCCGAGCTCGTCCGCGATCGCCTCGAGCGAGCGCGCGACCGGGTGGTCGTCGGTGGCTTTCGCCTTCAGGTTCCACGCGGGGATGTCGATGCGCAGCGATCCGCCCGCGGGCGTGGGCACCGCCGCGATCGCGACGCCGCGATCGAGCGCGGCCGCGAGGGCAGGGTAGCCGTACACGACGGCGTGCTCGCCGAGCAGGATGATCTTGCCGAGTCCGATCGCCGTCATGACAGCCCGAGATCGTCGAGGAACGCGCGCAGCGGCGCACCGAGGTGACGCGGCGCGCGCGCGAGGTCGTGCACGCGCGCGCAGCCGGCGAGCAAGCACACGGCGCGGATCGGGCCGACGACGCGCGCGATCGCCTCGCGCACGGCAGCCTCGCCGCCCTCGCGCTGTGCTCGCAACATCGGGGCCGCCATCCCGCCGAGTCGCGCGCCGAGCGCGATCGCACGCGCGACGTCGTAACCGCTGCGCAGCCCACCCGACGCGATCGTCGGCAGCCCCGAGCGCACGCACGCGACGACCGAGACCGCCGTCGGCAGCCCCCAGTCCCACAGCTCCGCGCCGAGCGATGCGCTCGCACTACCGTGCGCTGCACGCAGCTGCTCGACGGCGACCCAGCTCGTGCCGCCCGCGCCCGCGACGTCGACGGCGTGTACGCCCGCCGCGGCGAGCTCGCGCGCGACCGCGGGAGACAGGCCGCAGCCCGTCTCCTTCACCACCACCGGCAGGGGCGACGCGTCGACGAGGCGCGCGATCGCATCGCGCACACCGCGGAAGTCGCGGTCGCCGTGATCCTGGATCAGCTCCTGGCCGGGATTGAGGTGCACCGCGATCGCATCGGCGCCGATCCGCTTGGCGAGCTCGACGACGCGGGCCGCGCCCATCGCCTTGGCCTGGACACCACCGACGTTACCGATCAGCACGACGTCGGGCGCGACGTCCCGCACCTGATAACTCGCCGCGAGCTCGGGGTGCTCGTCCATCGCGCGCTGGCTGCCGACGCCGAACGCGACGCCCGCCGCCTGCGCCGCGCGCGCGAGGTCGCGGTTGATCGCCGTGGCCTCCGCCGTGCCGCCGGTCATGCCCGTGATGAGCAGCGGCGCGGCGAGCCGCTTGCCCACGAGCTCGGTCGCGAGGTCGATGCCAGCGACCTCCAGCTCGGGCAGCGCTTGATGCACGAGGTGCACGTGCTCGAGCAGCGTGCTCCGGGTGAAGTCGGCGCGCCCCGAGGCGGCCACCTCGAGGTGATCGGCCTTGCGCCGCGCGATCGCGGGCTCGCTTCGGGTCTCGGGCGAGTCACTGCCGGACACGCGCCCTCTTTACCATGCAGTAGGGGTGTGCTCGCCAGGCTACAAGCCCGGGGGAGGAGGTCTCCCCGAAACGATCCCCCGACCCGGCCGAAGTCTGTGTGATCACGACGTGAATTGCTGGCCTATCGGCTGCACTCGGGAGCGCACATGCGGCTCTCCACCTTCCTCTGCGCGCTGGCCGGCACCGGCTCCCTGGTGTCCGCGGCGTGCACCGTAAACTCCGCGGACACCGAGCCTTCGGTCGACGCCGGCGATCCCCTGGCTGCCCTGGTGCCGGGCTACAGCGCCACGTGGCTCGCGACACCACCCACCATCGATGGTTCGCTCGGCGAGTACGCGTCGCTTCCGGCGATCACGCTCACCGGCGCGAGCGGCTCGGCGGTCGTGCGCGCCGGTTGGGACGCGTCCGCGTTGTACGTGGCCTACGACGTGACCGACGGGACGCTGCTGCCCGCGACGGGCGCCGAGAGCAACCTGTGGGACGGCGACGGCGTCGAGTTGATGATCGACGCGGCCCGCGATCGCTCGAGCACCGCCGACCAGAACGACTACCACCTGATCATCACCTCGTCCGGTCTGCTCTCGGATTCGCGTGCGTGGACCGACTACGCCTACAGCTCGAACGCCACCGTGCGGGTGGTGTCGCGGACCGGCGGCTATCGCGTCGAGATGAAGGTTCCGTTCGCGTCGCTGGGCATCACGCCGGCGGGGGGCAAGGAGCTCGGGTTCGACGTGGCGTTCAACGATCGCGATGTCGCGGGCGGGACGCTGGCGTCGAAGGACTACGCCGGGCTGACCGGGTTCAACGCGCCGGCGAGCTGGGCCGGGCTCGCGCTGGGAGCGCCGCCGCCCGCGGTACCCAGCTACACCGCCTCGTGGCTCGCGGCATCGCCGGCGATCGACGGTACGCTCGACGAGTACGCGGGGCTGGCAGCGACGACCATCACCGGGCCCAGCGGCTCGGCGGTGGTGGTCGCCGGGTGGAACGCGGAGGCGCTGTACGTGGCGTACGACGTGACCGACGCGGCACTGCTCCCCGCGAGCGGCGCCGAGAGCAACCTGTGGGACGGCGACGGCGTGGAGCTGATGATCGACGCGGCGAACGATCGCTCGAGCACGGCCGATCAGAACGACGTCCACCTGATCATCACGCCTTCGGGGCTCGTCGCGGATTCGCGTGCGTGGACCGACTACGGCTACAGCGCGAACGCGACCGTGCGCGCGGTGACGCGCAGCGGCGGCTATCGCGTCGAGCTGAAGCTTCCGTTCGCGTCGCTGGGCATCACGCCGGCGGCGGGCCAACAGCTCGGGTTCGACGTCGCATTCAATGATCGCGATGTCGCCGGTGGGACGCTGACGTCCCGCGACTTCGCCGGGCTCACCGCGTTCAACGCGCCCGCGAAATGGGGCGTGCTCGCGCTCGGGGCGTCACCGATGGACCCGCCGCCGATGGACCCGCCGCCGATGGACCCGCCGCCGAGCTGCCCCGCCGGCAACACCGGTCCGGGCACGGCGCCGAACGGCACGGTCCCCGGGACGCCGTCGTTCCCGCATCCGACGCTGCGCAACGCGACGATCCTGTGGCCGATCACGGGTGACGCGAACGCCAACGGTGTGGTGAGCGTTCGCTATCGAGTGCAGGGCGCGACGGCGTGGAAGCGCGGCATGGATCTTCGCCGCGCACCCGCGGGCACGCTCGAGGGTTTCTCGTGGACCGATCGACACGCGGGCAGCTTGTTCGACCTCCAGCCCGCGACGACCTACGAGGTCGAGCTGTTCCTGCTCGATCCCGACGGCGGCTGTCTGCTACGCACGGGGACGTTCACGACCCGAGCGATCCCGACGCCGATGGCCGGGGCGCCGGTCAAGGCCGCGACGCCCTCGACGCTGAGCTCCGTGCTCTCCGCGGCGCTGCCCGGCGACATCATCGAGCTCGCGGCCGGCACCTACGCCGGCTTCACCCCGACCAAGGACGGCACGGCCGCGAAGCCGATCGTGATCCGTGCGAAGGCGGGCGCGACGGTGACGGTCAGCGGCGACGTCGTCGTCTCGGGCCGCAAGTACGTACACCTCGTCGGGCTCACGGTGAACGGCCGCATCCGGCTCAACTCGAGCGCCGGCATGGCCATCATGAACAACGTGATCAACGCCGGCGGCACGACGGGCAACGGCATCGACGCGGCGCTGCGGTCCGAGGACAACTACATCGCCGACAACCGCGTCAACGGGCCGACGACCTGGATCGAAGCCTCCCTCGGCTACCAGGGCGCGAACCTCGGTGAGGGCATCCGCGTCAATGGTCCCGGTCACGTGGTCGAGCACAACAAGGTGACCGGCTTCCGCGACTGCCTGTCGACGCAAGAGCCCGGCGAGGGCGGCGCCGATCAGTACTCGCTCGACTTCATCGAGAACGACCTCGGTGTGTGCACCGACGATGGCATCGAGGCCGACTCGTGCGTCCACAACTGCCGCGTCATTCGCAACCGGTTCACCAACGTGTTCCAGATGGCGAGCTCGCAGCCCGGCTTCGGCGGTCCGACGTACTTCATCCGCAACGTCGGCTACAACGTCGTCGGGGTCCCGTTCAAGCTGCACAACGGAACCATCGGCGACGTGATCCTGCACAACACCGTGGTCAAGAACGGTGACGCGTTCGCGGTCTACGCCTCCGTCACGTTCGCGCGGCAATACGCGCGCAACAACCTCTTCCTGGG
>DATLHR010000506.1:0-4149 GCA_035539815.1 Kofleriaceae bacterium
AGCAACACGGCCGACACCACGGTGCCGAAGGTCGACCCGACCCTGTGCGACACCAACGGCAAGAACATCGTCACCTACGATCTGAACAAGGACAACCGACCCGACGTGTGGCGCCTCTACAAGGTCGAGGACGAGGGCGGCACGAAGATCGAGTTCATGACCTGCAAGCAGATCGACTTCAACTACGACAACAAGAAGGACTGGGTCGTCGCCTACAACCGCAAGGGCAACACCCTGTTCGAGAAGGCCGACGTCGACTTCGACGGCCGCTGGGACATGTCGGCGATCTACGACACGAAGGTCAACCAGCGCGCCGAGGTCGAGCGCGACACCGACTTCGACGGTCGGTTCGACGTGAAGGAAGTCTACGACTCCGGCGGCAACCTCACGAGCATCAAGCAGGACCGCAACGGCGACGGCAACCCCGATCTGTGGGAGCAGTACAAGGACACCATCCTGCTCGCGATCCTCTATGACGACGACTTCGACGGAAAGGTCGACCGCCGCGAGGAGATTCCGGGCGCGCGTCCCAAGGTCGAGATGCCGACGGAGCTCGATCCGACGGCGACCGGCACGCTCGACACGCCCAAGCCGAGCGCGACGCAGCCGGGTTCTTCGACGCCCTCGGCCGCGCCGAAGAAGTAGCGATGTCGGTCGTCGACAAGCCCTGGGGCCACGAGCTGATCTGGGCGAAGACGGATCGATACGTCGGCAAGA
Organism: Kofleriaceae bacterium; assembly: GCA_035539815.1. Classification (GTDB taxonomy): domain Bacteria; phylum Myxococcota_A; class Polyangia; order Haliangiales; family Haliangiaceae; genus JABFXX01. The sequence continues at coordinate 718 of DATLHR010000506.1, forward strand.
TCCTCCACATCAAGGCGGGCGAGGCGCTGTCGCTGCAGTACCACCGCGTGAAGGACGAGACCATCATGGTCCTCACCGGGCGCATGCAGCTCGTCTACTTCCACGAGGGAGAGGAGCCGCGCTCGCGCGAGCTCGCCCCGCGCGAGCCCGTGCACATCACGCCCGGACTGCGCCACCGCATGATCGCGCTCGAGGACACCGACGTGCTCGAGGTCTCGACGACCGAGCTCGACGACGTGGTGCGCCTCGAAGATCGTTACGGCCGCTCCGGCCGCTGACTACTTGCTGCGCGGGGTGCCGAGGTGCACCGGGACCGCGCGCCCGCCCGGCCTGGGGTCGGCGTCCCTGGCTTCCGTGGCCTCCTTCGAGAGACCGAGGTCGGTGAACATCATCAGGAACAGGACGAGCAGCAGGAACAGGCCGACCAGCACGCTCGTCCGCATCCCGCGGCGATGCGCGCGCGGGTTGCGGTTGCGCTCGGCGATGTCTTCGAGGCGGCCCACGCGGTCAGTTTAGCGTTGCCACGGACGCTTGCCGAATAACAGCTTCGCGGCGCGCAAGAGCCCGCGGAACGTCCCCTGCTTGTACGGGTACCACCACACCTCGCGCGCGAGGCTGACGCGGTCGTGGTTGACGTGCCGGGTCTCGCACAGATCGCGGAGGCCGTGGATCGAGTGCGTGCGGCCGATGCCCGACTGCTTCACCCCGCCCCACGGCGTCTCGGGACAAGCGTAGGTCGAGAGCACGTCGTTGACCATCACGGTGCCGGCGGCGATGCGCTCGGCGACGCGCTTGCCGTGCTCGCGGTCCTTGGTGAACACGTACGCGAGCAGCCCGAGGTGCGAGTCGTTGGCGAGGCGCACGGCTTCGTCGTCGTCGGCGACGCGCATGATCGGGATCACCGGGCCGAAGATCTCCTTGCGCATGACGTCCATGTCCTGCGTGCAATTCGTCAGCACGGTCGGCTGGAAGAACAGCCCCGGGCCCGGGCCGCGCGAGCCTCCGGCCTCGACCCGCGCACCCGCGGCGACCGCCGCATCGACGAGGCGCTCGACCGTCTCGACCTGGCGATCCCACGCCATCGCACCGACGTCGACCTCCTGCGCGGCATCGCCTTGACGCAGCGAGCGCGCGAGCTCGACGATCTTGGCGACCAGCGCGTCGTGGACGGCGTCGACGGCGTACACCCGCTCGACGGAGGCGCACACCTGGCCCGAGTTCGCGAACCCGCCCCACGTGATCGCCTGCGCGGTGCGGTCGAGGTCCGCGTCCGCGCACACGACGGCAGGCGCCTTGCCGCCGAGCTCGAGCGTGCACGGGATGAGGCGCTCGCCGCACGCGGCCGCGACCTTCTTGCCGGTGGCGACCGAGCCGGTGAACACGCAGTAGTCGATGCCGCTGTCGATCAGCGCCGCGCCGGTCGCGCCGCGGCCGGTGACGACTTGAAACAGCTCGGGCGGCAGATCCGCGGCGAGGTAGAGCTCGCGCGCCTTGAGCGCGATCAGCGGCGTGACCTCGGACGGCTTGAGCACGACGCCGTTGCCCGCGATCAGCGACATCACGACCTCGCCGATCGGGATCGAGAACGGGAAGTTCCAGGGCGCGATGATGCCGACCACGCCGCGCGGCACGAAGTGCAGATAGCTCGCGCGGTGCTTCATCAGGTGCAGCGGCACCGGCTCGGGCGCGAGCATCGCGGGCGCGTGCTTCGCGAAGTAGCGCACGAGGTCGGCGACGACGATGACCTCCATGCCTAGCGCTTCCTGACGGGTCTTGCCGCCCTCGCGCGAGAGCAGCTCGATGACCTCGTCGGCGCGCGCCATCAGCACCTCGGCGAACCGCCGCACGCGCTTGCAGCGCAGCTCGATCGGGACCTTCGCCCACTCGGCTTGCGCGATCCGCGCCGCGTCGACGGCTGCGCGCACTTCCGCGGGCGTCTGATCCGGGACCTCGCCGAGCGGCTCACCGGTCGCCGGGTTGATGCTCGTGATCTTCGTGCTGACCGTCGAGAGGTTCGTCGCCGCGGAGCCCATACGGGCAGCATACCCCTCAGCCGGGGCCCTGGCCGGGCTCGAACATGGGGCGCACCTCGCACTCGAACTCGAACTCCGGCCAGTGGACGCGGTGGAGCTCGACGAACTCGGTCGCCGCGCGCATCACGACCTCGCGCGAGCCCTGGAGGATCGCCCAGCCGCCGATCACCTCCTTGGCCTCGGTGAACGGCCCATCGGTGATGGTCAGCTTGCCCCGGGCGACGCGCATCAGCACGCCATCCTTGCTCGGCAAGAAGCCGCCGGTGTCGACGAGGACGCCCTCGCGCTGGCTGCGCTCGATGAACGTGCTCATCGCGTTCATCAGCGCAGGCGGAATCTTGATGGTGGCGGGATCGTGCTCGGCGTGGCGGATGAACGTGAAGTATTTCATGTGGATTCCTCGGGCTGGGTGGGGTTCATCCACGCGACGAACGAGCGCGTCCAGGATCGACCGCGCTCCCGACATTTTTTTAGCGTCAGTACGGGTGGTGATGACGCCCGGGACCATCGAGGTGCGGGTGCGGATGAGGGTGGTGATGATGGCCATCGCGCGCGTGCGGGTGTGCGCCGTGCGCGTGCTCGTGGGAGGAGTGCTTGCGCGTCGGCGTCACGGGCGCCGCACGTGCGGGCTCGGAGCTGTGCGGCACGGGCTTGGGGTGCGGCTGACCGGTGCAGCCGCCGACGAGCGCGAGGACGACCGCCGCGCGGATCATTTCTTCTTCGGCGCGGAGGCCATCTTGCGCTTGAGCGCGGCGAGCTCGTCGTCGACGGTCGACGCGGGACGCGACGCGGTGCCGGACGGCTTGCCCTGCGACGGACGTGGGGCGCTCGACGAGGCCCCCGATGTCCCGGCGCGGCGCTTGAGATCACTGAGGGCGTCGTCGATCGACGGGCGCGGCCGCTCGCGCGGGGACGGCTCGGCGCGCGGCGTGCTCGACGACGTGTGACGCGCCCCCGCGCCGAAGTCGTCGCCGAGGTCCCGGGGCACCGACTTGCTCACGCGCTCGAGCTCCGCGAGCTCGGTCTCGAGCGTGGCGAGCTCGGCGAGCAGGGCGTGCATGGTCTGGCGCTCGTGGTCGGCGCGCCGCTCGAGCTGCGCGGCCTCGGCGCTGTCGCCGCGCGCCGCGGCGGCGCTCGCCTGCTCCGCGAGCCGGATCGAGGCTTCGCGCGCGGCGCTCATCGACTTGGTCAGCTCGACCTTGCGCTGCTGGACCTCGGCGCGCAGGCGGGCGAGCTCGCCTGCATCGAAGCCCGCCGGCGCCTCGGGCATGGGGCCGCCGAGATCCTCGAGCTCGCCCGGCATCGCCGCGGTCGCGGCGGCCGCACTCGCGGCGGCGCTCGCCGCACGCACCCGATCGCGGGTGGCCGCGTGTGCGGCGACAAGCGCGGGGTCGTCGAC
>DATLHR010000507.1:0-3192 GCA_035539815.1 Kofleriaceae bacterium
AGGTCGTCGGATCCGAAGCGCGCGTAGACGCGCTCCACCATCTTGCTCGAGCGGTGGCCCATCAGCTTGACGGTCACGAGCAGCGGCACGTTCGCGAGCGCAAGCCACGAGCAGAACGTGCGTCGCAGGTCGTTCGGCGAGGCGCCCTCGATGCTCAGCCGCTTGCACGCGCGATCGAGCACGTGCCACTCGTCCCACTCCGGCCACAGCGGACCCTTGCCGCACGTCTCGAGGCGCCGCTCGACGATGGGGCGGAGCTCCGCCGCGATCGGCACGATTCGGTCGGCGCCCTCGGTCTTCGTTCCCTTGATGCGGATCGTGTTGCGCGCGAGGTGCACGTGCTCCGCATGGATGCGCCACACTTCAGACCGGCGCGCGCCGGTCATCACGTACGCGGTGAGGTAGTCGGCCCGGTCGCGCGGCAGCTCGCCACGGAGGGCGACGTACTCCTCGCGCGTCAGGTAGCGCTCGTGCGGAACGTGCGCGCCCTTGAGTGCCTCGGCCGGCCAGATGTCGCCCACCGTCCCGCGGTAGCGCTTGTGCTTGGTTGCGTACGCGAGCGCCGACTTGAGGATGCGCAGCTCGAGGTCGATGGTGCTGCGCATCGTCGGCTCGCCCTTGCCGTCCTCCCCTCGCCCGTTCTCGCGGCGGACGTCGATGTAGTGCTCGAGGTCGGCGAGCGTCAGTTCGTGCACATCCTTGTCGGCACCGAGCACGCGGCAGAGGTGACCGCCGCAGCGCCGGTAGTTCGCGACGGTGTGCTCGCTCTTCGCTTCGCGGACGCGAGCTGCGATCACGTCGTTGAGGGCCTGCTCGATCGAGAGCGGCGCGACCTCGGCTCGGTCCACAGGCGTCCGCTGTCGCTCGAGGTCGAGGGCCTTTCGTCCTGCGGCCTGCTTGTCGTGGCACTGGGTCGAGGCGACCCACTTCTCGCCGTTGGCGTAGTAGCCCCACGTCCACCAGACCCTGCCGCGCTTGTAGAGACGGGCCACCGCTTCTTCCTCGTCTTCCTGTCGCCGCCCTCGGCGATGAACTTTGCGAGAGCGTAGTCGGGAACGCGCACCATGCCGCCGATGCGCACGTGCTCCGGGATGGACTCGATCAGCTCGTATGCTCGCCGACGCGAGCACCCGACGAGCTCGGCCACGGCGACGCTGTCGAGCAGCTTCGGGATCGCGACGCTCACGTCGCCCCCTCGCGCGCCGTCCGCACGCTGCACTTGAGGCGATCGGCGACCTCCTCGGGCGTCAGGAGCGCTGTCATGCGGCCTCCACGACGACGCGCCCGACGAGCTCGGCGAGCGCCGGCACGACCGCGTTCCCCATCAGCCGCAGTCGGTCCATCCCGTGGGGAAACCCATGAGCCATTCGTAGAGTTCGGGGCTCGGCAGCCCACCCGTCCCGCAGCGCTCCTGCATACGCAGGCAGCCGGGCCACTTCCTCATCGATGGCGCGAGCTGATTCGCTGTCGCCGTCGGAGTATGCCACGAGAAACAGGCGCTCTCGTGAGTGTGTGGCACCCACGGCGCACGCGGATACACACGACCAGCTCGCATCGTACCCGAGCGCGGCAAGGTCACCGAGGACCCGGTCGAGCCCTCGAGCAACGAGAGCTGCGACGTTCTCCACGACGACGAACCGCGGTCGAAGTAGGCCGACGATTCGGGCGTACTCTCGCCAGAGGCCGGAGTGCTCTCCATCGATGCCCTCTTTCTTCCCGGCGTTGCTGATGTTTACGCATGGAAATCCGCCGCAGATGACGTCAACGCGAGCCGCCGTCGCGTCGATGTCGCGCACGTCGCGGTAGCGCTTCGCGTCGGGCCAGTGGCGCTCCAGCACGCGCGTCGCGTAGTCGTCGATCTCGCACTGCCAGACGACGCGCATGCCGGCGCGTTCGAGGCCGAGGTCGAGCCCGCCGCATCCGCTGAACAGCGATCCCAGCGTCAGCGCCATCACTCCCCCTCGCCCGCGTCGGTCTCGCCGAGATCGGCCCGCGGCTGCTCGGCGGCGCTGCCGGTGCCCCAGCACTTCGTGCACAGACGTGCCGTCATCGGGCACTCGCCGCAGCCCTCGCATGCGAGGCAATACGCGCCGCCCTCGTCGGTCAGCGGCTCCGTCTCACGCTCGCGTGCGGCGGCGATGATGACGCGGCGCCAGCCCGACGCCCGCATCATCGCAGGGATACGCGCGCCGACGATGCCACTCATGCGGATCTGCACGGGTCGCGTCACGCCGTCGCCCTCCACGCTCTCGACGATGAACGGCCCGCGGTGGAGCGACGCCCCCTCCGTGTACTCCCACGCGTCGCCGACGCGATGCGGCGCCTCCTCGGCCGTCTCCTGCGCACGCAGCGGGCACGTCGCGGGCGCCGGCCCAGCCGCGAGAGCCGTGCCACCAGGGTCGCCAAGCTCGGCCGTCTCACGCTCGCGGGCGACGACGACGCTCGCGTCTGCCGCCTCGATGTCGCCCGGCATGAGGCCGTCGCGGTACGCCTGCGCTGCCCACGACAGAGCCGCGCGCACGCCGCGCTCGAGGGCCGCGTTACGCTGCACGAAGGCCTCGTTACGCTGCACGAAGGCCTCGTGTCGATCGCTGGTGAGCTGCGGCATCGCGCGCATCAGGAGGCGCCAGCACTCTTCGAACGAGCGAGCCTCGGCCGTCATCTCCGCGCCCCACGTCATCGCGAGGTCGCGCTGGGAGCGGGCCTCTCGTGCCGCAGCGCGCTGGTCGGCGAGCTGCATCTCGAGCACGTCACGCTCGGTGCGTGCGACGTCCCGCTGCATCTCCGCCCGCTCGCGCCCGACGTGCTCGCGCTGGTACCGCGTCGTCAGCCATCGGAGGTGCTCGCGGATGGCGGCGGCGGTCTCCGCGCTGAGCAGCGGCTCACAGCTGCCGCGGCCAGCGTGCTCGGCTGCGGCGTCCATCCGCCGCAGCGCCGCCAGCGTCTCCGCCGACGCCTCCACGCTCGCCGACTCGTACGCGGCGAGACGGGTGCGCAGGTCGTCGCGCTCCGCCACCACAGCCGCCACGCGCTCCGCGGCGGGGCCGTCTGCGCCAACGAGGGCGCGGGCTTCGTCTAGAGGGCTCATCGCGAAGGCTCCGACTTCGTCCGGCGCTTGATGCGCTGCCCGCCGAACATCGTCTCTTCGAACTCCGGCTCTTTGCGGCGCAGCTTCGTGATCTGTCGGGCGCG
>DATLHR010000508.1:0-15206 GCA_035539815.1 Kofleriaceae bacterium
ATGTTGACGAAGATCGCCTTCACCTCGGGGTCGGAGGTGATGATCTTGAACGCCGCCGTCACCTTCTCCGCCGTGGCGCCGCCGCCGACGTCGAGGAAGTTCGCGGGCGAGCCGCCATAGAACTTGATGATGTCCATCGTGGACATCGCGAGGCCGGCGCCGTTGACCATGCAGCCGATGTTGCCCTCGAGCGAGATGTAGCTGAGGTCCCACTTCTTGGCCTCGAGCTCCGACGCGTCCTCTTCATTCGGATCGCGCAGCTCCTCGAGCTCGGGGTGGCGGAACAGCGCGTTGTCGTCGAAGTTGATCTTCGCGTCGAGCGCCAGGACCTTGCCGTCCTTGGTGGTGATCAGCGGGTTGATCTCGAGCAGCGAGCAGTCGAGGTCCTCGTACGCGCGCGTCAGCGCCGTCATGAACTTCGCGAGCTCGCCGGCGACCTTGCCGGTCATGCCGAGCTTCTTGGCGAGCGTGCGCGACTGGTTGTCCTGCCAGCCCGTCGCCGGGTTGATCGGCTCGCGGAAGATCTTCTCGGGGTGCGTCGCCGCGACCTCCTCGATGTCCATGCCGCCCTCGCGCGATGCCATCACCGTCACGCGGCCGGTGGCGCGGTCGAGCAGCATGCCGAGGTAGAACTCGTGATCGATCGCGAGGCCCTGCTCGACGAGCAGCCGCTGCACCTTCTTGCCCTCGGGGCCGGTCTGCGGGGTGATCAGCTGCATGCCGAAGATCTTGTGGACGGCAGCCTCGGCGTCGGCCGCGGTCTTCGCGACCTTGACGCCGCCGCCCTTGCCGCGGCCACCTGCGTGGATCTGCGCCTTGACGACGACGACATCCGTGCCGCCTTCCTTCTGCACCTTCGGGATCGCCGCGATCGCCTCTTCCGCGCTCGTGGCTGCGATCCCGACGGGCACGGGCACGCCGTACTTCCGGAACAGCTGCTTGCCTTGATACTCGTGGATCTTCACGTCGCCGTGTGTAACACGCCCGGCCGACGGGGATCACCGTCGAGGTTGCGGTTTGCTCGGACCACCTGGCAATGTCGCGCCACCGCGAATAACAACCACGCCTCACGGCGTCAGGAGTCCGCATGGTGTTCAAGGCGAAGATGGCATTGGTCGTAGGAATCGGGCTCGCCGCTGTGGCGGGCTGTAAGGGCAAGGACAAGCAGCCGGCACCGACCGCGGGCTCGGCGGCAGGCTCCGCCGCGGCAGGGTCGGCGGCGGCAGGCTCGGCTGCCGGTTCCGCCGCGGAGGGCTCGGCCGCCGGCTCGGCGGCACCCGCGGGCGGCTCCGAGTTGCTCGTCGCCGGGCAGGTCAAGGCGGGCTGCTTCGCGTGGTCGTCGACCAAGCAGGCCGCGGCGTGCATCGTCGGCACGTCCGGCCTCGGCGTCGAGGTCGAGTTCTCGCTCGCCACGGTCGGCGTCGCCGCGGCCAAGACGAAGCTCGAGCTGGCGCCCGCCCCCGAAGACAGCGGCGTCGGCGCGATCCCGCACGTGACGCCCGCGGCCGCGAAGACCGCGAACGAGGCGCTCGCGCGCGATGGGTTCGTGGCGCTCGCGGGCGCACCGCAGACCGTCACCGACAAGCCGGTCGACCTGAACGGCGTGACGTTCGCGCTGACCTCGAAGCAGACCGACCCGGGTGGCGACAACATGCCGCCGACGGTGAAGCACACGCTGACGGCGAAGTGTGGTGGCAAGGACGTCGTCGTTCACGAGATCGCCGTCGAGGGCCTGGACCTCACGGTCGGCGTCCGCGCTCCGAGCGCCGACTACGTCATCGTCGAGCTCGGCGAGCACGTCGGCCGCGAGGGCGAGTCCTCGGACACGAGCCGCGCCGCGGTGCTCGACGTGAAGGCCTGCAAGGTCTTCAAGGCCGAGTGACCGGCTCGGCCTCGCGCTTGCGCGGCCACCACACCGAGGCGCTGAGCGCGAAGGTCAGCGGCAGCGCCATCATGCCGAGCGTGATCGGCAGGTAGTCGAGGAACAACCCGAGCACGGCGGGTGACCACAGGTCGCCGAACAGGTGGATCGCGAAGATGCCGACCGCCATCGCGCTCGCGCGCAGGAACACCGGCGCGGTGCGCAGCATGATCGCGTTGATCGGCGCGGTCGACATGAACAGGCCGATCTCGGCGATCCCGGCGGCGACGAAGAACAGCATCGCCGAGGACGACGCGAACGCGACGGCGGTGAGCGGGAACGCGATCAGGACGCCGATCGCGCACACGCGCAGCTGTGCGTTCGCCGCGCGCAGGTTCGCGGGGTGGAGGTGGTCCGCGTCGGGCGGCACGGGCGGCAGCTCGCGCAACGCACGGTCCGCCATGCGGCCGCCGATGAGCGTGCCGATCGCACCCGCGATCACGGTGACCAGGCCGAACCAGAAGTTCGCGGTCTTGAGCACGAGCGCCGAGCTCGCGTTGGTGAGTGCGTGGCCGACATCCCACGCACCGGCCTTCGCGGCCTTGATGATCGCCTCGGCCGCGAGCTCGGGCGGCAGCGGCTTCGCGAAGTCCGTGTAGTAGCGCTGCGAGAGGAACTTCGGCGCCCAGAACGAGAACGCACCGATCGCCGCGGTGTGCGCGCAGTAGCCGAGGACGGCGCGCCGGTAGAGCACGATGCGCATCAGCTTGCGGACCGTCTCGACCACCTTGTGCTTCGCGTTCGACAGGTGCTTGCGCACCGGCTCGTCGATCAGCAGGCACAGCAGCGCGAGCGCGATGCCCGGGCCGCCGCCGACGAAGAACGCCTCGCGCCAGCCCCAGTGCGCTTGCACGAACCCGCCGAGCAGGTAGCCGAGCGCGGACCCGACGGGCACCGCGAGGAAGAAGATCGCGAGCATCTTCCCCTTCTTCTCGGGCGGCGAGATGTCGTCGATGATCGTCGGCGCCAGCGTCGCGTAGCTCGCTTCGCCGATGCCGACGAACACGCGCGCGATGATCAGCGTGGGCAGGCTCGTCGCGAGCCCGGAGGCCACGGTCGCGAGGCTCCAGGTGAGCACCCCGAACGTGATGAGCCGCTTGCGCGACATGCGATCGCCGAGCACGCCGAACAGCGGCGAGGTCAGGAAGTAGCCGAGCAGGAAGATCGTCGCGAGCAGGCCGCCCTCGAAGTTCGAGAGGTCGAGGTCCTCCTGGATGCGCGGCAGGACCGCGGCGACGATGTAGCGGTCGAGGTAGTTGAGGAAGTTGAGCCCCGTGAGCAGCGCAACGATCGCGACGCGATTTCGGATCACGGTTTGTTCATCCCGAACAGCAGCTGGAGCGATGCAAGGATCGGGATCGTCGTCCCGTCCTCCGTACGCTCCAGCATCGTCACCGGATCGGTCTCGGTGCGGAAGAACTTGCGGACCCCGACCTCGGTGACGATCGATGCGCCGAACGCGGGGCGCTGGACGAGGTCGACGCGGACGCCGGCGCCGACCGTGTAGAACGGCCCGCCGCCGAGGTACGAGTAGCCCAGCGCGACGAACGGCACGAAGCGGCCCGCCCCCCAGCCGACCCGCGCCATGACCTCGACCGAGGTCTCGCCGACCGCTTTACCGGCGCGCGCGGTCAGGTCGTAGACCTTGCGGCGGATGCCGACCTCGAGCAGGTAGGAGGTCCCGTTGCCGCGCACGTCGGCGCCGGCCGCACCGCCGACGAAGTAGTAGAACGGCGGCAGCGTGCTGCCCTCGACGGCGAGCTGGACGTCGACCGGCGTCGCGGTGCTCTCCGTCGCCGTGATCGTGGTGGTGAACGCGGTGAACCCGTCGCGGGTGACCTTGACCTCGTGCGGCCCGGGCGTCACCGGCGCGCGGACGGGCATCGTGCCCACCTCTTGCCCGTCGATCGCGACGTGCGCTCCGTAGGGATAACCGCGGACGTCGATCACGGTCTCGCCGTCGGTCGGGATCGCCGGCGACACGCCCGGGGCGTTCACGGTGACCGGGCGCTCCTCGGCCACCGCGAGCGAGAACTCGACGACCTCGGGCTCGCCGAACTCGAGCACGACATCCCGCTCGTCGCGCGCGCCGCGCAGCTCGACGGCGACGCGCCGGCCGCCGCCGCGGATCGAGCGCTCGTACGGCGTCACGCCCACCTTCTGCCCGTCGATGAACACGGTCGCGCCGCTCGGCGCCGAGCGCACGGTGAGCTTGGCCGGGCGCAGCTTGAGGTCGACGATCAGCCGCATCACCTTGTCGCGATCGGGCGACTGCGGCGCGAGCTCGAGATAGCGGCTGAACCAGATCGACGCCTCGCGGAGCTGGCCGAGGTGCTCGTAGTCGACGCCGATGTTGTAGGCCGCGAAGTGATGCGGCACGAGCTCGAACGCGCGCAGGTAGTGCTTGATCGCCTGGTCCCAGTCCTTCGCCTTGTCGGCGAGCTGACCGGCGGAGAACGCGCGGCGCGCTTCCTCGCGTGGATCGTCGGCGACCGCGGGGGCGCTCGCGAGCAGCGCGATCACGAGGACGATCAGCGCGCGCATCTCAGTACGGGTTCGGCATGCTGCCGTACGGGTTGGGCCGCGGACCGGTCAAGGTCTCCTGCTTCGGCGGCTTCTTCGGCTCGATCGGAGGAGGAGGCGGCGGCAGCGTGACGTCGCGCGGCGTGTCGCGCACCGCTGGCTGGACGACCGCGGGCGAGGATCCGGTCGTGGGCTGCGTGCCCGTTCCCTTGTGCACCGGCCGCGTGCGCACGACGGGCTGCGCCGGTGCCGTCCCCGTGGCGTTGGCGGCGACCAGCGGCACGTAGAACTGCGTCTCGCGGCCGGGCGTGATCTCGGTCTCGGTGTCGACGGGCGCGTAGCCGGGCAGGTCGAGCTGGACGCGGTGCTTGCCGCTGTCCAGCGTCACCGCGATCGGCGTCGTCCCGACGGGCTTGCCGTCGACCCTGAGCGTCGCGCCGTTGGGCTGCGTGGTGACCGCGATGCGCCCCGTCTCGATCGGTGCCACCGTCGGTGGCTCGGGCGTCGCCGGCGCAGGTGCCGCACTCCCCTGGGCGGTCGCCGGCGGCGCGGGCTCCGAACCGCCCTGCCACAGGATCAGGCCACCTGCCGTCGCGAGCCCGGCCGCGAGCGCGCCCGCCACGAGCGGCCAGCGCCGCGACCTCGTCTTGCCCGGCCGGCGAACGGCCTTGCCCCTGGCCATCGTGTGCGCGAGCTCGACCGCCGACGCGGACTGGTGCCCGGGCAGTGCGGTGATGAACGCTTCCGCCGAGGAATAGCGCTTCTGGGGCTCCTTCTCGAGCGCGCGGTGCACCGCGGCCACGAGCTTGGGCGCGATCGTCGGCCGCACGTCGCTGAGCAACGGCGGATCCGTGGTCAGCAGCTTGGCGACCAGCACCGCGTACGTGGCCCCCTCGAACGGCGGCTTGCCCGCCAGCATCTCGTACAGGATCACGCCGCACGCGTAGATGTCGGCGTGATGATCGATGTCGGCGCCCATCGCCTGCTCGGGCGCCATGTAGAGCGGCGTGCCCATCACCACGCCCGTCGTCGTCAGCTTCGTCGCGGCCGCCTGCAGATCCGGATCGATGATCTTCGAGATCCCGAAATCGAGCAGCTTGACGAAGTCGCGGCCCTCGTCACTCTCCTGCTCGAGCAGGAAGATGTTGTCGGGCTTGAGGTCGCGGTGGACGATGCCCTTGGCGTGCGCAGCACCGACGGCGCGCAGCACCTGCCGCATGATCGAGAGCGCGCGCTGCGGCGGCAGGGCGCCGGCCGTCTCGAGCAGGCGCGACAGCGGCATGCCCTCGAGCAGCTCCATGACCACGAACGCCCGGCCATCGGGCGCGGTGCTGATGTCGAGCACCTGGATGATGTGCGGGTTGCCGATGCGCGTGGCCGCGTGGGCCTCGCGCGTGAAGCGCGCCATCGCCTCGGCGTCGTCCGAGTACTTCTCGAGCACGAGCTTGATCGCGACGCGATTGCCGAGCGCGGCGTGCTCCGCCTCGTAGACCACGCCCATGCCGCCCCGACCGAGTACGCGCGTGATGCGGTACTTGTTGTCGAGCGTGACTCCGATCAAGGAGTCTTCGGCCTGGAGCGCGATCTGACTCACGCAGCCTCGACTGTAATCGATCCCGCGCTGCGACGCCCGGTCTCGGGCGGCGTTACCGTCGCGGGGTCGCGGCGACCTCGACGACGGCGGCCGTGTAGGCGATCGCGGCGGCCTCGCACGCGTCGAGCGAGCCGGTCAGCCACGCGCATGCGAAGTTGGTCTCCGTCGGTGGCGGCGTGATCCGCACGGTCGTGACGTCGGCGGCCTTGAGCGCGGCGTCGAGGCCGATCGTCGCTTCGAGCGGCGGCGCGACGAGGTACGCCATCGGCGTCCCGGGTGCGAGCCCCGCCTCCTTCGCGAGGTACTCGCCGAGCGAGGCGATCACGTGCGGGAACACGGTCACCGTGCGCTTGCCGTCGGCGTCGTAGAAGCAGGCGTCGTGCTGGAGGCAACGTACGATCGCGTCGAGGCCGTGCTCGATCGCCTCGGGCTCGCTCGCGGCGATCACGCCGAGGACCTCGCCCGACAGCCGTCCGCTCGCGTGCGCGGCGCCGGCGTAGAAGCTCTTGGCGAAGATCACGTCGACGGGCGCCTGCTTGGTCGCCTCGTCGAGCGCGACGTACATCGCGTCATCCTGATCGCACGTGATGAGTCCGAGCGACGTGTGCCGGACGGGATCTCCGCCGTAGGCACGGACGAGCGCCGGATCCGCGTGCGGCAGGCGGCGCACCGACAGCACCGTCGGAACGATCGGCTCGAGGATCACGATCCCACCAGCTTCTGCCGCACCTGCGGCGCGCGATAGCCACGCTCCGCGACGGCCCCGAGCTTGCTCAGGTCGAGCGTGACGCCGCTCGTGCGCTGCGTGATCATCGCCGCCGCCAGCGCCGCGAGCCGCTCCGCCGCGTCCTCGGGTGGGATGCCGCGGGCGTGGATGTTGGAGATCATGTTGCGGTCGCCGTCGGTGTTGCCGACCTTCGGATCGTAGACGACGTACGCCGAGAGGCCGTCGCCGGTGCCGAGCCCCGGCCGCTCGCCGAGCAGGATCATCGCGACCTTCGCGCCCACCTCGTGCCCGATCTCGTCCTCGAGCCATACGCGCGCGAACCGCGCCGCGACCGGCGTCCCCGTGCGCAGCCCGCGCGCCTGGCACGCGCGCACTACCGCATCGTGCAGCTGCTTGCCGGTCTGCATGCACGCCACGGCCGACAGCCCGTCGGCGACGATGACCTGCACGTCGACGCCCTTGGTGCACTTCGCGCGCACCGCCTGCAGCGAGGCGTCGTCGAGCCGCCGCCCGAGGTCAGGGCGCAGCAGGAACTCGCGATGCGAGGTCACCCGCGATCGCACGCCGATGAACCCGTGCTGCTCCGGCCAGCCATCGGGCAGCTCGGTGCCTACCGCGGCATGCGCCACCGCCAGCTCGGCCTGGAACTGCAGCACCACGTCGGTCGCGTAGCGGGTCCCTACGTGACCGATGCCGACGAGCGCCGTCGTGTGGCGCGCGGCCTCGGCGGCGAACGGGCGCTTCTCCGGGCGCGGCGTGTAGATCCGCGCGGGCGGTGCGGGCACCGGCGGGATCGGCGCTGGACGCGGGAGGGGAGCCCCGCTCCCGAGCGTGCGCCGCAGCCCATCCATCAGTTGTCGTGTCCTGCTCACGAGCGGGGTTACGTCACCACGAGCGCCCCGACCACGCAACTAGCGCCCGGCCGCAAAGCGGCCGACGGCGGCAACGCGAGAACGCCGTTATGACCGTCGCGGGCGGGGACGGAATTGGTTAGTATTCCGGGCATGCGTCTCCGCCTCTGCTGCTCCGCCATGCTGCTCGCCGGCTGCATGGACCGGATCCCGCACGAGGATCCGACGGACGTCGCGAAGCAGGGAGCCTGCACGCTGCTCGAGAACGTCTCGTTCTCGTCGATCGAGCCGCAGCCGGACTGTGGCCTGGGCCCCGACGGCCCGGTCGCGTGTCGATGGTCGATCGTGTTCAGCCCGAACGACACCACCACCAGCAACTTCACGTGGCGGTACTCCGACGTCGGAGTCTCGGGGGTCGTCAGCTGCGACGAGGCCGGCACCGTGCGCTCGAACGAAGCGACACCTTACGAGGGCCACTTCGACGACACGACGCTCGAGCTGATCTGGGACGACATCGCGTACGCGCCGCGCTGAGCGCACGCCCGCGGTCACGCGTGCGCGGATGTTCGCTCGTCGAGCTGTCCACGTGGCGCGATCGGCAGCCTGAACAGGATCCGCGTTCCCCTGTCGAGCTCGCTCTCGATCCAGATCCGTCCGTGATGCGCCTCGACGAGGCCCTTGACGATCGGGAGCCCGAGACCCGCACCGCGGCGGTCGGCGGCATCCGCTTGCCAGAACCGATCGAACACGTGGTCGAGCTGCTCCGGGCTCATCCCCCGCCCCGTGTCGGCGACACACACCTCGAGCTCACCGCCCATGCGGGACACGCGGACGTCGATGTGTCCTCCTGCCGGCGTGAACTTGAGCGCGTTTCCGATCAGGTTCCCGAGCACCTGAAGCAGGCGTGCTTCGTCGATCCATGCGAGAGGGAGCTCCGGTTCGAGATGACTCGTTAGCTCGACGTGCGCAGCCTTGGCGGCGCTCGCGTGCATCTCGATGGCCTCCTGCGTGATCTTCGCGAGGTCACGTGCCACGGGAATGATCACGAGACTTCCGCTCTCCAGCCGCGCGACATCGAGGAGGTCCTCGATCATGGCGTTCGCACGGCCGAGCGCACGAAGGATCCGCTCGGTGACGACCACCGTACTCCGACGACGCTCATCGTGGTCCCGAGACAAGGACTCGGCCGCGAGCGATGCCGTCGCGAGCGGACTCCGCAGGTCATGCGCGACGACACGCAACACGTCGTTGCGTGCGCCGATCGCGGCTTCTGCGACCTCGAACAAACGAGCGTTCTCGAGGGCGGCGGCCAGTCGCTCACCGATGGTCTCGACGAACGCGATGTCCTCCTGCTTGTAGCGGTGGGTTCGATCGGTGGAGACGAGGGTCATCGAGCCGAGGAAGGTGCCGTGGGCAGGGAGCGGGACGGAGATCGTGGAGACCGGTGCGAGCTCGCGTAACAGCGCGCCGTGCTCCTCGTTCTGTGCGAGCCCGTCCAGGTACTCGGGCGTCACGTGCGTGAGGATGCTCGCCTGCTTGGTCGCGAGCACGGTACGGCCGAGGCTCGCGCGCCGTGGGTCGAGCGACATCTCCTCGAGGCGCTTCCACCTGGGGGCCTGCACGAGATCTCGACACGTGATCCTGCTGCGTCGAACGAACCCCCTCTCACCGGGCTGGTCGATGAGGTCGAGGACACAGGCGTCCGCCAGGTCGCGGACGATGATCGCGACCACGTTGTCCAGGATCGCGACGCGGTCGAGCGATGCCGTCGGCGGACCCGCCAGCTCGGCCAGGACTCGCTCTTGCTCGGCCCGGCGATGCTCGTCCGTGATGTCGCGCGTCAGGATCACGAACCCGCTCGTGGTGCCTGCCGGACCGGCCCTGCACGAGATCACCGAGCTTCCGAGCAGCTGCCGGCCGCCCTTCCGGCACTGTACGAGCGTCGCGGTGACACTCGTCTCGTCGAGCGCACGCTCGAACAGGGCGGGGATGATGCCCGACTCGCGATCCACGGGCTTGAACAGCAGGTCCACGGTGGTTCCAAGGACCTCGTCCCTGTCGTACCCGTAGGTGCGCTGCGCGCCGGCGTTCCACAGCTCGATCCTGCGTTCGAGATCGATCGCGATCACGCTGTAGTCGGTCGAGCTCTCGAGCACGCTCTCGAGGAAGCCGCGCGCATCCCGGAGCTCGCGTTCGAGCGCGATGCGCGCTGTCATGTCGCGCACCACGGCGGTGGACGTGACTTCGCCGTCCACCTCCACCTGCGAGATCGCGGCTTCCGCAGGAAACTCGCTGCCGTCCTTGCGCCGGCCGATGACGCGGTGGCTCACGCCCGTCGGACGCGCCTCGGCCGGCTCGATCAGGGTGTCGAGCGACGCCCCGAGCGCCTCTTCGCGCGAGTAGCCGAACACGCGCACCGCCCCCTCGTTGAACATCGAGATGCGTCGAGCGCCGTCGACCGAGATGATCGCGTCTGCCGCGGTGGAGATGATGCCCTCCAGGCGATCCTGCGCGAGCTTCGCAGCCGCGTGGGCCCGATCGAGCGGAATGGCCGTGATCGGCAGCAGCAGCAGACCGCTGACGCTCGTCGCGGCCGCGATCGCCGCACACGCGGCGGCCACGTCGTCGAGCTTCCACGCTCGGTAGAGGTTCAGCACGACGAGCCCGATCGCGATCGGAAGCAGGATGACAGGAAGGACGAGTCGCCGGAACAGCACGCCGCCCGGGCCTCGCGAGCTCGCGACTCTCATGAGGCCGGCCTCCGGGCGGAGGAACATCATGCCGATCGACAGCACGACGAGGGCAGCCGCGCTTGGAAGGGAGATCCCGACGAACTCGGTCCCGCGCGCGACATACGACGGACCTGCGCCGAACGCGTGTCCGACGAGACCGCCCAGCGCGCTCAGGCCACCAGCGAGGGTGAGCCACTCGCTCGGCCGCGCACGCCCGCGCGGGCGCCAGTCGAACACGAGGAGCGCGGCACCGAGGAGGAGCAACGCGAGCGCTGCCAGCACGGATGGGAGGCCGATCGCGGCACGGCCGTTCCCGAACGGGTGCAGCCCTGCAAGGAGCAGGTCGCGACCGCTGATGTGCTCGGCGAGGATCACGCCAGCGATGCCCATGACGGCGAGTGCGAGCACGCACGCGAGCACTCGTCGAGCGTGGGGGGCGGGCCTGGGCGCCAGGCTCCAGCTCGCGATCGCGAGCATGACCGTCGCGGTCGCGGTGGTCGGGCGCATCGCCGGCTGTCCGGGGCGGATCGTCGCGAGCTGCATGAGCCCGAGGCTCCATCCGAGCAACGCGAGCAACCCCACGGCGCCAGCTGCGAGACAGAGGGTCCGCCCAACGCGATCGAGCCGCATGCCGGCACCTTTCCATCCCGACGGCGGTTGCGCGCCCGACGAGACGGCCGAAGATCGTGGGCCTCACATTCAGGGGGGATGCCGACGAGGTCTCGCTCTTAGGAGGAATCGCGCCTGCCGCGGTACACGCGATGCATCCGTCGTTCGTGTATGACGTTTTCCACAGGTCTCGTACTCGCCGGCGCTGCGGCGCTCGGTGCCTACGAGGCGGGCGTGCTCCGCTACGTGGTCGAGAAGGTCGGTCCCGCGGTGGGCCGAAAGCAGTTGTTTGATGTCGTCTCTGGGACGTCGGCGGGCGCCCTCAACGCGATGGCCTTCGCGTCGTTCGCTGACCACCCCGCGAATGGCGTCGCGCGGACGTGTGCAGCGTGGCAGGCGATGCGGCTCGGCCAGGTGCTCAAGCCGTCGGCGATCGAGCTGCTGTTATCGCTGATCGAGGCGATTCCCGTCTCATCGCGGTTGCCGCGCGCAGTTCTTGCGAGGCGGGCGCAAGGAGGGCTCCTCGATCCACTGCCGATCATGAAGGTGCTGTCGACCGCGTTACCGGTGGATCGCATCGAAGGTCATCTCGCCCGTGGCCTGCTTCGCGGCCTCGCGATCTCGGCGACTCATGTGGCGACGGGTCGCGCAGCGGTGTTCTTCGAGACCGGTCGTCCGCTGCCGGCGTGGACCTCCGAGGCGACGGTGATGGTCACTCGCACCCGGATCGATCTGCTGCACGCGATGGCGTCGGCGGCGATTCCGATGCTGTTACCCCCGGTGAAGATCGCCGATGACCTCTACTGCGATGGGGGCCTTCGCCAGATGGTGCCGCTGTCGCCGAGTATTCACCTTGGCGCCGATCGCCTGCTCGTGATCAATCCCCTGACGCCGTTCGGCAGCGTCGGCGACCAGTGCGCGCGACGTGCGGTCTCGAGCTCGCCGCTCTACCTCGGCGGCAAGGCGCTGAACGCGCTGTTCGTCGATCGGACGGAGGTCGATCTCGCGCGCCTCGAGCAGTTGAGCGCGGTGCTGCGCGCCGGCCGGCGCCGGTTCGGCGCGCGGTTCGATGCCGAGATCAACGACGAGCTGAAACGAACGGGGGCAGCTCCGCTTCGAGAGATCACGGCGCTGCGCATCGGGCCCTCGGTCGACGTCGGACAGCTCGCGTCCGAGTACATCGCGAGCTCCGAGTTCGCGCGCCGCGAGCGCGGGTTGGTCGCCCGGATGATCCGCTGGGTCGCGGAAGCCGGTGCTGCCAAGACGGGCGATCTCCTCTCGTACATCCTGTTCGATGGAGGCTTCGCGTCGGTGCTGATCGCGCAAGGCATGGCAGATGCGCGCCGCAGGCACTCGGAGCTGTGCGCGCTGTTCGAGGTGGCAGGCGAACAACGTGCCTGGCAACAGGGTTCGTCGGCGCGTACGTGAGTCACACTCTCGCCATGGGCAGCTCGCAGCTCCGTCCCGCCCGTGCCGGGGACTTCGGCGCGATCGCGTCGATCACCAACCACTACATCGCGACCACGGCGATTCACTTCGCATACGACCCGATCACCGAGGACGAGCTGCGCGGCCAGTGGGAGCGCAGCGGCGATCGTCACGTGTGGGTGGTCGCCGAGGATGCGGGCGTGGTGCTCGGTTACGCGAAGTCCGGGATGTGGCGCGAGCGGACCGCGTATCAGTGGACGTGCGAGGTGGGACTGTACGTCGCCGCGGATGCGCGCGGGCGCGGGCTCGGCGATGCGCTGTATGGAGCGCTGCTCTCCGAGCTGCCGCGCCGCGGGTTCCGCTCGGCGGTCGCGTGCATCACGCTGCCGAACGAGCCGAGCGTGAAGCTGCACGAGAAGCACGGGTTCGTCTATGTGGGGGCGTTCGCCGATGCCGGCTGGAAGCAAGGCGCGTGGCACGCGGTCGGCTGGTGGCAGAAGCCGCTCGCGACCGGGCCCGGCGCGCCGGCGTGAGCGACACCTGTCCGCTTCATGCACGGTTCGTGACCGCTGCAACTGTGAGATTGCACGGGCTTCCGTCCACCGGCGGGCTGCGCGTACCATCGACCCTATGCGCGCCGTCTTCCTCGTGGTCCTCGCGGCCGGTTGCGGCTTCAAGGTCGGCGGGACCGTCGAGCCCGACAGCGGAGGGCACGATGCGCCTCCGGGCGACGTCGCGTTCGACGCGCCGGCAGATCAGGCCATCGACGATGCGCCGCGCAGCTGGTGGGACCCGGCGTGGGCGCACCGGCGGCGGATCACGATCGACAGTGGGATGCTCGCCGGCGACGTCACGGACTTCCCGGTGCTGGTCCGGATCCCCGCCGCGAGCCTCGCGGGCAACATCCAGTCCGACTGCGATGACCTCCGCTTCATCGAGGCGGACGATGTCACGCCGGTCGCGATGGAGCTCGACACCTGCGGCGCCGGATCCGGCGCAGACACCACGGTGTGGATCAAGCGGACGCTCGTGCAGGCGGCATCGCCGCACAGGTTGTGGCTGTACTACAGCGCGGGCGGCAACGACGTCTCGAACGGCGCGGCCGTGTTCGGCAGCGGCGGAGCCGGCTACGAGAGCGTGCACCACATGGGCGTCACGGCCGACGTCACCGGCAACGGACATGGCCTCAGCGCGCAAGGCGGACCGACGGCGACGGCGGGCCAGATCAGCCAGGCGAGCAACTTCGACGGTGTGGACGACTACTACTCGCTCTCCAACGGCGACAGCGACTTCGACTTCACGACGACGATGAGCGCGTCGGCATGGGTGAAGGTCGGCGCGTTCACCGACCAGTGGCAGGCGATCCTGGCCAAGGGCGACAACGCGTGGCGGATGCACCGCGGTGACACGACGAATGGCGTTGGCTTCGGCACGACCTCGAGCAGCGTGCACGACGACCTCAACGGCAGCACGAACGTCAACGACGGAGCGTGGCACCACGTCGCGATCGTGATGGACGGGGCGAAGAAGTACCTCTACGTCGATGGCATCGAGGACGAGCAGCGCGCGTACACGCTCACGCTGCAGGCAAACAGCCGCGGCGTCCGCATCGGCATGAACCAGGACGCGAGCCCGAACCGGTTCTGGGAGGGGCAGATCGACGAGGTCCGGATCAGCGCCGTCGCCCGCAGCGCCGCGTGGATCAGCGCGGAGCAGCTGACCGGCGTCTCCTCCACGTTCGTCACGATCGGCGACGACGAGCCGTTCTGACCCGCTACTGCCCGCGGCCGAGCTCGGCGCAGGCCACCCACGCGCGCGCGGTCCCCGACGGCGCGCATCGGCCACAGGTCGCCGTCGCGCACTGGCCATCGTGGCCGCCCGTGTAGCCGTCCCACTGCACGAGGATCTTGCCCGTCGTCCCCGCGATCACGGTGCCCAGCTGACCGGCGGAGACCCCCGTCGCCCCCGACGGCGCATTGGCGAGCGCCACCACGCGATCGCCTTCGGTGAAGGCGCCGCCGCACGCGCAGCGCAGGCGCGGCGTCGCGACCTGCGTACAGCTCAGGTACCACTTCGAGTCGCCGCTGTTGCTGCACGGGCCACAGTCGACCGCGGCGCAGTTGCCGCTGATGCCCTCGTGCCAGCCGTTCCACTGCGTGAGCAGCTCGAAGCTCGGCTGGCCCGCGTTGCCGGCGAGCACGTTCCCCGTCGAGCCCGCGGCGAGGCCCGTCATGCCGAGGCCACCGGGGTTCGCGGTCGCGGCATAGATCGCCTCGCCCTGAACGAACTCGCCGCTGCACACGCAGCCGATCCGCGTCGCGCACTGGGGCGTGCCGCCGACCCACGTGCCGTTGATGCACGCGCTGACCTGGCTCTTCAACAAGATGTACGCGCCGCCGCACGCGTAGCTGGCGACGCTGCCCGACGCGAGCTGCGGTGCGCTCACCGTGCCGTTGAGCGGCGCCGGCGGCGGCGCGGTGCACGCAGCGCCGGCGACGCACGCAGGTGCCATCGTCCAGGTGCCGGTCGCCTGACACGTCGCGGTCGCGCTGCCGGTGAGGATGAACCCCGTGTCGCAGGCGTACGTCGCGGTGTCGCCGATGTTCGTCGTCGGCGCGTTCACCGTACCGTTCGTCGGTGCCTGCGGTGCGCCACAGCTGGTCGCCGTAGGATCGCCGTCACCGGGTGCTCCGTCACCGACGCCACCGCTATCGCCGGGGGCATCGTCGCCCCCGGTGCCGGGGTTCTCCGGCCCGGCCTTCGCGCATGCCGCGGTGGTCGCCAGTGCTGCCCACAGAACGAGCTTGCCGAGGTCCGCCAC
>DATLHR010000509.1:0-1600 GCA_035539815.1 Kofleriaceae bacterium
CTGTTGCACGGCCGGTATTCGTTGCTCGCCGCCGCGCTCAACAGCTCGCATGCCTGCTCGACGATGTGGGCGGGGTGTTTCATGGCTTGGCTCCTGCGATGAGCTTGTCGATCGCGGCGAGGGCGCGAAGCCCGCGACACTCACCGCACGAGCAAACGCTGATCTGCTTGCGCAACCACACCAGGTCATCGCGTTCCTCGGCCGTCAGGTCCGCTTGGCGGCGGGCGCGAAGTTCGCGCACCACGCAGTGGACGAGCGCCATGTCGACGTCGTCGCCGGACGAGGTGTCAAGCGTGGTCAACTCGCTGTCACTCAGGATGTCGACGTTCAGAGTCTCGTCGCGTTCACTCATTGCCTTGCTCCTTCCGCCAGGCGCCAGCGAGAACCAGCTCGCCAGTCTTGAGCAGATGCCGCGCGCGGTCCCACTCGCGGGCCATTGTTGGGTGCTCCTTGGGATGCGGGTGCGCCGATGCGAGCAGGTCGCAGAGCATCGAGCGATAGGCGTCGCGCTCGCGCTCGACTCGCTCCACCTCGCGCCCGCGAATGTCCGCGAGGGCCCGAGCGGAGTCGCGGTCGGCGAGCGCCGTGCGCCAGTCGCTCTCGGCGCTTCGAAGTGCAAGACGAAGTTGCCGCACGTCCTCGTGGCCGATGCGCTCCAGCGAATCGGACCTGTCGCACGCGGCCATGCCAGCGTGGTGATCCAGGATGATGCGCTCGGCCTCGTCCAACGAGTAGCTGGACGGATCTAGGGAATTGCGCTCGACGGCAAGTCGGCCGGCTGCTGCCCGCGCCTCATCCCGCTCGGCGGTCATCTGGGCGAGCTGGGCCTCGACTTGCTGCAGTCGACGGAACACATCCAGCGGCGAGCCCTCGGTGTAGCCGCGAGTTGCGGCGTAGAATTCGGAGAGCTGGGCGCGGAGGGAGTCGCGCTCGGCGTCTTGCGCCTCGATAAGGGCGTCGCGATTCGCGATGTGCGCGCGCAGGTTCTCGTTCTCTCGGGCCAACTCTTGGCGCGCCATGTCGAGCGCCGCTCGAACCCGCCTGACCGCATCGGTCTCAAGCATCGCGCGAAGCCTCTCCTTGTCGTCGCTGCTAGCCACGAGAGACCTCCTCGCGAATCGCTGCGATGCGTCGCACGTCCTTGTCGTCGTTGTTCCACTCGGCGTGCCCGATTGCGATCTCGCACGCCTCCAGCGCGAGGGCCTTGAGGCGGGCGTTCTCGTCGAGGAGGGCCCCGATCTCCCTTGTGCGGCGAAGCTCGTTATCGGTGGCGCGCCGTGCAAGCTCTGCCAGCGCACCTCGCGCGCGCTCCTTGAGGCACGCGGAAATGTCACCGTGCATCGAGTCGTGATGCTGCGTCGCCCGCTCGCACAGTTCCCTCAGCCTCTCCTTATCCACGGTCATGGGGCCTCGATTTCTCGATGGCGCGCAACGCATGCACGTCGCATCGCCAGCCGTCACCTTTGAGCATGGTTCTGTTCGGCCGGCACTCGGCGCACGCCCAATCACCAGGTGGGTCGATGCGATTCGCGAGATGCATCGCGTGCTCGTACAGCCTGTCGTACGCCGCGTGCTGCTCGTTGCGGCGACGCTTGTACTC
>DATLHR010000510.1:0-3512 GCA_035539815.1 Kofleriaceae bacterium
CGTCGCCGAGACCATCCACCACCGTCACAAGGTGACGCCGTACGCGCTCGATACGCTGCGCGGCGTCGTGCAGGCGACCTACCTGCGGGGCCGGCGCGTCGCCGAGGCCGGCCACGTGATCGCCGGTCAACAAGGAGAGCTGATTTGAGCCAGTCGTTCCTCGATCTGCCCGACCTCGCGAGCGCCTCCGTCGGTGGCGCCACGCTCGCGTGCAATGACGAGTTCTTCGCCGAAAAGGAGAACCTCCTCAAGCCGGAGGCGGCGGTGTGGAAGGACCTCTACACCGATCGCGGGAAGTGGATGGACGGCTGGGAGACGCGGCGCTATCGGCCCGCCGACGGCGTCGCGCCGGGCCGCGACAGCGACGTCCACGACTGGTGCTTGATCCGCCTCGGCATGCCGGGCGTGATCCGCGGCGTCGTCGTCGACACCGCGTGGTTCCGCGGCAACTACCCCGACCAGTGCAAGCTGTTCGCGACCGAGGTCGACGACGCGCTCGACCTGGTGGCGCTCGAGCACGCGACGTGGACCGAGCTGTTGCCGCGCACCGACCTCAAGGGCGACACCAAGAACGCGTTCGCGATCGCGAGCGATCGACGGTGGACGCACGTGCGCTTCGAGATCTACCCCGACGGTGGCGTGGCGCGCCTGCGCGTCCACGGCGAAGCCCGCCCTCACTGGTCGCGGCTGCGTGCGCTCGGCGGTGCGATCGATCTCGCGGCGCTCGAGCACGGCGCCGTCGTCGAGACGTGCAGCGACATGTTCTTCGGGTCGCGCAACAACTTGATCAAGCCAGGGCCGTCGTTCTCGATGGCCGATGGTTGGGAGACCCGCCGTCGCCGCGGACCGGGCAACGACTGGGCGATCATCCGGCTCGCCGCCGAGGGCACGATCGAGCGGCTGCTCATCGACACCTCGTACTTCAAGGGCAACCCGCCCGCGCTGTGCTCGGTCGAGGGCGTGCGCGCGCCGGGTGTGTCCGCCGACCAGCTGTCCGGCTGGCGGACGCTCCTGCGCTCGCCGCTGCAGCCGCACACGCAACACATCTTCGACGACGAGCTGCGCCGCGTCGGCCCGGTCACGCACCTGCGGCTCTCCGCCTATCCCTGCGGCGGCGTCGCTCGGCTGCGTGCGTGGGGCTCGCTCGTGCCGGAGGACTCGGCCGGGCTCGAGCGTCTCAACCAGCTCACCATCGACGAGGCGCGCGCAGCGTTCCAGCGCTGCTGTGGCTCGGCGCGGTGGGCGACCGCGATGGCGGCGGCGCGTCCGTTCGAGGATCGCGCGGCGCTGCTGCGCACGGGCGAGCGGATCTGGTGGACCCTCGTGGAGGCCGATCACCGCGAGGCGTTCGCGGCCCATCCCAAGATCGGCGAGAAGAAGGTGCCGTCGTCGGGCGACGCGAAGTGGTCGGCCGGCGAGCAGCAGCGCGCCGAGGACGCCACGGCCGACACGCTGTCGCAGCTCGCGGACTTCAACCAGCGCTACCTCGACAAGCACGGCTTCATCTTCATCGTGTGCGCGACCGGGCGCAGCGCCGAGGCGATGCTCGCGGACTGCCAGGCGCGCTGCAGCAACTCGACCGCCGACGAGCTCCGCACCGCCGCCGAGGAGCAGATCAAGATCACCCGCCTGCGCCTGGGCAAGCTGCTGACCGAGCTGGGAGCCACCGCATGATCACCACGCACGTCCTCGACACCGCGCTCGGCCGTCCAGGCAAGGGCGTCGCGATCGAGCTAGAACGCAACGATCGCGACCTGTGGCACCTCATCGGCGGTGGCGTCACCGACGACGATGGCCGGCTGCGCACGCTGACGCCCGAGGGGCCAGTGAAGCCCGGGACGTATCGGATCCGGTTCCAGACCGCCGCGTACTTCGCGGCGCACGGCACGCAGGGGTTCTTCCCCGTCGTCGAGATCCAGTTCACCGTCGTCGACGGCGCGGCGCACTATCACGTGCCGCTGCTGCTCTCCCCGTACGGATTCTCGACCTACCGCGGCAGCTGATCGCCTAAGGCTGCGCGCCGTGCCTTGGTACGTCGCATATGGACAGTTCGCTGTGCGATCGACCACGCGTACGTGGCTCCGCCCGAACAGCGCGCCGAGCTGCTCGCGTCGATCCGCTCCGACGAGGACGACTCGCTCAGCCGCGACGACACCGCGCAGATCGTCGCCGATCTGCGGTGGGCGTACGATCCGGCGTACGCCGAGGAGGATGATCTACGACTCGGCGCCACGTTGGCTGCGTTCGCCCGCGACAGCTACTACGGAGGAGCGCGCCATCGAGAGGACACGAAGCGATCGATCCTGCGTCGCATGTGGCTCTCGGCCGAAGCGCTCGACACCGCCCAGGCGGCCCATGCCTACCGCGCGCTGTTCGCGCTGGAGCGTGGCGACTTCGCGGCGGCGCGGGCGGAGCAAGCGCGCTCCGAGCTCCCCGAGCACGCCGAGGTGATCGCCATGCGAGAGGGCAACGGTCCGAAGCCGGAGGGCGAGCCCGATGGTCGCGTCGTGGCCGGCGAGCTCGCTCGCAGGCTCGAGGGTGGTCCGGGCGACGTGCTCGAAGAAGTCGCGGCGGTGACGACGAACCGCGAGGCGCTCCAAGCCGCGCTCCGCGTGTTCGTCGCCGACGTCCGCCTCGTACCGGTCGAGTACTTGAAGACGTTCATCCACGAGGCCTCGCTGATTCGCGACGTGCACCGGATCGCGGGTGATACCGAGCAGGCGACGCGCTGGCAGGAGATCATCGATCGTCACGTCGCCGCCTTCAGCGAGCCGAACCGCCGTCGCGCGCTCGCGTACATCCTGAACTGATCGTCCGTGCGCCTGCTCACGGACGACGTGCTCGTTGACGGTCTTTCACGCCCGTGTAACGCTGCTCGTGGGCGGGATCGAATGCGCGTGAACACCAACCTCCGACTTGCCGTTCTCGTGGGCCTCGGTGCATGCGCGAGCGCGAAGGACGCCCCCGCCAACGACGGTGTCGACGCGCAGGGCTCTGGCGACGCGGGGTGCGGCGCGCTGTGCGACGCCGACCATGACGGCGTCGTGGACAGCGAGGACCAGTGCCCGGGTACTTCGTCGATCGAGACCGTGAACATGGTCGGTTGCGCGGAGTCGCAGGTGCCGTGGATGCTTCAGCCGTGGCCACCGTTCGGCCTGACGTGGACGCCGAGCGGTGACCTCGGGCGCGCCGGCGGGCTGACCTGGAACTATGTCGGGATCCAGCGCGGAAGCCTGTTCCGCATCGACTGGCTCCTGTGTGACGACCCGGACACGCCGTGCGGCCTGTCGCTCGACGGCCCGATCGATGCGACGGAGAGCTGGTTCTTCAGCGCATCCGAGTCTGACCTCGCGGGCGGCAAGCTCGTGTTCACGAGCTCGACGCACATCGCGCTCGACGACGGCTCGGCGCCCGCGCGCGCGGGGCGGTTGACGGTGACGATCGTCGACGCGGCCGACGCGCCGCTGCCGTTCGCGAGCGTCGCGACGCTCGCGAACGGCAGCGGCGCGTCG
>DATLHR010000511.1:0-9713 GCA_035539815.1 Kofleriaceae bacterium
ATGTACGTCGAGGCATGCAGCGCGACCAACGTCACGCGCACGCAATCGGCGCAGCTCCTCGATCTGCGCACCGAGTGCCTGAACCGGCGCGCCGGCGAGCTCGAGGCGCTCGTCGACGTATTCGTGGCGACGAACACGTCGACGAGCGCCTCGAGCTCGCCGGCGCGCCGGTCGAGGCAGACGGAGCGCAGATCGAGGAGCTGCGCCGACTGCGTGCGCGTGACGTTGGTCGCGGTGCACGCCTCGACGTACATCCCCTCGAGCTTGCGGCTGAACTCGTCGAGGTTCGCGCTCACGCGCTCGACCAGCAGCTCGGCGTCTTGCGCGCCCGAAGCGACGAACGCCTTGGCGAGCGCCGCACGCCTGGTCGCGTTCCACGCCTTGGCGACCGGTGCCGCCGCGAGCTCGCACGTCGGGCCGTGCTCGCCGGACCGCACGAGCAGCGCGGTCCCGGCTGCGGCCGCGGCGATGGCGAGCACCGCACCGCCGATCACCCGGCGCTGGCGCGAGCGATCGCGACGCAGCTCGCGGAGCATCGCTTCGAGCGATGGGAACCGCTCGTCGGGCTTCGCGAGCAATCCACGCAGCACGACGGAGCGCAGCCACGCCGGCACCGGTGCGCCGCTCGGCGCCGGCCACACGTTGTCGGCGACGATGTTCGCGTGGATCTCGCTGATGGTGAGCCCCGGGAACGGCCGCTCTCCATACAGCGCCTCGTAGAGCGAGACCGCGAAGCTGAACTGATCGCTCTTCGCATCGACCTCGCGCGCCGCGAACTGCTCCGGCGCCATGTACGCGGGCGTCCCCACGAGCGCGCCGGTGCGCGTGATCCTCGCGTCCCCACGACCGGCCGCGAGCTTGTCCTCGCGCTTCACGTCCGCGTCGCCGAACCGGGCGAGCCCGAAGTCGGTGACGCGCGCACGGCCATCCTTGCCGAGCAAGACGTTCGCGGGCTTGAAGTCGCGGTGCACCATGCCGGCGGCATGTGCCGCGACCAGCCCCTCGCCTGCTTGCAGGAACACGCCGACGACCTCGCGCCATGCGCGCGGCGCCTCGTCGAGCCAGGCGTCCAGCGACGTGCCGTCGACGAGCTCCATCGCGACGAACACGGCGCCGTCGTGCGTGCCGACGTCGAACACGGTCACGACGTTCGGGTGGGCCAGCTTCGCGATCGCGCGCCCCTCGCGCAACAGGCGCATCGCACCTGCCTCCCCTCCGGCGAGCTCCGGCCGCAACAGCTTGAGCGCCACCTTGCGATCGAGCTCGGGATCGAACGCGGCGTAGACGACGCCCATGCCACCCTTGCCGAGCACGTCGAGGATCAAGTAGCGGCCGAGCTTGGCGCCTCGCTCGAAGCCGCCGGCGAGATCGAGCGGCAGCGGGAGGGCGGCGCCGAGATCCGCGACGGTCGGCGACCTGGCGAGGTCCCGGCTGACGGTCGCGAGCGCGTCGGGACTCGCCGAGCTCCGCGCGACCGCACGCAGGAGTTGCCGGCACGAGGGGCACGAGTCGACGTGATCGTCGACGCTCGCCGCCGCGGCCTCCGACAGGCCACCGGCGAGAAACTCGAGCACGACGGTTTCAGCGAGGCAGTCCACGGCAGACCCGACACCACCGATGGTAGCGCGTCGACCTCCGCGTTTCCGCAAACAGGCACGGGCCCGGACGATGCGCTAGCATCGTCCTCGGTGGCCGGATCCGACGAAGCGCAGACCAAGCTCGCGCCCTTCATCGCGCGTGCACGGGCGGAGTGCCCCGAGGTCGTGATGACCGACGAGGCGTTCCTCGCGCACCTCTCGCACGTGCGTCCGCTGGCCGAGCTCGCCACCGCCGACAAGGTCCACGCTGGCGACCTCCTGCTCGCCGCCGGCTGCGTGAGCAACGAACCGGCCGCGCTCGCCCTGTTCGAGCAGCGGTTCGTGCCGGATCTCAAGCAGGCGCTGCGCACCGTCGATGCGAGCCCCGGCTTCGCCGACGAGATCCTGCAGGAGCTGCGCGCACGGCTGTTCGTCGCCGACGGTGACTCCCCGCCGCGCCTCGTGCGCTACAGCGGCAGCGGTCCGCTCGGCGGTTGGCTGCGCGTCGTCGCGCTGCGCGAGGCGCTCGGCAAGCGGCGCAAGAACTGGCGCGAGGTCCCCGTCGAGGCCGGGCTCGCGACGCTCGCGCACGGCGGCCGCACGCCCGAGCAGGACGTCGCCTTCAAGCAGCACGAGGCGGTGCTGCAGACCGCCCTGCGCGAGGCCGTGCGCGCCCAGCCGAGCCGCGCGCGCGCGTTGCTTCGCTACTACTACTGCGACGGCGTCGGCGTCGAGGAGCTCGGCAAGATCTACCGCGTCCACGCGAGCACGGCGTCGCGCTGGCTCGCGCAGGCTCGCGAGGACATCCTCGTCGAGACGCGCAAGCGCCTCGCGGCCGCGATGAAGCGCGAGGAGTCGCAGGTCGACAGCATGCTCGGGCTCGCGCGCAGCCTCGAAGTCAGCCTCGATACGCTGCTGCGCTCGAGCGTCAGCTAAGGCGCGTAGACCTGGGTGAGCCCCTCGGTGGTGAGCAGCGTCAGCGCCCCATTGCCGGCGAACCGCGCGTAGCCGCGGTTGGTCCATCCCGGCAGCCGCGTCTTCGCGATGCGGCGGAACGCCGGCTGGTTCTGGTCGGTGCAGCGCGCGATCAGGTTGTGCTGCCGCGGGGGATAGATCCAATCGAGGCCATCCTGGATCGGCGGCGTCGACGACATGTTGACGAAGCGCGCGTTGTCGTAGTCGCTCGCCCACACGGCCGCGATCGACCACGTGACGTGCCCCTCGAGCAGCGCCGTCATGTCGGGCAGCCGCTCGACGCTCCACGTGACGCCGTCGCGCGAGCGGATGTAGAGCTGCAGCTTGTTGCGCTCGCCGGTGCCGATGCAGCGCGCGTCGGTCCACAGGTGCACCGAGCCGTCAGGCGCGAACGTGCCGGTCTTAATCTGGAAGCCGCCCTCGATCTCCTGCGCGGGCGCGCCCACCATCGTCTTCGTGAGCGAGCCGGTCTTGGTCCAGCCGCCGGCGCCCGCCGCGAGCTTCCAGACCTGGAACACCTCTTCCGCCCCCAGCGTGCCGCCACCGGCCCAGACCGTGCCGGCCGCGTCGACGTCGAACACCTCGGCGCCGATCGGCGGGCCGCCGCGGTTCTCGAACGTCGTGCCGACCTGCTCGTACAAGGTCTGGCCCGCGGCGATCCACAGGTGGCCATCGCCGGCCGCGCGCACGTCGCACGTGTAGTACGGCTGCGCCGCCGTGCACGGGATCTCGATCGGCGTGCCGAGCTGCGTGCCGTCGAATACCGCCGCGAACACGCCGTCGGTGTTCTGCCACACCGCCGCGACGCGGCCCGCGAGCGAGCGCTTGGCGACGAACCAGTCGCTGCCGGCGAGGGCGCTCGGCGCGGCGACCGTCGAGGCGGAGCCGTGCGCGGCGGTCATCCAGGTACCGGACGCGCCGTAGATCACGCGCGTCGTGTCGCCCGACAGCATCAGCGGTGGGTCCCCGTAGCTGCCGTAGCTGTTCGGATCGATCGGGAGGGGGAGCGTCGCCTCGACGTCGGCCGAGCCGCCACACGCGCCGACCGCGACCGGATCGATCGGATCGCCGCGATCGTCCACCTGCATCGCGTCGCCACCGCTGCCGCCCGCATCGCCGCCGCCGTGACTCGCGTCGCCGTCGCTGCCGTTGCCGTCGCTGCCGATCGCCGCGTCGGTGAGGGCGCCGCCATCGTCGCGTGCACCGCACGCGCCGAGGGCGACCACCGCGACGAACATCGTGGTGCGCATCATGGGTCGATCACATCCTGGCGAACGCCGTTGGGGGTCATCACCGCCGCGAGCCCGCGCTCGTCGACAGCAGAGATCATGAACGAGTAGCTGTACGCGAACCGCTCCGCGGGCCACTGCATCTGGTTGGGTCCGACGAACGGCGGACAGCGGCGCGCGAAGTACGTGCTCGACGGCGCGGTCGAGCCGTACTGGACGATCGTCGTGATCGCGGCGTGATCGTAGTCCTGCGCCGCGATCAGCTCCGGCGTGCCGACCAGCCTGCGCGGATCGAACGACGGGTCATTCGCCGTCGCCGGATCGATCAGCGTCGCGAGCGCGGCGAACTCCGTGAACCGCGAGGTCTCCCACGTCTCGCCATCGCGCGAGCGCAGGTAACCGCCGCGCTCCCACGCGACGTGCAGCGATCCGTCGGGTGCGCCCGCGAACACGAGCCCCGAAAAGCCTTGGCCGACGTTCATCGCGATCACGGCGCTGCTCGACCACGACAGCGAGCCATGCGGCAACCGGATGTGCTCGAGACGGAACGCGGTGCCGCTGCTCGTCGACTCGGTGGTCACGAAGAGCACGTGGATCGTGCCGTCGGCGGACACCGTCCACGCGTTCGGCGTCCGCGGTGGGGTTCCGCGGGCGATCGGGGCGGCGCCCGGCGGATACTCGAACAGCCCGCCGGCACCGATCCCGTAGATCCGGCCGGCGGCATCGGCGTGCAACCGTGCGCTGTTGTTCGTCTCGATCGCGGGCGAGAACTGCGTGCCGTCCCAGCGCGTCGCGAACTGGTGCGCGTTGTCGCCATTGCTGCGGAACGTGACGAGTGGCAGGCCGTCGAGCCCGAGCTCCGCGCCGATCGCCTGCATCGACGTCACGCCCGCCGGGAACGGGATCGGGCCGGCGTTCGCCGCGCCGCCTTCGATCACGGTCCACACCTGGCCCTGCGACGAGAACAGATATGCCTTGCCGCGGAACGCCATCAGCGCGGTACCGGTGACCGGCAACGGCGAGGTCCAGTGATGCCCGCCGCACAGGGCGCTCTCCGCCAGGGTCCCGCCGTCGCCGGGCGCCGCGTCGACCACCGTGGCGTCGTCGCCCCCTCCCCCATCCTCGACGCCGGCATCGCGGTCCTCGCCGACATCGTCACCGCCGCCATGACCCGCGCCCGAGCCACAGGCGGCGGCGAGCGCGAGGAACGGGACGATTCGCAGGCGAGGGCTCATGTGTGCAGGTCCGGACGGAGTCCGGGGTGGGGGCATCGCACGATCACCGGAGAAATCCGACGTCATCGAGAAACCGACGTCACCCTTCCCGCAGATCCTGCGCGGGGGCGGCCCCGGCGCGCAAAGTCGACGCAGATCCAGGAGGTTCGTACCGTGCAGCGGCGGCACACCCGGTGCAGCACCGGGCTGCATGTTGATGCCGTCGATCGCGCAGTACATGACTCGCCAACCGTGGACCATCCGCCGCGGGGCGAAGCTCTCGCAGGCCCGGGCGATCATGCGCGAGCATCGGATCCGCCACCTGCCGGTCCTCGAGGGCGGCAAGCTCGTCGGCATCCTCAGCGAGCGCGACCTCTACCTCATGGATCGCACCGGCGAGGCCGAGCTCGCCGTCGAAGAGGCGATGACGGTCGATGTCTACGTGGCCGGCACCAACGATCCGGTCGACGAGATCGTCGATCAGATGGCGGCGAACAAGTACGGCTCGGTCGTCGTGGTGAACCCGCGGGGCAACGTCGAAGGCATCTTCACGATGGTCGACGGCATGCAGGTCCTCGCCGACCTCCTGCGCCGCGCCGCCGCGTGACCGGCGGGCCCGATCACCGCTACTATCGCGGTGCGTGCCACAGCAGCCCCCGCCGCTTGGTCCCGAGCAGGTGGCCTACCTGGAGGCCGCGGCGTCGATCCTCGTCGGCACGAGCACGGCGGAGCTGCAGCCCGAGGTCGTCCGTGGCGTCGCGGTCCGCGCGCTGCCGGGCGGCGAGCGCGTGCAGGTCTTCGTGCCGGCGGCCCTGGCGCAGCGCACGCTCGCCAACGTCGCCGCCACCTCGCGCCTCGCGGTCACCACGGCGGGCGTGCCCACGTACAACACGATCCAGCTCAAGGGCCGCGTGGCGGCGGTGCGCGACGCCACCGACGCCGAACGCGACCTCGCCGCGACCTACCGCCACGGCTTCGCGGCCGAGTTCGCGTGGGCCGGCGCGATCGTCGGCCAGCGCGCCGTCGGCGTGTGGCCCTGCAAGGTCTTCGAGCTCGCGATCGAGATGATCTACATCGAGGCGCCGGCGCCGCTGGACTTCCCGGCCGAGAGGCCACGTCCGTGACGCCGTCGCTGCGTGACATCGACCGCTGCTTCCATCGCGTGCTGCCGGGCGTGATCGCGACGTGTGATCGCGACGGCATCCCCAACGTCAACTACGTCACCCAGATCCAGGTCATCGACGATCGGCACATCGCGCTGTCGTATCAATTTCCGACCAAGACGCGGCTCAACCTCGAGGACAACCCGCGCGCCGCACTCGAGGTCTACGATCCGCTGACGCTCGACGCGTATCGCCTGGAGCTGCGCTTCGAGCGCGCCGAGACCAGCGGCCCGCTGTTCGATCTTCTCGCCTCGAGGATCGAGGCCATCGCCTCGCACACCGGCATCGCCAACGTGTTCCGCCTGCGCGCCGCCTACATCTGCGAGGTCCTCGCGATCGAACGGCGCGACGGCTTCGTCACCGGCGCGCATGCGCCCCCCGCCTCGCGTGGCGAGCCACTCGGCGAGGTGCACCGGCTCGCGCTCGTCTCCGAGCGCATCAGCCGCGCGCGCGATCTCGACCAGCTGCTCACCGGCACCCTCGTCGCGCTCGACGAGGTCTTCGGGTTCACGCACGGCGCGGTGTTCGTCCCCGACGAGGACGATCGGCTCGTCGCGATCGCGAGCCACGGCTACGACGGCGGATCGATCGGCGCCGAGGTCCGCATCGGTGATGGCCTCATCGGCGTCGTCGCCAAGACGCGCGCCCCCATGCGCGTGCTCGGCCTCGACGCCAACCTCGAGTACAGCCGCAAGGTGCGCACGGAGTGGGAGCGCCGCGTCAGCCCGCAGCAAGCACGCACCATGACGCGCTCCGAGATCCCGCTGCCCGGCCTCCCCGACGCGCGCTCCCAGATGGCGATCCCGCTGCTCGTGCAGGACCGCCTGCTCGGCGTGATCGCGCTCGAGTGCCGCGACACCACCACGTTCGCGCAGTGGCACGAGACCTTCCTCGTGGTCCTCGCCAACCAGATCGCCAGCGCGATGGCGCGCGTCGTCGATGACCACGAGGACGAGCCCGACGAGCCTTCGCCTCCGATCGCCACCAAGCAGCGCGCGTTCACGTACTACCGCATCGACGACTGCGTCTTCGTCGACGGCGAGTACCTCATCCGCAACGTCCCCGCCAAGATCCTGTGGAAGCTCCTCCGCGCGTTCGGCGGCGAGCACCGCACCGAGTTCTCCAACCGCGAGCTCCGCCTCGATCCGAGCCTCGGCCTCCCCGCGCACAAGGACAACCTCGAGAGCCGCCTCATCCTCCTGCGCAAGCGCCTCGAGCAGAAGTGCCCCGAGGTCCGCGTCGTGCCCACCAAGCGCGGCAAGTTCGCGCTCGAGGTCGGCTGCTCGATCGCGCTCGTCGAGCGCGAGACCGCGTAGCGCCGCGATCAGTACCCGTTGATCGTCAACTCGTAGTTGCCGTTCGCGACGGCGTTGAAGCCGTCGACGACGAGGTAGTAGGTCGTGCCTGCGGTCGCGGACCACGTGACGCGCGATGTCGTCCCCGAGAAGTCGTCGTTGCACGCGATGGTGGCCGAGCCGCACGCGGTGCTGACGTAGAGCATCGTATCGAACGCACTCCCCGACGTGCTGGCGGTGATCGTGCCGTTCGTGCGCGCGACGATGCTGTACACGATGTCGGGCGACGCGCTCGGCGTACCGGCGCTGGCGCAGCCCGCCGGTGCCGTGTAGTTGTTGGCTCTCCCGGCCGTCGTGCCGTTGAACACGCCGTTGCCGCGGATCGGCGCCGGCGTGGCGCACGTGTCGTGGTTGATCGACACGCCCGACAACGTCAGCGTGAACTCGCGGTTGTTCGTCGTGCCGAAGCTGTCGGCGACGACATAGTAGCCGCCACCGCTCGGCAGCCCCGCGACGGTGACCTCGCTCACGTTGACGCCGCTGAAGTCGTCGGAGCAAGCGAGCTGATCGGACGTGCCGCAGCCGGTCGAGCTGTGGACGTGCAGGAGCGTGTCGTAACCCACAGGGCCGGTCATCCGGACCGTCCACTGCGCGGGCGAGCCGTCCGAGCCGAACGCGAACACCGAGTCGTTCCCGGCACCGTCGCCCGCCGCGCAGTCGTTCTGCACGGCCGGCAGGTAGTCGGCGCCCGAGCACGTGTTGTCCCCGTTGGTCGTGCCGGTGGTCATCTGGCTCCAGGCCGGGCACGTCGTGTTCGAGACCGGCGTCAGGTCGGTGCCGTTGCAGTCCTCGTCGAGCCCGTTGCTGCAGATCTCCAGGATCGGCGTGCCCGGCGTGCAGGTCCCGGGCGCCCCACCGACGCACGCGGGCGCGGTCGATGCGCACTGGCCCACGCCGCACGACAGCGGCGGCATGTCGTCGGGCGTCCCGTTGCAGTTGTCGTCGAGGTTGTTGCATGTCTCGGGCTGCGGCATGCCCGGCGTGCA
The DNA here is from genome assembly GCA_035539815.1 of Kofleriaceae bacterium. Taxonomy (GTDB): domain Bacteria; phylum Myxococcota_A; class Polyangia; order Haliangiales; family Haliangiaceae; genus JABFXX01. The sequence continues at coordinate 8,500 of DATLHR010000511.1, forward strand.
CGTTCCGGGCGCTCCACCGACGCACGCGGGCGCGGTCGCAGCGCACTGCCCCATGCCACACGAGATCGGGGGCAGGTCGTCCGGCGTGCCGTTGCAGTTGTCGTCGAGGTTGTTGCAGGTCTCGAGCTGCGGCATGCCGGGCGTGCAGGTTCCATCGACGCCACCGACGCACGCCGGCGCCATCGTGGCGCAGATCCCCATGCCACAGGAGAGCATCGGCGGGTTGTCGGGCGTGCCGTCGCAGTCATCGTCGAGGTTGTTGCAGACCTCGGTGCCCGGCTGCCCCGGCGTACACGACCCCGCGGAGCCATTCGTGCAGGCCGGCGCGGAGGCGGCGCACGCACCGGTGCCGCACGTCAGATCCGGCAGCCCTTCATCGCTGCGACCGTCGCAGTCGTCGTCCTCTCCGTTGCACGATTCGGTCGCGCAGTCCGCGGCGTCCGCGGCGTCCGCGGCGGCGTCGGCGGCATCGTCACCGCCGCCGTCATCCGGGAGCTCGTTCGCATCGACGGCGGGTTGCTCGGCGCTTGCGCAACCGACGAGCAACGCTGCCAGGAGCGGCCAGCGACGAACGAGCGACATGGCTGGGGAGCTTAGTGCCCCTGCCGCGGCCTGTACACGCCGATCAGAGCCGACGTGTCGTTCGTGGCCGACCCGGCGTAGATTCGCGAGGCATGCTTCCCCGCCTCGGCGCCAGCAAGCTCGTCTCGACCTGGCTCCTCCTGCTCCTCACCGCCTCGGTCGTCGCGATGGTCGACGGCGGCTGGCTCGCCTCGTGGACCGCGCTCGCTCCCCAGCGCATCTGGCGCGGCGAGGTCTGGCGCCTCGTCACCTGGGCGCTCGTCGAAGACGCTCCGTCCAGCCTCCTGCTCACCTGCTTCTGCATCTACCGTTTCGGCGGCGACCTCGCGCCGCGCTGGGGCGACCGCCGCCTCCGCCGCTTCGCCGTCCTCATCATCCTCGCCGCCGCCGCGCTCACCACGCTCGCCGCCCTCGCCTCGCGCGACGCCCTCTATCTCTCGCGCACCGCAGGCTGGGTGATCTGCGATGCGCTCACGATCGCCTGGGCGCGCCAGTACCCGACCGCGCACCTCCGCCTCTACGGCCTCGTCGAGCTCGGCGGCCAGCGCCTCGTGCTCATCACCGTCGGCATCACCGTGATCTACGCGATCGCGTCGGGCCCGTTCTTCATGCTGCCCGAGCTCGTCGCCTGC
>DATLHR010000512.1:0-1618 GCA_035539815.1 Kofleriaceae bacterium
GCTTGCGATCGGTGATGTCGACCGTGCTACCCACCAGGCGGGCGACCTTGCCGGCCGGATCGCGGACGGCGACGCCGCGCATCAGCACCCACCGGTACGTCCCATCGCGATGCCGGATCCGGTGCTCGAGCTCGAGCTCGGCCAGCTCGCCGGCGATGTGGGCCGCGACCGCGTGCTCGGCGACGGCGCGGTCGTCCGGGTGGAGCAGGGTCGCCGGGTCGAGGTCGGGCGGCGGGTCGCCGTAGCCGAGCATCTCCCAGACGTTCGACAGCGACAGCCGGGCGCGCTCGGTGCCGCCGTCGGCCATCTCGATCTCCCAGATCCCGATGTTCGACCCGCGCACGGCGCGATCGATCCGGACCGTGACCTCGCGCAGCGCCTCCGCCTCCTCGGCCCGACGGCGCTCGGTCATGTCGCGGAGCACCAGCACCACGCCGTCGAGCGCGCCGGCGTCGTCGACGATCGGCGAGGCGAGGTCGTCGATCGGCAGCTCGCGGCCGTCGCGCGCGACCAGCGCGGCGCCGGCGGTGGGGCCGACCTGCGTCGCTGCGCCGCGCACCCGCGCGACCACTCCCTCGATCGGCGCGCGGGTGTCGGCGTCGATCAGCCGGCACACCTCGCCGACGTCACGGCCGAGCGCCTCGTCGCGCGACCACCCGGTGAGCCGTTCCGCGGCCGGGTTCAGGAAGGTGATCCGCGCGTCGCGATCGGTCGCGACCACCGCGTCGGCGATGCTGGCGAGCGTGGTCGCGTAGCGGCGCTCGTCGGCGCGCAGCCGGCGCTCGACGGCGCTCTTGTACAGCGCCATCTCGATCGCGGTGTGGAGCTCCGACTCGTCGAACGGCTTGAGCAGGTAGCCGAACGGCTCGGTCAGCGACGCGCGCGCGAGCGTCCCCTCGTCGGCGTACGCGGTCAGGTAGATGACCGGGATCAAGGATCGGGCGCGGATCCGCTGCGCTGCCTCGATCCCGTCGAGCTCGCCCTCGAGGCGGATGTCCATCAGCACCAGCTGCGGCTGCAGGGTCGCGGCCAGCTCGACCGCCTCGGCGCCGGACGGGGTGGTGGCGACCACCTGGTGACCGATTCGCTCGAGCTGCTGCTGGAGGTCGCGCGCGACCACGCGACTGTCCTCGACGACCAGAATGCGTGCTGGGGTCATCGACGGCGACGCCAGCGCAGACTCACAGACCAGCTATAGCGCTGCCGCCCGCGCGCGTGCCGTGCTCCGGGCGGGTTTTTTGTTCACCGCGCGCGGGCACAACCGGCGAATTTGCGGGAAGGATGGCCCGGATCTTGCCGCGATCTAGCGATCGAGCTTGCGGCGCTGAGCCTCGTTGAGCACCTTGCGGGTCCGGGTCATCGCGGTGATGCGCGCCTTGCGGACCTTGGCCTCCTCGGCGGAGATCTGGTCGATCAGCCGGCCGACCTGGCCCTCGTCGGCGTTGATCTCGTCGACGACCTTGCGCAGCTCGCGCGACAGCTCGTGGATCTTCTGCTCGGCCGGCGCGATCACGACCTGCTGGTCGCGGCCGATCCGGCGCAGCTCGGCGCGCTGCGCCTTCGTCAGCTGCAGCTCGTCGAGGTCGACGTCGAAGTCGTCGTAGTCGTCCTCGAAGAC
>DATLHR010000513.1:0-4606 GCA_035539815.1 Kofleriaceae bacterium
CCGAAACCTGTCCCCCGTGTTGCCCAGACCTCAAAGCCTGGAGCGTCACATTCTCTCACCAGGATGCGTGACAGGCCCGAAAGAAGCTCGGCTTGGCGATCTTGGCGATCTTGGCGGCTCACGATCTTCGGCACGCAAACCACCCGTGGACCGCGGGCTCGCTTGCCGCAATCACATTGCCGCGAGTGAGCGACTACTTCGTCGCTTCGATCGCGACGCGGCGGTTGCGGCCGTCGCGCGCGCCGTACTTCAGCTTCGTGTCGCCGTACGCGTTGACGTCGATGCGCGAGCCGTCGACGCCGGCCTTGACGAGCTCGTCCTTGACCGCGTCCGCGCGGGTCTGGCTCAGCGCCATGTTGCCGTCGGGCGTACCCGAGGGGTCCGCGTGGCCTTCGATGGTCACGCGCACGTCCGGGTTGTCGCTCAGCCAGCGCGCGGCCTTCGAGATCGTGCGGCTCGCGCCGGGCACGCGCGCGCTGCCGAGCGAGAAGTAGATCTCCTCGCGGATCGACGACGCCGTGGCCTTGCGCGTCGCCTTCGGCACTTCGCTGCGCGGCGTGGCGACCGCGACCCTCTCCGGCGCCGGCGCCTTCTCCGGGGCGGCGGGCTTCTCGTTGCGGACGGGCGGCGTCTCGGGCTGCGCCGGCTTCGGCGCCGCGGCGACGGTGGGCGTCGGCGCGGGCGTGGGCGCCGTCTCGGCGGGCGTCTCGGACGCCGGCTTCGAGGCGATCGCGGTGCGCGTCTCGGGCGTCGGACCGGCGGCGACCGGCAAGCGCTGCTCTTTCGCCTTGTCCGGCGTGCGATTCATCGCAACGCGATCCGGCGTACGCGCGACGCGAGCCTCGACCGACCTCACGTCGGAGCCCGGATCGCTGGAGCGCACCACGACGACGTCGCCGTACTTCGCACGCGCCGCCGCCTCCTGATCCTTGTCGACGATGACGACCCGGTAGTCGCCGGGCTTCGCCGCGTCGGCCCGCGGCGCCGAGTCCACCTTGTGGCCGGCGGCGGTGAGGTCGCGCTCGAGGCGGCGCGGCGGCGAGCCGACGAGCAGGACGCGCGACGGGTTCGACGAGCGCGCGATGGCTTTGCGCGGTGCAGACGACTTGACGGTCAGGCGAACGCCACACGCATCGGCCGTCGGGACGGCGTGAAGCTCGAGAACGAGGAGAGAGAGTGTGCCGGCAATGGCGGCGAAGCGCGTCTTCATAGGACCCCCGAGGCGCGTCATCCCCGACGCGCACCCAAACGGTAACAGAGCCAACTCCGTCGCGGCAAGGTGATGCTGAGCGGCTAGCTCGGACGCACAAGCACGTACAGTGCGACCACGAGCCCGATCGCGAGCGCGATCAACGCGCCGAGGACGAGCGGCGGCATCTTCGGCTTGGGCACCTCGTGGCGCGCGACGGGCAGCGAGGCCTGCACGTTCTCCACACCTTGCGTGCGCACGGGCGCGGGTGGCACCACGAGCGGCTCGTTGCTACCGGCGGCGAGCTCGGCGCTGATCCGCGAGGTCGGCGTGGAGATCCGGCCGGGCGACGGCGAGATCGACAGCGATCCCGACACGCGGGACAGGCTGCTGTCGGTGAGGCTCGGGCGGAACACCTCGATCTGCGGCGCGTCGCTCGGATCGATCGGAAACAGGTTCTCGATCATCGCGGCGATGCTGCTCGCGGTGATGTGATAGCCCTCGGTCCGCGCGATGTCGTTGAGCTGAGAGACGACGTCCATGCCGGACTGCGGCCGATGCTCGGGTGCCGGCTGCAGCATCCGCTCGATCAGGCTCGCGAGCCGCGCGGGCACGTGCGGCGCGGCCTCGCGCACGGGGCGGTACTGCGCGGCGCGGATCTTCTTGACGATCTCCTTGGGGTCGCGACCCGAGAACGGTGCGACACCGACGACGAGCAGGTAGGCGATGACGCCGAGCGAGAACAGATCGGAGCGGTGATCGATCTGCTTCTTCGTGGTCGCCTCGGGCGAGATGTAACGCCACTTGCCGACGATCATGCCGGCCTCGTGCTCGGTCACCGACGACATCGCGACGCCGAAGTCGAGCAGCTTCACGCCGCCGTCGTACCCGAGGATGATGTTCTGCGGCGACACGTCGCGGTGGACGACCGACAGCTGCTTGCCGTCGATGTCCGTCGAGAAGTACGCGTGGTTCAGCGCGAGCGCGACCTCGCGGATGATGAGGCACACCTCGGGCAGCGGCATCGGCTGCCGCGCGCGCTGGTACTTGCTGATCACCTCGCGCAGGTCGCGGCCATGCACGTACTCCATCGCGAGGTACAGCGAGCCGCCGACCTCACCGACGTCGAGGACCTGCACGATGTTCGGGTGCGTGAGCCGGCCCGCGATCTTGGCCTCGTTGAGGAACATGTCGATCGCGAGGTGACGCGTGTCGAGCAGCTTGCGCTGGATGCGCTTGAGGGCGACGGGCTTCTCGAGCCCGACCTGCTTGGCGAGGAACACCTCCGCCATGCCGCCCTCGGAGAGCGGGCGCACGATCTTGTACTTGCCGAGGATGGTGTCCTCGGACGCCGGCGCGGGGCCGCTCGGGCTCGCGGTCGCCTCGGCGACGCGCGCGTCGGTCAGGGCGCGCGACAGGATCTCCTCGCGCTGCGCGATCAGCTTCGCGCTCGCCGGCGCGATCTGCGTGCTCACCTTCTGCAGCGCCGAGAACGCGTGTGGATCGATCTGCGGGTGCGTGACGCCGCCGCACGTGGTGCACACGCCCGGCTTGAGCGCGAGCGGCCACGACGACGAGACGCTCTCGTGCGAGAGCTTGCCGCACTCGGTGCAGCCGAACGGGACCAGCACCGCCGCGACCGCGATGTTGCGCGCGATCAGCAGCGTGTCGGCGGCGAGCTCGAAGAACGCGGCCTCGAGATCGACGAGCGTGACCGACGGGACCTGCGCGGCGAGGCTGCGCAGCAGGCGGCGCCATTCCTTGTGTGCGCCGGCGTCGAAGCGCTCGATGTCCGAGAGGTCGATGACGACCTCGCCCTCGGCCCCGACGAGCAGCGGGCGCGCGCGGAAGTTGGCACCCATGGTTCCGGAGATCCGGAAGTAGGTCACCGAGCCGTGGACGAGCTTGATGATCTTGGGCGGCTTCTCGGGCGCTGCATCTTGCGACGCATACAGCCCGAGTGACGACAGCATCCGCGCGGCCGCGGGGGCGAGGTTCGCGGCGCCGTACTTGTTGACGAACGCGAAGTAGCTCTCGGGCGTCTCGTCGAACTCGAGCAGCGCGTTGCACTTGCTGCAGTTCTTGTCCGGAGGCACGCCCTTGGCGAGGTTCGCGCGCTCCTCCCGCACGTCGACGAGCTCGCCCGATTCGGCGCCGCACGAGGAACACACGTACGGAGCGGCGACGGTGAGCACCTTCGCGTGCCCGCCGAAGTTGAGCACCATGTTCAGCTGATCGACGAAGAACGTGGGGCAGCCGAGCAAGTACAGATCCGTCGCGGCCTTCTGCACCGCCTCCATGGCCTTGAGCCACTGGCGCACGCCGAACGACGTCATCCGGGTCATGCCGGAGACGTTGATGATCACCGTCTTGATCTCGCCGATGTCACCGAAGCCCGGGAAGTGCTCGTCCACGAGTCCGGAGACGTGGACGATCGCAGCGTCGCCGGCACTCGAGGTCTCGAGTGTCGCCTGCGGGCGCGCACCGCTTTGAGCCGATGCGCGCGTGGGCTTCGGTTCGCGTGGGATCATTCGGAAGTTCTCAGACGATACCACCGAACGCGTAGCGGCTCGCACAAACCTTGCGTGCGATGTTCACCGGTGATCGATGTACGCCGGAACCGCACCCGGCCGCGAGCGAACACCTCGTAGCTGGGGTATCGTCGCCCCGATGCCTGCACGGCGGATCATCGCCGTCACGGTCGATGAAGGGCTCGGTCGCCAGCTGGGCGCCGCGCTCCCCGAGATCGAGTTGTTTCGCGATGTAGCGAGCGTCCCTCCCGTCGAACCGGGGGCGCTGTGGGTCGTTCACCTCGCGGCGGACCTGGTACGCCTGTCGTCGGAGATCGTGAGCCGGATCGCGGGCGCGCCCGTGATCGCCGTGCTGCCGAAAGCCGACCTCGTCGCGGTCGTCGAGCTGATGGAGGACGCGCCGCAGGTGGTCGCAGTCGTCGCAGCCGAGGATCTCGACGCCGCCAGGCTGCGGGCGATCGCCGATCGCGCGCTCGGCGCTGACGGGTTCGGGCTCGCGAAGCTGATGGCGCCGGGCACCCAGATCCACTCGATCACGGTCGGCGAGCACGAAGACAAGCTCCGCTGCATGGCGCAGATCGCGGCGTTCGTCGAGCAGCTCGGGGTGCCGGTGACGCGCAGCGCTTCGATCGAGCAGTGCCTCGACGAGATGTTGATGAACGCGCTGTACGACGCCCCCGTCGACGCGAAGGGCCAGCACGTGTTCAAGGGCGTGCCGACCTCGGAGCGGATCACCCGGCGCACCGGCCACGAGGTCGTGGTCGAGTACGCCGCCGATGGCGCCCGGTTCGCGATCGCGGTGCGCGATGCGTTCGGCAGCCTCGCGCGCCACACGGTCGTCGGTTATCTCCACAAGGGGCTGCACGCGGAGAACAAGGTCGATCGC
>DATLHR010000514.1:0-2387 GCA_035539815.1 Kofleriaceae bacterium
GTACAGAACCGCGATCTCCTGACCGGGTACGCGCCGCTCGTGGACGAGCTCGTAGATCTTGTCGGCCACCCACTTGGCCTCCATCGGCCCGTCGCGGGTCACGACGAGCTGGACCTTGTCGCCGCCGCGGCGGTGCGGGACCAGCTGCTTGTCATGCCGCGAGGTGTTGTTGACGATCACCGAGTTGGCGCAGGTGGTGATCGGCGGGCAGCTGCGATAGTTGGCCTCGAGCTTCACGACCTTGGCGTCGCGGAAGTACACGTCGAAGCCGAGGATGTTGGTGACCTTGGCCCCGCGCCAGCCGTAGATGGCCTGGTCGTCGTCGCCGACGACCGCGAGGTTGCCGTGGCCGCCGGCGACGAGCCGCACGAACTCGTACTGGGCGCGGTTGGTGTCCTGGTACTCGTCCACGAGCACATGCCGGAACCGCTCGGCGAGGCGGGTGCGGACCTCCGCATGCTCGGTGAGGATGCGCACCGGCAGCACGAGCAGGTCGTCGAAGCTCACCGCGTTGGCGGCTCGCATCGCCGGCTCGAGTTCCTTGTAGACCGTGGCCGCCGCCTTCGCCAGCGGCGTGCGCGCGAGCGTCTCGAACTCGTGCGGCTCCACCAGCGCGTTCTTGGCCGAGCCGATCTCGCCGACGATCGCCTTTGGCGCGAACTCCTTCACGCTGATGCGGTGCCGCTCCATGATCCGCTTGACGACAGCGAGCGTGTCGTCCTCGTCGTAGATCGTGTATTCGGGCGTGCGTCCCACGAGGGCGGCGTGGATGCGCAGCAACCGCGCGCCGATGCCGTGGAAGGTGCCGATCCACATCCCCGACGGGTCAGTGCCGAGCAGCCGGCCGACGCGCTCGCGCATCTCGCCCGCGGCCTTGTTGGTGAACGTGACCGCGAGGATCTCACGCGGCGAGACGCCGTGCACCTCGATCAGCCGCGCGATACGGGCCGTGAGCACGCGCGTCTTGCCCGAGCCGGCGCCGGCGATGACGAGCAGCGGCCCACCGCCGTGCTCGACGGCGGCGCGCTGCGCGGGATTCAGTGAGGAGTTGTTGCCGGGCGCTGACGTGTTTTGTGCGTGCGAAGCCATCAACGAAAGATAAACCACGCCCCGCCGCTCAGCCGAGAAAGCGACTACCGACGCGCCTTTGCTCAGCCGATCCTGTCGGTGCCCAGCCAGCGCCGCAGTCCCTCGGGCACGCGCACGCTGCCGTCCGGCTGCTGATGATGCTCGAGCAGCGCGGCGAAGATGCGCGGGAACGCGAGGCCGGAGCCATTCAGCGTGTTGATGAAGCGCGGCTTCCCGCCCTCGGCGGGCCGGTAGCGGATGTTCGCGCGGCGCGCCTGGAAATCGGTGCAGAGCGAGCACGACGACACCTCGAGCCACTTCCCCACTCCGGGTGCGAAGACCTCGATGTCATAGGTCTTGGCGCTCGCGAACCCGGTGTCGCCCGCCGCCAGCAGCAGGACGCGGTACGGCAGCTCGAACGTCTCGAGCACCGCCTTCGCATGGCTGAGCAGCAGCTCGAGCTGCCCCTCGCCGTCCTCCGGCGTGCAGTAGCGCACCAATTCGACCTTGTCGAACTCGTGCACGCGCAGCACGCCGCGCGTGTCCTTGCCGGCCGACCCCGCCTCGCGCCGGAAGCACGGGCTGTATGCGGTGAAGCCGCGCGGCAGGTCCGCCGCGGCGAGCATCTCGTCGCGGTAGAGGTTGGTGATCGGCACCTCGGAGGTCGGGATCAGGAAGAGATCGTCATCCTCGAGCTTGTACATGTCGTCGGCGAACTTCGGCAGTTGCCCCGTGCCGGTCATCGTCGCGCGGTTCACGACCGAAGGCACCCACAGCTCCTCGTAGCCGAACTCGGTCGTATGGAGGTCGAGCATCGCGTTCATCATCGAGCGGATGAGCCGCGCGCCGGCGCCACGGTAGACGACGAAGCCCGACCCCGAGATCTTGGCGCCGCGCTCGAGGTCGAGAAGTCCCAGCGCCGCACCCACCTCCCAGTGCGGCTTGACGCTCTCCGCCTCGCGCGGCTCGCCCCACGTCTCCGTGATGGCATTGGCCGTCTCGTCGCCGGCGGGCACCTCGGGCAGCGTGACGTTGGGGATGCCCAGCATCAGCTCGTCGAGTCGCGCCTGCGTGACGTCGAGTTCCTTCTCGAGCGCCGCGATCTCGTCACCGATCGCGCGCGCCGACAGCATGAGTTCGGCGGCGTCCTCGCCGGCCCTCTTGCGGCGCCCGACCTCCTGCGTCGCGAGGTTGCGTGCGGCCTTCTTCTCCTCGACCGCGTGGATCGCCTGCCGCCGCTGCCGATCGAGCGCCTCGGCCTCGTCGATCACCGCGCCGTAGAGATCGAGCTTGCCGCGCCGACGCATCCCGTCCCGGAG
>DATLHR010000515.1:0-5513 GCA_035539815.1 Kofleriaceae bacterium
CCTGCGAGGACGAGGACGGCGATCAGGCTCGGCGAGCGCATGCCCGACCGCGCCGGCACCGCGGGGCTGCCGGATGGCCTCGGCACCGCGAGCGTCGAGCTCACGGACCTGACGCCGTGTCTGCGCGAGTACGCGCTGAGCTCGACCGCGGTGCGGCGCGACGACCTGCCCGGCTCGCCGCGCATCGTCCGCGAGCACGCCGGGCAACCGACGCTGCGCACCGGGCACGATCTGTTCGACGCGCTCTACGCCCTCGCGCTCGCCGAGGTCGAGGAGGCCTCGGTCGAGGCGATCCACGACGGGGCGTTCGCGGGCGGCGCGCCCCTGCCCTGCCCCAACGGCGGCTGCTTCGAGACCGGCCGGCTGTGGACGTACGTGTGGACGCGCGACGTCTCGTACGCCGTCGATCTCGGGCTCGCCGGCGTCGACCCGCAGCGCGCCCGCAACTCGCTCGAGCTCAAGCTCAGCGCACCGCGCGATGGCGCCGCCGAGCAGATCGTGCAGGACACCGGGACCGGCGGCAGCTATCCGGTCTCGACGGATCGGGTGGTGTGGGCGCTCGGTGCCGCAGCGCTGCTGCCACACCTCGACGACGCCGGGCGCGAGGAGCTCGAGGCCCGCGCGTACGCGGCGCTGCGCGCGACGGTCGAGCACGACCGCGGCGTGGTGTTCGACGCCGCCGACGGCCTGTACCGCGGCGAGCAGTCGTTCCTCGACTGGCGCGAGCAGAGCTATCCGGCGTGGGTCGCGCAGGACACCGCGCCGATCGCGGCGAGCAAGGCGCTGTCGACCAACGTGCTCCACCTGCGCGCGCTCGAGATCACCGCGCAGCTCGCCGCCGTGCACGGTGAGGCCGGCGACGCCGCGCGCTACACCGCGTGGGCCGATGCGCTGCGCACCGCGGTCCGCGCGCGGTTCTGGCTCGAGGACGCCGGCCTCTACGCCACGTTCTCGACGGAGCTGCTCGAGCCGTCGCCCGCGCGCCAGTTCGACCTGCTCGGCTCGGCGCTCGCGATCACGAGCGGCGTCGCGACGGCGGCCCAGGCCGCGCGCATCGTCGCGAGCTATCCGCACGTGGGCCCGGGCAGCGCGCCCGTGATCTTCCCGCAGCAGCAGCGGACGCCCATCTATCACAACCGCGCCGAGTGGCCGTTCGTCACCGCGTACTGGCTGCGCGCCGCCGCCGTCGCGGATCACGCGCGCGCGGCCGATCGCGCGGTGCGCTCGCTGATGCGCGGTGCCGCGCTCAACCTCTCGAACATGGAGAACCTCGAGCTCGCGACCGGCGCGCCGTGGGTCGACGACGGCGCGTACTCGGGGCCGGTCGTGAACTCGCAGCGGCAGCTGTGGTCGGTCGCGGGCTACCTGTCGATGGTGAACCACACGTTGTTCGGGCTGCGGTTCGAGGACGACGCGCTCTCGCTGGTGCCGTACGTCTCGCGCGACCTGCGCAACTCGCTGTTCGCGGGCACCGATCGCCTGATCCTCGACGACGTCCCGTGGCAGCGCACGACCACGACCATCGTGCTTCACCTGCCCACGGTCGGAGGCGAAGGCGGCAGCTACGCCGTCGGCGAGGTCCGCCTCAACGGCGCGCCGGTCACGCTGCCGATCGCGCGCAGCATGCTCGAAGCGCAGAACCGCCTGGATGTCACGCTCGTCGCGCCGAGCACGACGGGCCCGACCGAGCTCACCGAGCGCGCGCTCACCGACTGGCGCGAGATCTACGCGCCCCGCGCCCCCGCGATCACCGCGGTGCGCCGCGACGTCGCCGCGATCGCGCTCGACCTCGACGCCGGCGGCGAGGACACCGGCACGATCACCTACAACGTCTATCGCGATGGCGCGCAGCTCGCGAGCACGCTCGCCGGCACCACCGCGAGCTACCTCGACCCCACCGCGAATACGGCCGGGTCGCCTTGCTACGCGGTCGAGACCTGCTTTCCGAATGGCAACTGCTCGCAGCGCTCGCGCGCCGCTTGCTGGTGGGGCGACGACACGAGCGCGATCGTCTCGGTCCCCGCGAGCGCGTTTCAAGCCACCGGCGGTGTCGCCGCGAACGACCACGGCCGGTTCCATTACGGAAGCTGGGGCGACGCCGGTGACGAGCTCGTGATTCCGTCGGTGACGCCCGCGCGCACCGGCCCCACGCTCGTGCAGCTCGTCTACGGCAACGGCGCCGGCCCGATCAACACCGGCATCACGTGCGCGGTGAAGCGCATCGTCATCGAGGACACCGCGAGCGGCGAGCAGGTCGCCTCCGACGTCGTCGTCATGCCGCAGCTCGGCACCTGGAATCGCTGGACCGACAGCACGTTCGTGCGCGCGGACCTCGACGCGAGCAAGACCTACCGCATCACGATCAAAGGTGACGCGTCCACGGTGAACATGTCCGCCTTCGACCACTTCTCCAGCTATGGAGGCACGGGAGGCGCCGACGGCCCGTTCGAGCGCGTCAACATCGCCGAGCTCAAGCTGCTGTCGCGCTGAGCCCTCAGCGCACGGCGCACGCGACGTGCGTCCACGTCTCCGCGCTGACCTCGCCGGCCCGATGGATCGCGACGCGCAGGTGGTCCGCGGTGTCGGGGCATGCGGCGCGATCTTCGACGAGCTCGTAGCAGTCCTGAGCGGTCGTCGAGCACGGCGGCAGCACGCTCCGCACATCGGGCGCCGCGGCGCTGACGTCGGCCAGCTCGCACGCTGGCTGCACGCCCGGCAGCTCGGCCACACTGTCCACGAGCGTCGTCGTGTCGAGGCACGGGTCCGCGATCATGCGCTTCGCGGTGTGCCCGATCTTGGCGAGTGGGAACGTGAAGTCACCGTCGCAGATCGAGGTCGAGGTGCCGAGGTCACCGAAGTCGCTGATGAAGGCGTCGAGCCGTACGGCTGGATCGGCGGCGTAGGTCTCACCGACGCTCGAGGTGGTCGTGCACGAAGGAGAGACCGCCAGCGTGTACGTCGCCTGGGAGATGCCCCACGCCACCTCGACGGGTGCGGGCTCGCCGGCGATGCCGGCCACCATCACCATCGAGGGATCGGGCTTCGCCGCGCGCAGCGCTTCGACAAATGGCCCCGTGTGCTCGACGAGCGGCGAGCCCGCACGGGGACGGCAGTTGGTCTTGGCCCCGTCTTCGTCGAGCGACTGATCACACTCCCACCCAAAGCGAGCGCAGCGGAACGAATGGAGCGCGCCGAGAGAGGTGCCGCCGCCACTGCCCGAACCGGAGCCATCACCGACATCGGTCCCCGAACCCGAGCCCGCGCCCGATCCCGAGCCCGCCTCCGACCCGGGAAGCAGCGTGCCGGCAGGCGAGAACAGCAGCGGATCGAGCGCAGAGCAGTCGTCCTCGTCGGCCAGGAACACCACGGCGAGGTTGGCATTCGGGCGCAGGAAGCCCTCGTTCGCGGGCTGGACGAGCGCGCGTCGCATCGCGGCGAGGTGTTGCTCGAAGCCGCAGCCCGCCTCGCCTACCGTCGCGAGCTCGCGGAAGGCGTCGCGCAGCGCGCCGGTGTAGTTGCGCCGGCGAGCGCCTTCGCCGCTCGCGGTGTCCACGGCGACGTCCACGATGTAACGGTCCGCGATGCTCGCGCCTTGCACGAGGACGCCGTCGTCCCCCGCGCCTGCGCAGCCTCCGCTGCCCGGGAGACCGATATCCTCCGCCGTACCGTTCGGTGTGGTCGTGCCCATGTCGGACGTGACGACGCCGATGTGCAGATCCGGCAAGCCGCCGTCGACAGTGGCGAGCACATCCATCATCGCGGGAAAGCTCGCCGCGAGCGACGCCTGCTTGTCCGCCATCGACGGCGAGTTGTCGATGACGAACAGCAGATCGAGATCACGGTTCGGATGCGCCTTGAGGCGCGCCACCTCTCGCAGCTCGGTGCGGTCGTCCGGAGCTCCGGCACACGCATTCGACATCAAGATCAGAGCGAGTAGCTTTTCGCGCATGGCCCTGTAGTGCGTCGCAGCAGGCCGATCGGCTCATCGGATCGGCGATCGCCGCGTCGACGCCCGGTGGCCTCGCATCGATCACCGCGTCCAACGGGGGCTGGCCGGCATCGATCTGCGTCAACACGTCGCCGTCGCTGCCGGAACACGCGGCGAGCATCAGCGCGCACAGCCACACCGTTTTCACCATGCTGCGACCACCCCGCCGTGCGCCGCGATCCACGCGCCGTCGATCGCGACCTCACGCCCCCCGCCGACGAGGGCTCCGGCGGGCAGCGCCACCACTCCGAGCTCGACGCCGAGACTCGCGCGCAGCGTCGACGACACGGCGCGCTCGACGCTCGCAGCGACGAACGTGCCCCACCACGGCGCCGAGAACGTCGCGCCGCGAACCTCCATGTCGGGTGTGCCGGCGAACCACACCTTGCCGCCGCGCACGCCCACCGCGAGCGCGAGCTCGAGCTCGTGCCAAGTTCGCGCCCGCGCCGCACCGAGCGCACCGTCGACCGTCGTCACCGAGACCGCCCCGAGGGACACGCGGTCCGCTCCGTGATGCGCGCGCGCGTCGACGAACACGTCGACGATGCCCGCGTCGCGCATGATGCGAAGGCCACCGCCGAGCAAGCCGCCCACATGCCCCGGGAAGGCCTCGACGCTCGCGAGCGCGCCCACGCGCATCGTCGGGCGTGCACGCGTCGTGAGCCGCGTGGCGGCGACCGCGGGCGTCGCGTCGGTCGCTTCCGATGACATCGCCATTGGCGTGCTGACAGTGCCTCGCGACGCGATCAGCTCCACGGCGGCGAGCGCGATCACGCGCGGCTGCACGTCGACCGGTGTTGTCGCGAGGTCGAGGGTGCGCTCGCTTGGTCTCGGCCGTGTCCCGCGGAGGGGCCGCATTCGATCGACATGGCTCGATGCGGCTGCATCGATGCGAATGGAGACCGCCGCGCCCGTGCAGACGATCGCACCCCGTACCTTCTCGCGAGCATCGCCCCCCAGTTCGCCGAGCGGCTCGCCGAGCTCGAGAGCGATGATGCGACGGATCTCGTCGGCGCGCTCGCAGCCCTGCACCTCGAACACGATGCTCGGCTCGGACGCGAACGCAGGCGATGCGACGACGATGCCCGCACACGCGAGCATGCGTGCGTTCATTTGATCCCGCCGAAGCGCAGGACCAGTGGGACCTGTCGCCCGTGCGGATAGCGCCGCAGGTACTCGATCGCGAGCCGCTTGGCCTCACGCGCATCACCCGCGCGCGACCGTGCCTCGACCTGCCGCGCTGCGGCGTCCTCGGCGAGCGGTCCATCGGGCGCGAGGTCCGCGGCACGCGCGAACGCGTCCGCTGCGTCTGCGGGACGCCCGAGCTGCTCGAGCATCACGCGGCCGAGCGTAAACGCCGCGAGCGGCGCGCGCGGATCGGCGGCGTGCTCGTCGATCACGCGGCGCAGCGGCGCGACCGCCTCGCCGGGATGCGAGGTGAGGCGCATCACGTCCGCGACGAGCATCAAGTCCTCTGCGGTCGTGGCGTCGTCCGCGTGACCGAGCAGGTCGTACGCCTGCTGCA
>DATLHR010000516.1:0-24535 GCA_035539815.1 Kofleriaceae bacterium
CAGCCTGATCGTGCGCGACCTCGAGCGCGAGCATGTGCCGCTGTGTCGCGAAGAGGGCCTCGGCATCCTGCCGTGGTCGCCGCTCGCGGGCGGCTTCCTCACCGGCAAGTTCGAGCAGGGCAAGGCCGCGCCCGCCGACACGCGCCTCGGCATGCGCGCCGAGCGGTTCGCGCGCTACGACCTCCCGCGCAACTGGGCGATCCTCGAGGCCGTGCGCGCGATCGCGACCGAGCTAGGCTCGACTCCCGCCGCCGTCAGCCTCGCCTGGCTCCTGGCGAAGCCGCAGGTCACCTCCGTCATCTTCGGCGCGCGCACGATCGAGCAGCTCGATGCGAACCTCGCGGGAGCGGAGCTCGAGCTGTCGGCCGCGCACCTGGCGAAGCTCGACGAGGTCTCCGGGTTCGACCTCGGTTATCCGTACACGTTCATTTCGCAGACGCAAGGCACGTGGTGATAGCGTCCTCGCATGGGCGAGGACCTCGAGCACATCGCGTCACACACGATCAGCCGTAGCGCGCTCTCGCCGGCGGAGCTGGCGCAAGAGGTCAAGGCGCTCGGAGCGCGGTGGTCGGTCGAGGGCGGCGACCTCAAGCTCGTGCTCCAGGGCCCGATGACCAAGGCGGGCAAGGTCGCGGCGTACGCGGGCGCGCTCGCCGACGAGCTCGATCACCATCCGCACATGGTGATCGACTATCAGCGCTTCGAGCTGACGATCCACACGCACGATCAGAACGCGATCACGGTCATCGATCTCGTCTTCGCCGCGCGGCTCGAGCAGTGGCTGCGCACGGGCGGTTGGGACTGACGCGGCCGCCAGCCGCGCATTGTGCCAAGCTGTGAGCATGCGCACGACGTTGCTGCTCACCGCCATCGGCTCCGATCGCCCGGGGCTCGTCGACTCCCTCGCCGAACGCGTGGTCGCTGCCGGCGGCAACTGGGAAGAGAGTCGCCTCGCACGGCTCGGCGGCCAGTTCGCCGGCATCGTGCTCGTCTCGATCGACGACACGAAGACGGACGTGCTCATCGCCAAGCTGCGCGATCTCGAAGGCGCTGGGCTGCAGGTCACGTCGCGGGTCGTGCAGCCCGCCGCGGCCGCAGCGTCGGGCGTGCAGGTGTCGCTCGTGGTCACCGGCGCCGACCGCACCGGCATCGTGCGCGACGTGGCGCGCATCCTCGTCGAGCGTGGCGTGAACATCGAGGAGCTCGAGTCATCGGTGCAGAGCGCGCCGATGTCGGGCGAGGCGATGTTCGTCGCGCGCGCGCGGCTTCGCGTTCCGCAGGGCCTCGAGCTCGCCAGCTTGCGCGCGGCACTCGAGGTGCTCGGCAACGAGCTGATGGTCGACCTGAGCTAAGAGCTCGCCGTGTGGGCGGCGAGGGCGTTCAGACCGCGCCGTCGACGACGAGCGTGGCCCCATTGGTGTAGCTGGCGCGTTCCGAGGCGATGAACGCGATCATGTCCGCGGCCTCGTCGAGGCGGCCGACGCGGCGGAGCGCGCAGTGGCGCAGGTACTCTTCCTTGCGCGCGGGCGGCAGGTGATCGCTCACGCCCTCATCGAGGATGCCGGGCGCCACGCAGTTGACGGTGATGCCGTAGCGCCCGATCTCCTTCGCGAGCGACTCGGTGAAGCCCTTGAGTGCGGCCTTCGCGGTCGCGTAGTGCACGGGGGCCTGCATCATCTTCACGCCCGCGAGCGAGCCGACGTTGATGACGCGGCCGTAGCGCTCGCGCACCATCACGCGCAGCACGGCCTGGGTCGCGAGGAACGCACCCTTGACGTGCGTGTCGAGCATGTCGTCCCAGTCGGACTCTTCCATGAGCGCGAGCGGCACGACCTGGCCGAAGCCGGCATTGTTGACGAGGATGTCGACCTTGCCGTGCGCGGCGTCGAGCGCTTTGACCAGCGCGGCGAGGCCGGGCCTGTCGAGCACCGAGACCCTGTGCGCGGAGCCTCGCCCGCCCGCGGCCTCGATCGCGGCGAGCGTCGCGTCGGCGTCGGCGTCGGACCGCGCGTAGTTGAACGCGACGAACGCGCCTTCGCGCGCGAGGGAGAGACAGATCGCGCGCCCGAGCCCGCGCGAGCCGCCGGTGACGAGGGCGACGCGCCCGGCGCAGAGTCCCGTGGTCGCTGCGGCGGTCACGTCAGCCGATCACCGGCAACGAGAACGGCGCGCGGCCGTACTTCGCGCGCGGCGTGTTCGGGCCCTTCGCGGCGCCGCGGTGGAACATGTTGAAGCCACACGCCGGCATCACGCGGCCGTCGATCTGCGGGTAGTGGTGGCAGCACTTGCGGAGCCGCTCGAGATCGAAGTCGTGGCGGTCCATGTAGTGGTGCAGGAAGATCGACTTGCTCTGGCGCTCGCTGACGCGGAACACCTCGCTCGGCGCGAGCGGCTTCTTGGGGAACATCTCATCGAGCGAGCGGCGCAGCGCGGCGAGGATCTCGGGGCCGCGCTCGATCTCGTCCTGGCGCGCGAACACGTCGTGGATGACGTCGGTCAGCGCGTCCTCGACCTCCGGTGTCGCGGGCAAGGTCGCGGACGAGCGGAGCAGCGTCGCGTGCTTCTCGAAGTCCACGAACCGCGCGAACGGGATCGACGAGCCGTCGTCGAGGCGGAGCAAGTAGGTCAGCGACACGCACTGCGGGTGCGAGCACGGCAGCGGGAAGAAGTCCGTGTAGCTGACCTTGCCGGCGGTCTGCTCCTCGACGCGCCTGATGATGCCGGGGATCGTGAGGCGGTCGTTCGGATCGTGCTTGAACGTGCCGCCGCCGTGGCCGGTGTATGCGACGGGCTGGAAGTTGAGCGACAGGAAGTGCGAGCCCGAGAGGAACAGCTCGACGACCTGACCGATCTGGTGATCGTTGACGCCGCGCGTGGCGACGAAGATGAGCTGGGTCGGGATGTCGAGCTCGGCCAGCACGGCGAGCGCGGCCTCCTTCTCCTTCACGAGGTCCTTGCCGCGGATCGCCTGGTGGACGTCGGCGGTGAAGCCGTCGAGCTGGAGCCCGACGTAGACGCCCATCTCTTTGATCGCGCGCGCGAGCTCGCGATCCTTGCCGAGACGGATGCCGTTGGTGATGAGCACGACGCGACCGATCTCGGGGCGCAGCGCGATGCGCAACAGCTCGAGGAGCTGCGGGTGGCTGGTGGGCTCACCGCCGGAGAGCGCGAGCGACTCGCACGAGCCCTCTGCCTCGACGAGCCCGTCGACGATCTTCGCGAACGTCGCCGGCTCCATGTGGTTCGCGTACTGGTTGTCGACGATGCAGATCGGGCACTCGAGGTTGCAGTGATCCGTGACCTCGACGATCGGCAGGCACGTGTGCTGCTCGTGGTCGTCGCAGGTACCGCAGTCGGTCGGGCACCCGTGCTCGACGTGGTTGCGGAAGATGAGCGGCTCGGTGCCGGCGCGCGCGAACGAGTACGCCTTCACGTAATAGCTCGCGTCCTCGGACACCAGCGCCTCCGACGGGCCGCAGCGCGTGCAGTCCTTGAGGAAGTAGACGCGACCCTTGCGGATCACGACCTGCGCGGTGACCAGCGCGAGGCAGCCAGGGCACGTGGAGGTGGTGTGCTTGAACAGGTGATCGCCGACCAGCCCGTCGGGGACGACGCCACGCTCCAGAAACCCGCGCACCCACGCGTCGGCGTCGTCGGCGACGAGCCGCTCCTGTGGACCGCACGCGGTGCAGCGCAGCAGGTGAACCACCTTGCCGTCTCGGAGCACGACGCGTGCTTCGATCGCGACGCCACACGCGGGACAGCTGTCCTGCGCGTGCGCGAAGAAGGTATGTGGGCGATCCGGGCGCGCGGGCGTGGTCGTGCAGCTCGTGCAGTCCATCGTGCGTTCTTACTACGCGTCCGCGCCGGCGTGCGGGTGACGTGCACCCGTGCCCGTCGTTGCCAACGCGATCCGGCCCGGTGGGGGGGGGATCGAGGTAGGCTCCGCCGGCACGTGCGCTACATCCTGCTCGACCGGATCACGGAGCTGTCGCCGCCGGAGGTGGCCCGCGGCGTGAAATGCGTCTCGCTGTCGGATGACGTGTTCGCGGATCACTTTCCCGGCGTGCCGGTGATGCCGGGCGCGTTGATCCTCGAGGGCATGGCGCAGCTCGCGGGCGTGCTGCTCGAGGCGTGCATGCGCGAGCGAGGTCGCCATGACCTGCACGCTCTACTCACGATGGCCGATCGCGCCAAGTTCCGGCGCGTCGTGCGCCCGGGCGATCGCCTCGAGCTCGAGGCGCGCATGGAGCGCGTCACCGAGGACGGTGGTCAGGCGCAGGCGTGGGCGCGGTGTGAGGGTGCGGTCGTCGCCGAGGCGCAGCTGTCCTTCGCGTTCGCCCGCGTGACCAACCCGGCGGTGCTCGCGAAGCGCCGCGAGTACCTCGACATCTGGCTGAGCGGAGCCGCCGGGGAGCCGTGATGGCAGCACGGCGACGCGTCTACGTGCGAGGCGTGGGGGCGTTCACGCCGCTCGCGCCGACGTGGCCCGCGACCGCCGCACAGCTCGCCGATGGCGCCTGCGGGATTCGCGAGATCGACGCGTTCGATGCGACCGGCTTCCCGTGCCGGCACGCCGCGGCGATCGCAACGCCGTTTCCCGACGAGGATCGGCGCCTGCCGTATGCACGCGCCGCGGCGCGCGAGGCGTGGGGCGCGGCGCGGGTGTCCGTCGCGCCGGCGCGGCTCGGCGTGTTCCTCGGCGCCGAGTCCGGGCGCGGGCGGTGGCAGACCGTCGTCGGTCTCGCGCGCGCGGCACGCGGCGAGGCGGGCGCGTTCGATCACGCGCGGTTCGCCCGCGAGGCGCGGCCGTTCGCCGAGCGCATCGACGCGTCCGTGATCTCTCCATCGGCGGTTGCGGCGGCGCTCGCACGCGAGTACGGCGCGCACGGTCCCGTCGAGACCATCTCGCTCGCCTGCGCCTCCGGCAGCGCCGCGATCGCCGAGGCCGCGCGGGCGATCCGGCTCGGCGAGATCGACGTCGCGCTGTGCGGCGGCGTCGGCGCCGATGTCGATCCGCTGATGCTCGCCGGCTTCGGCCTGCTCGGCATCCTCAGCCCGCGCGGCGTCTCGTGCCCGTTCGACGCCCATCGCGACGGCTTCGTCGTCGGCGAGGGCGCCGCGATGCTCGTGCTCTCCGCCGAGCGCGCCGACGCCACCGTCGAGCTCGCCGGCATCGGGCGCACGCTCGACGCACATCACCTGACCGCGCCCGATCCCGAAGGCGATGGCGCGGCCCGCGCGATGACCGCGGCGCTGCGCGATGCCGGGCTGTCGCCGGGCGCGATCGGCTACGTCCAGGCGCACGGCACGTCGACGCCGCTCAACGATCGCATCGAGGTCACGGCGATCCGCCGCGTGCTCGGCGATGCCGCGGAGCGCACGCTCGTGTCGTCGGCGAAGGGGGCGCTCGGGCACTGGGTCGCAGGCGCCGGCGCGGTCGGCGCGCTGTACGCGATCCACGCCGTCGCCAC
Organism: Kofleriaceae bacterium; assembly: GCA_035539815.1. Taxonomy (GTDB): domain Bacteria; phylum Myxococcota_A; class Polyangia; order Haliangiales; family Haliangiaceae; genus JABFXX01. The sequence goes on from DATLHR010000516.1 coordinate 5,475, forward strand.
CGGCGTCGTGCTGCCGACCGCGGGCTTGCGCGACCCCGATCCCGCGTGCGCGGTCCCGCACGTGATCGGCCGCGCCGCGAAGGGTGACGTCGAGGCGGCGCTCGCCAGCTCGTTCGCGTTCGGTGGCGCGAACTCGTGCCTGGTCGTGCAGAGGTGCGGGTGACGCGCGTCGCGATCACCGACGTCGCCGCGCGCGGGCCGTACCGCGCGGGCACGGCGCCGGCCGAGGAGCCGCTCGCGAGCCAGCGGGCGCGCAAGATGATGTCGGGCGCGGCGTACCTCGCGGCGTGTGCGCTCGCGGAGCTCGTGGGCAAGCTCGCTCCCTCGGCCGCCGAGCGCGCGGAGCTCGGCTACTTCCTCGGCGTCGGCGGCTCGGCGGGTGCGCTCGACGACGTGACCGCGCTGCTGGATGCCTCGTTCGTCGATGGCGCGTTCTCGCTGCCGCGGTTCGGCGATCGCGGCCTCGCCGCGTGCAACCCGCTGCTCGCGTTCCAGCTGATGAACAACTTCACGATGTGCCACGGCGCCATCCTCGAGAGCCTCGGCGGCCCGAACGGCGCGCTGTTCTCGCGCGGCGCAGGCACGATCGCCGCGCTCGGCGAAGCGCACCACGCCGTGCGCTCCGGCGCGTGCGCCCGCGCGATCGCCGGCGGCGCCGACGTCGCGACGCATCCGGTGACCCTCGCCGAGCTCGCCCGCGACGGACATCTCGGTCGCGGCCTGGTCCCCGCCGACGGCGCCGCACTGGTCGCGCTCGCCGCGTCGACGGGACGCGATGACGTCGTGCTCGACGGCTGCGCCCACGCGTCCGGCCGCGGTCGCGCCCTCGTCGAGGCGCTAAATGACGCGTTCGCTCGTGCGCTCCGCGCTGCGACCTCGTCGTCGGCGGATACTCGCGATGCCGCGCCCACGTGGGCGCGCGAGGACCTCGATAGCGTCGGCCATATCGCCTTGAGTGCATGGGGACCTCCCGCGGCGGAAGCATTGCGAGCCTACGCAGCTGCTCGGTTCCCGTTCGCGACCCTCGTCGACGTGTCGACCCGTGGCGAGACGCTCGCGGGCGGTACAGCCTTCGCGCTGATCGCCGCCGTCGAGCTCCTGCGTTCGCCTAGCCTCGAGGTCGTGCGCTCTGCCAGGCCGGCTCGGGCGGTCGTGCTGTCGCTCGGCGTTGATGGCGACCCCGGTGTGATCCTCCTCTCGCGCGGAGGTGCCGCGTGACCGCGGTGATCACCGGCGTGGGCGCAGTGAGCGCGTTCGGCGTCGGCGCGCGCGCGCTGTTCGACGGGCTGGCCGAGGGGCGCAGCGGCATCTCGCGGATCCGGTCGTTCGATGCGAGTACGTTCCCGACGCACGTCGCGGGCGAGGTTCCGGTGCCGCATGTCGAGACAGGATGGCTCGGCGACGCACTCGGGAATCCTGCGATCGCCGATGAGCTCGGCGCGGCGGGCGCGCTGCGCGATCGCAAGATCGCGTGGGGGCTGATCGCGGCGCGCGAGGCGTGGACTCATGCACGGTGCGACGAGGGTGAGCGCAACGCGGCGCTCGTGCTGGCCCTCGGTCTCGAGCAAGCGCTGCTCGAGGACTTCAGCGGCATCTACGAGCCGGGGCGCATCGCGTGGGAGCGCGAGCACGGCGAGGGCGTGCGGTTCCGGACGCCCGTCGATCTCACCGCGCGTGCGGTGCATACGCTGCTCGGGCTGCACGGCCCGACGACCGTCAATGCGTCAGCGTGCGCGGCCGGCGCGCTCGCGGTGGCGCACGCCGCATCGCTGATCGAGCGCGGTGCCGAGGACATCGTGGTGTGCGGCGCGGCCGACTCGATGATCAATCCGCTCGGCCTAGGTGGCATGTGCCGGCTCGGGGCGCCGTCGCCGCGCGACGAGCTCGATGCGTGCCGCCCGTTCGATCGCCGGCGCGATGGCCTCGTGATCGGCGAGGGTGCGGCCGTGTTCGTCGTCGAGCACGAGACCCGCGCGCGGGCGCGTGGGGCGCGGGTCCTCGCGCGCGTCGTCGGGTGGGGGAGCACGCAGGACGGCTATCGCGCGACGGCGCCGCGGCCCGACGGCGCGGCGGCGCGCGTCGCGATGGAGCGCGCGATCGCGCGGGCGGCGCGCGCAGGCGTGGCCGCAACGTCGATCGGCTACATCAACGCGCACGGCACGGGGACGCCGCTCAACGATCCGGCCGAGTGCCGCGCGATCCACGGCGCGTTCGGCGCGCACGCAGTGCACGTCGCGGTCAGCTCGATCAAGGGCGCGGTCGGCCACCTGATGGCCGCGGCCGGTGCGCTCGAGCTCGCGGCGTCCCTCCTCGCGTTCGAGCGCGACGTGCTGCCGGGCACGGCGAACCACCAGGAGCGCGACCCGGAGTGCGACGTCGACGTGATCGGCGAGACGCCACGCGCCGCCCGCGTCGACGCGCTGCTGTCGAGCTCGTTCGGGTTCGGCGGCCAGAACGCAAGCGTCGTGCTCGGGAGGCCGGCGTGACGGCGACCCGCACCGCGGCCTTGATCGCGAGCGCCTGGCGCACGCCGCTCGGCGCGACCGTCGACGCCGCGATGGCGCGGCTGTATGCCGGCGAGCGCGCGGCGATCGCGGACGATCGCGCGGCCTACGCCTTCGAGACGATCGCGCCGCTGCGCGACGAGCCGGCGCGGTCGCGTAATGCGCGGTTCCTGCGCCGAATGGGGCTGTTCGCGCTCGAGGTCGCGACCGAGGCACTCGCCGCGTCGGGCGTCGGAGGCGGCGAGCGCGTCGGTCTGTTCTCCGGCGTCGGCGGGCTGCGCGCGCACTGGGACGACATGCTCGCCGCATTCGCCCCGCAGCGCGACGACGGCGAGCGGATGTGGGAGCGCGGGCTGCGCGACGTGCACCCGTACTGGATGCTGCGCCACCTGTCGAACAACGTGCACGCGATCGCCTCTGCGGAGCTCGACGTGCGCGGCGAAGGCGCGACGTTCGGCGGTGGCAACGCGGGCGCGCAGGCGCTCGCCGCCGCGATCCGCGCCCTGCACGACGGTGCGATCGACGCGGCGCTCGTCGTCGCCCACGACTCGTTGCTCGAGCCCGAGACGCTCGTCGAGCTCGGCGCGCGCGGCTGGCCCGCCGCGGGGCTCGTGCCCGGCGAGGCGGCGGCAGCGGTCGTGCTCGTGCGCGAGCGCGAGGGGGCGCCCAGGCTCACCGCGCACGACGCCGCCGGTCCGGGCGCGGTCGATCGCCTCGCATCGATGGTCGGCGGCCACGCCGTCGCCGCCGAGGATCCGCATGCTCGCGACGAGGCTGCCGTCGTGGACCGTGTTGCCCATCGCGAGCTCGCCACGGCGATGGGGCAGGTCGGTGCGGCGACCGCGGTCGTCCAGGCGATCGCGCTCGCGGAGCAGCTGCGAGCGAGGCGGCTCGACACACGTGCCGCGATCGGACTGCACGAGAGCGCCCCCGGACTCGCATCGCTCGTCCACGTGGAGGTCCTCGCATGAGAAGGAAAGTCGCATTCCCAGCGTCGACCTCGCGCGCTCGACTGGAGGTCGGATGAGCGTCGCCGTCGTCACCGGTGCATCGCGCGGCATCGGCCGAGCGATCGCGCTCGAGCTCTCGGCTCGCGGCTACGCCGTCGTCGTCAACTACCGCGCCGACGAGGCTGCCGCCGCCGAGACGGTCGCCGCGATCGCCGCGGCGGGCGGGACGGGGAGGGCGGTGCGCGCCGACGTGGCCGACGGCGCCGCGGTGACGGCGCTGTTCGCCGCCGGCGACGAGCTCGGCGAGCTTGGCGTCCTCGTGTGCAACGCCGGGATCACCCGCGACACGCTGCTCGGTGCGAGCACGGTCGCGGACTTCACCGAAGTGCTGGCGACCAACCTCGGCGGCGTCGTCGCGTGCTGCCGCGAGGCGGCCCGGCGCATGATGAGCCGGCGCGCGGGATCGATCGTCACGATGTCGTCGGTGGCGGGACAGCGTCCGGGGCGAGGACAGAGCAACTACGCCGCCAGCAAGGGTGCGGTCGAAGCGTTCACCCGCGCGCTCGCCGTGGAGCTCGCACCGCGCCAGATCCGCGTGAACGCGGTCGCGCCCGGCATCATCGACACCCGGATGACGGCCGAGCTACAGGCGATCGCCCCGGACGAGCTGAAGAAGCGCGTGGTGATGAAGCGGCTCGGCCGCCCCGAGGAGGTCGCCAAGGTCGTCGCGTTCCTCGCATCGGACGATGCGAGCTACGTGACCGGCCAGGTGTGGAACGTCGACGGAGGCTTCAAGCTCGAATGACCGGACCCGAGATGCTCGAGTTGCTGCGCACGCGACGGAGCGTGCGAGCGTTCACCCACCAACCCGTGGCGCGCGACGTGATGGAGCGCGTGCTCGAAGGCGCGATCACGGCGCCGTCGAGCACCAACCGCCAGCCGTGGCGGTTCGCGGTCGTGCGCGCGCGGGCGATGCGCGAGCGGCTGGTCGCGGCGGTCGCGGCGAGGACCGCCGAGATCAAGGCGATCATCGCGCGCAGCCATCACGCCGAGGACTTCGGCAACTACGGCGACTTCTTCCACGAGCCGCTCGCGTCCGCCCAGGTGATCGTCATCCCGCAGTACCGCGAGTACCCGGACCTGATCGCGAACCTGATCGCCTCGGGCGGCGGCGATCCGGCGCAGTTCTCGACCGCCTCTGCCATGCAGAGCGAGCTCGTCTCGACGAGCACCGCGATCATGGCGCTGCTGCTCCAGGCGCACGCCGAGGGCCTCGGTGCGTGCATGATGGCGGGACCGATGGTCGCCCGCGACGACATCCATGCGCTGCTCGGCATCGAGTCGCCGTGGCACATGGTCGGTGCGATCGCGCTCGGTTACCCCGAGGGCGAGGCGCCGGTGCGCGGGCGCAAGCCGCTGGATCGTGTGGTCACGTGGATCGAGGAGGAGACCCGATGAGTGAAGCAGCCGTCACGACCAAGAGCTTGAGCCAGTGCTCCAACGCCGAGATCGCGGAGACGGTGTGCCGCATCGTCGCCGAGTCGCTCGGCCGCAAGCGCGACGAAGTGCGCATCGACTCCGTGCTGATGGCGGAGCTCGGCGCCGAGTCGCTCGACTTCCTCGACATCGTGTTCCGCATCGAGCGTGACTTCTCGATCGAGATCACGCGCGGCGAGATGGAGCGCGTCGCGCGCGGCGACATGAGCGCCGACGAGTTCGCGCCCGGCGGTGTCATCGGTGAGGCCGGCCTCGCACGCCTGCGCGAGTTGATGCCGGAGGCGAGCGATCGTATCGAGCCGGGGCTGCGCCCCTCGACGATCCTGACGCTGTTCAGCGTGCAGACGTTCGCCAACATGGTGATCGGTAAGCGCGACGGGCGGTCGGTGTGAGCGAGCCAGATCGCGAGCTCCACACGACTACCAGCCTGTGCGGATCCTGCAAGGAGGCGATCCCGGCCGCCGTGGTCGCGGTCGGCGATGAGGTGTGGATGCGCAAGACGTGCGAAGCGCACGGCGCGCAGCAGGTCCGGATCTCGACGAGCGTGACCTGGTACGAGCAGACGCGCGCGGTGAAGCAGCGGTTCACGCCACCGCGCGTGTTCAAGAAGGAGGTCGAGCTCGGGTGTCCGTTCGACTGCGGGCCGTGCACCGCGCACACGCAGAAGGTGCGGCTGCCGGTGGTGACGATCACGAGCGCCTGCAACCTCGACTGCCCGATCTGCTACGTCCACAACAAGAACGACGACGCGTACCACATGCCCGTCGAGGACTTCGCGCTGATCCTCGAGCACCTGCGCACCGATCACGGAGGCGAGCTCGACATCATCAACCTCACCGGCGGCGAGCCGACGCTGCATCCGCGGCTGTTCGACATGCTCGACCTCGCGGCGGCCGCCGGGATCCACCGCGTCACCGTGTGCAGCAACGGCATCAAGCTGGCCAAGGACGAAGCGTTCGTCCAGCGGCTCGGCACCTACGGCGCACGCATCGCGCTGTCGTTCGATACGTTCGATCCGCACACCGATCAGCTGATGCAGGGCGCGCAGATGCTCGCGCTCAAGCTCGAGTGCCTACGCCTGTGCGAGAAGCACGGCGTCGACGTCACGCTGATCCCGGTGATGACGCGGGGCGTGAACGAGCACGAGATCGGCAAGATCCTCGAGTTCGCGATGGCGAGCCCGGCCGTGCGCCACGTCGAGGTTCACACGATGACGTTCACCGGGCAGAGCGGCGTGACGTTCCAGCGCTCGGGCCGGATCTCGATGTACGAGGTGCTCGAGGAGATCGAGCGCCACACGCGCGGCCTCCTGCGCCCCAACGACTTCGTGTCGTCGCCGTGCGCGCACCCGCTCTGCTACCAGATCGCCTATCTGCTGATCGATCCGGACGGTGGGGCGCCGATCCCGTTCACGCGGTTCATGCCGGCGAGCGAGCTCTACGCCGCGCTCTCCGATCGGCTGTACCTCGAGCCGTCGCCGCGCCTCGAGGAGTCGCTCAAGGAAGCCATCGATCGGCTGTGGGCCGAGGCGCCCGAGGACGACGCCGAAGCGCAGCGTACGTTGCGCCTGTTGCGCGCGCTCGTCGACACGATGTCGCTGCCGCACGCGCAGGCGATCCGCGCCGGCGAGAAGGCGATCAAGGCGATCTACGTGCACTCGCACATGGACGAGGAGACGTTCGACGTCGAGCGCACGATCGACTGCTGCGACTCCAACTGCTACGCCGACGGCACCACGATCCCGGTCTGCAACTACAACGTGCTGTACCGGGAGAAGGAGGCCAAGTTCACCACGCAGCCCGCGCAGTGGGGGACGCGCAGCGGCGGCCAGCGCGTCTTCACGCTTCCGGTGCTGCGATGATGGCGCGCCGGCTCGAAGGCAAGCGGTGCGTGGTCACGGGCGGGTCGCGGGGCCTCGGCCGCGCGATGTGCGAGGCGTTCGCGGCGGCGGGCGCGAGGGTCGCGTTCACCTACCGCACCGATGCACAGGACGCCGAGGTAACCCGCGCGTCGCTGGTCACGCTCGGCTGCGAGCCGCTGGTGTTCCAGGGCGACGTCGCCGACGCCGCGCACGTCAAGGACGCTGTCGGCGCGCTCGTCAAAGCGTGGGGCGGCATCGACGTGCTCGTCAACAACGCGGGCATCACGCAGATCCTGCCGATCGCGCTGCTCGAAGAGGCCGACTTCGACGCGGTGATCGCGACCAACGTGAAGGGCCCGTACCTGTGGTCGCGCGCGGTGCTGCGCTCGATGATCCGGGCGCGCTCGGGCCACATCCTCAACATCGGCTCGTTCGCCTCCGAGCGCGTGATCGAGGCGCCGGTGCACTACGCCGCCGCGAAGTCGGCGCTGCGCGGGATGACCGAGGCGCTCGCGCGCGAGGTCGGCCGCTACAGCATCAAGGTGAATCTGCTCGCGCCCGGGCTGCTCGATTGCGGGCTCGCGCGCATGCTGCCCAAGCACCGCGTGCAGGAGTACCTGGCGCAGGCGTCGCTCGGACGGCTCGGCACGGCGAAGGAGGTCGCGGAGCTCGCGACGTTCCTCGTCTCCGACGACAACTCGTTCATGGCGGCCGCGAAGATCGTGGCCGACGGGGGGCTGTAGTGAACACCGAGCAGATGCTGCGCGAGGGCTACGAGAGCTATCGCCGCTACGTGAATCCGCTGGTCACGCTGCGCGCGGAGCTGCTCGGCGAGCCCACGCGGATCAGCGCGGTGCGGGACGGCAAGCTCGTCGAGCCGCGCGGCGCCGTCGAGGACTTCCACGGCACCCAGACGTTCGGCCACCGCCACCCGGCGATCACGGCCGCGGTCACCGAGTTCCTCGCGAGCGACTCGCCGAACTGGTTCCCGTGCCGCGTCAACCCGTACGCGGGCCTCCTCGCGCAGCGGCTGTGCGAGCGCGCGGGCACCTACGACAACGTGTTCTTCGCGAACTCGGGCTCCGGCGCCGTCGAGGCGGCGATGAAGCTCGCGCGCGCGGCGACCAAGAAGCCGCGCATCATCTCGCTCGACGGCGCGTACCACGGCACGACGATGGGCAGCTGCGCGCTGATGAAGCCCGGCATGTTCAAGGACCCGTTCGGGCCGCACGTGCCCGCGGCGGGGCCGATCGCGTTCGACGACGTCGATGCGCTCGCGGCCGCGTTTCGCGAGGGCGATGTCGCGGCGGTGGTGCTCGAGCCGATCCAGCTCGAGGGCGGCGTGCGTACCGTGTCGCGCGCGTTCCTCGAGGCGGCCTGCGAGCTCACCGCGAGCCACGGCGCGCTGCTCGTCGCCGACGAGATCCAGACCGGGCTCGGCCGCACCGGTCGGTTCCTCGCGAGCGAGACCTGGCCGCGCCGCCCCGACGCGTTGATCCTGGGCAAGCACCTCGGCGGCGGCCTCGTGCCGATCAGCGGCATGCTCACGCACGCGGAGCTGTTCGAGCGCGCATACGGCGAGCACTACGCGTCGGCCGAGGCGCACAACACCACGTTCGGCGGCAGTGCGCTGCCGTGCGTCGCCGCGCTCGCCGCGCTCGACCTCCTCACCGACGACGTGATCGCGCGCGTCGGCCGGCTCGGCGAGGCGTTCCGCGCCAAGCTCACCGCGACGCTCGCGCGCCACGAGCTGTTCGTGCAGGTGAAGGGGGCGGGGCTGCTCGTCGGGATCGAGCTGCGTCCCTCGGATCATCCGTGGCTCTCGTTCGAGCACTTCGGCATCGACGCGCTCGTCGATCAGCCCACGATCGGCGTGCTCGCGTGCCACCGCCTGTACAAGCGCGGGTTCTATTGCTTCGCGTGCGGACATGACTGGCGCATCCTGCGCGTGCTGCCGCGGTTCACCATCGAGGAGGCGACCCTCGACGCATTCGTCACCGCCATCGACGAGGAGCTGGAGTACCTGTGCAACCTGACGTGATCTCCACCCGGCGCGCGCTCGTGCTCGGCGGGACCGGCACCGTCGGCGCCGCCGTGCTCCGCGAGCTCGCGCGCCGCGGCGTTCCCGCCGTGTTCACCTTCCATCGCTCCGAGGACAAGGCGCACGCGCTCGCGGCCGAGCTCGGTCACACGGCCGTGCGCGTCGACCTCGCCGACGGCGCGGCGACCGCCGCGATGCTCGACGCGCAGGACGCCGATGTCCTCATCCACTGCGCCGGCACCAGCGCGCCGCTCGCGCTCGCCGAGCTCGACGTCGCCGCGTGGCAGCAGGCGATGGCGGTCAACGTGCAGTCGGCGTTCCTCGCGTGCCGCTGGGTCGCGGCGCGCGCTCGCCGCTGCGACGTGGTGCTGGTCAACGGCCTCGATCGCGCGCAGTCATTGCCGCTCCCCGCGCACTTCGCCGCCTCGCAGGGGGCGCTGTCCGCGCTGGCGATGGCCGCCGCGCACGAGCTGGGTCCACGTGACATCCGCGTCAACGTGATCGCGCTCGGGCCACTCGAGGGTGGGTTGTCAGCGGGGCTCGCGGCGCGGCGGCGCAAGGACTTCGAGACGTTCAGCGCGCTGCGCCGTCCCGGCAAGCCCGAGGAGGCGGCCAAGGCGATCGTGTGGCTCGCGCTCGACAACACGTTCATCCAGGGCAAGGTCGTGCCGGTCAACGGAGGCATCTAACTGCGTCCCGCGCGCCACGCCGGGCTCGACGCCGCGCGCGCCATCGCGATGCTCGCCGTCGTCGCGGGGCACGCGATGGCGTCGTTCATGGTCACGCCGATCGGGTGGGCCGTGCAGGATCGCTCGCGGTTCCTCGGTTGCGACCTCGCCGCGTGGATCATCCGCCAGGCCTCGATGCCGGCGTTCTTCTGGCTCGCCGGCTATGGGGCGCGCGCGCTGTATGACGCGCGTGGTGCGGGCGGCTTCGCGCGCGACCGCTTCCTCCGCATCCTCGTTCCGCTCGCGATCCTCCTCGTGCCCAACTCGCTCGCGCTCGACTTCCTCTGGGACTGGGGCCGCGAGGTCGGCGCGCGTGGCGTGGTCGCCGACAACATCCCCAAGCTCGAGGGCTCCGAGCTCGAGATCCTGCTCGGGCACCTGTGGTTCCTCTACTACCTCGTGTGGATGTCGCTCGGCGCCCTCGTCCTCGCGCCGCTCGCGCGCGGCTTCCCCGCGCGCATGCCCGTGCTCGTGGTCCCCGCCGTGCTCGCGTGCGGCGTGCTCGCCTACCTGCGCGCCGTGCACACGGACACGCCGCTCGGGTTCATCCCGAACCTGCCGATCCTCGGCTTCATGGGCGCGTTCTTCGCGTGGGGCTGGCTGGTCGGCGCGCGCCCCGACGAGCTCGAGCGCTACACGCGCGGCGCAGGGCAGGCGGCGGCCATCGCGGTCGCATCCCTCGGTGTCGTGATCGCGACGCTCGCGCGCGGCCTCGACGATCCGTCTCCGCCGCCGATCTACGCGAGCGTGGCGAGCGGGGTGTTCTCGATCGCCGCGGTCGCCGCGTTGCTCGGTGCGTGCGCGCGCTTCCTCGGCGATCGTCCGCGCCCGCTGCTGCGCGCCGCTTCGCGCGCCTCGTACACGGCGTACGTCGTGCACCTCCCCGTCGCGGTGGTGTTCCAGATCTCACTCGCGAACGCCGTCATCCCCGGCCCGCTCAAGTACCTCGCGATCCTCACCGCCACCGCCACCGTGTGCGCGGCGACCTACGCCATGCTCGCGACCACCACGCGGCGATCGCGCACGTGACTCCATGCAACCGCCATCACTCCATGGTATCTGCCCGTTGGTGAAGGCCTGTGTCTGTGCGGTTGCCGTGTTGCTCGCCACCGTCGAGCCCGCAGGCGCTGACAACCCGAGCGCTGGCTCGCTGTTCTGCGTGTTCCCGCAGTCGCAGCCGCTCCCCGAGTGCTTCAAGGGCAGCTCGATCTCGGAGGAGGCGGTACACCAGTGCTACGAGCGCAACAAACGCCGCAAGAAGGTCCCGCCGCGGGTGCGCATCAACAAGGGCCCGTGGGTCGAGTTCTCCGGGACCACCTGGCGCTGCCTGCCAGCGCCCGTCGGGAAGTCGTTCACGTATCACATCGAGAACCACGGCACGCCGTTCTATTCGGATCGCATGACGATCCCGACGACGCCGTGTGCCACGGGCCGCGTCGATCTCACCCGCCCGAACTTCTACGGCTCGATGTGGGCGAACTGTTCGAAGCGCAAGAACACCGCGAAAGACGACGTCGTGACGCCGTAGGCGCGCTACTCGGGCGTGAGCGTCACCTGCGCGACGCGGCGATTGCGGAGCGCGAGGAACGCGTCACGCAAGATGCCGCCCCACAGGTAGAGCTCGAGATAGAACGGGTTGCGCGGGCGCGCGGGCATCGGCTCGACGCCGTACACCATCGGTTTGGTCTGGGCCTCGTACGTGCCGAACAGGCGATCCCAGATGATCAGCGCCCCGCCGAGGTTCTTGTACGTGTAGCCCGACGCGCGCTCGTGGTGCACGCGGTGGTTCGACGGCGTGTTGAAGATCCAGTCGAGCACCGGCAGCTTGCCGACGTACGGCGTATGGCACATGTAGTCCCAGCCGCTGGCGAGCGGAACGAGCGCGAACAGCATGATCGGGTGGAAGCCGAGCAGGATGACCGGGATGAAGAACACCCAGTCGATCGCGGCGCCGACCCACGAATTGCGCATGCCCGTCGACAGGTTGAGCCGGTCGGAGTTGTGGTGCACCGCGTGCGACGCCCACATGAACCCGAGCTTGTGGCTCGCGCGATGCGACCAGTAGAAGAAGAAGTCGTTGACCACGAACATCACGAGCCAGTGCCACCAGTGGTTCATCGACCAGCGGAGCGGCGTCAGCTCGTAGAACGGCATCAGCATGATCGTGATCAGCGCGCCGATCGCGAGGCTCGCGATCATGTAGCCGAGCGCGATCGCGAGGTTCACGAACGTGTCCCAGTACGTGTAGTGGCCGTCGCGGCGGATGAACAAGCTGACGACACACTCGATCGCGAAGACGCCCATCATCACGCCGACGGCGACCCACATCACCTGGTGCATGTCCGTCATCGCTTCGAGAGTGCCAGAGACCGGATCGGCAGGTAAAGCGCGCCGATCAGGAGCTGCAGGTAATACGTGGCAGCGCGAAACACCGCGACCGCGATGATCGCGTCGGCCGGGGCGAGGAGATCCGCGAAGAAGACCCCCGCCGCGGCCTCGCTCACACCGGTGCCGCCGGGAATCGGCGTGGCGAAGATGAAGCACAGGAACACCAGCGCGCGCAGCGAGAGGTCGAGCGCCGGAGGCTCGCCGAGCACGAGCGCGATGCCGACGAGCGGCGCGACATACGATGCGTAGTAGACGAGGTGCACTCCGATCAGCGCGAACAGGCCGGTGACGCGACCGGGCGGCGCGACGGCCGCGTGTTCGACGAGGTCCCCCTCGGGCGGGGCGCTCGCGCGGTCGTCATTCGGCGCGCCGTCATCGCCGGTGTGCCGGCGGTCTCCGGCGGACCGCAGCCCGCGCGCGCGGGCGAGCCGGTGCACCATCTCGCCTGTGACCTTCGCGGCGCGATCGACGCGCGCCTGCCAGCTCTCCGTATCGCGCCGCCGTCGGAACCAACCCGCGAGCCGGCCGATCCACCGCTCGGCGATCGCCGGCCGCGAGCACACCTCGATCACGAGGATCGTGATCGCCGCGATGCCGAGGAACCAGATGACGGCGCCGATGCGCGCCCAGCGGTCGACGGGAGGGCCGTAGCCGGACGCGACGAGCAGCGCGCCGAGGAGGAACACGAGCGCGAGGCTGGTCGTGAACTTGATGAACGGGACCGCGACCGCCGCATCCCACGGCACGCCGCGCTTGCCCAGCGTGTACGCGACCGTCGGCTCGCCGAGGCCGATCTGCGGCGTGATCGCGGTCATCACGTGGTTCGCGACCGCGGCGTCCCAGGCATCGCGTGCGTGGATGCGAACGCCGACCAGCCGGCCGATCACGGCGATGCGGAGCGCCTCGGTGACCGCGAGTCCGATCGCACCGCCGGCGACGATCGCGATCGCTGCGATCGGATGCGCGCGCAGCCGCCCCCACGCGCCGTGCAAGACGTCGGTGTCGGGCGCGCCGAGGTAGAGCCCGAGCGCGCCGAACGCGACGAGCGCGAGCACCCACCACCAGCGGTGCTTGGCGCGCTCAGCGTCGGCCACGGCCCAGCGTGATCAGCGGTGCCGCCGGCTTCGCGGCGAACCTCGCGTCGCGGTCGCGATACAGCGTGTTGTACGCGCACGACGGGATGTTGGTGCCGTCGGGCTCGCGGATACCGACGCAGCACTGGCGGATGCGGTCGGTGTCGAACGTCTCCTCGTCCATGTGGGCGTGGACGTAGATCGCCTTCGCGCTGGCCTCGGCGCGACGCAAGCGCTCCGCCGCGGACAGCCCGCGCTCGAACACGCTCTCGGTGAGCGCGCGCAGGCGTGCGAGCACCGGCTCGACGTCCGCGCACTCGATCTCGCCGGCCCACAGGCGGTTGATGACGTCGCCGAGCTTGTGCTCCATGTGCAGCGTCGGCTCGAGGTACAGCATGCCGGCGAGCAGCTCGCGCAGATCGCTCCCCGGCATGAACCGCGGGAACGGCAGCCAGCGACCGTAATCGAGCCGCAGCACGTAGGTCACCAGGTAGCAGAGCGGATGCGCCGCGGGCGAGGGCACGAAGTCGCTGACGCGCAGCACGCCATCGGTCTGCGCCTCGAGGTCCGCGAGCACCTCGTACGTCGTATAGCGCCCGCGCCGGTCGAACGACTGTCCGTTGTGCCCGGTGAACGTCATCGTGTGCAGCTCGACGGAGCGGATGAAGTCCTTGCTCAGCGCCAGCTTCACGAACGCGCCGACCTCGTCATCGTTGACGCCGCGCGCGAGCACCGGCAACAGCGTGGTCTCGACCTCGTACTTCTCGAGCAGCTCGAGCACGCGCAACTTGGCGTCGAGGAAGTTGCCGCCGAGCATGTGCTGGTTGGTCTCGGGCTTGAACGAGTCGAACGACAGCACGATGCGCGCACCGAGCCGCGCGAGCCGCTCGAGGATGCGCTCGTCCTTGAGGAAGCGCAGGCCGTGCGTCGACACGGTGATGCGGTGGATGCCCTCCTCGACGCAGCGCTCGATCAGGCGCTCGAACTGCGGATGCTGGGTCGGCTCGCCGCCGGTGAGGTTGATGATCCGGCGCTCGGGATCCGCGGCGCGCAGGTGCTCGAGGATCGCCGCGAGCTGCGCCTCGGTCATGTGGAACGCGCTCTCGTTCTTGTTGTGCGTGTAGCAGATCGGACAGTCGAGGTTGCACGCGCTCGTGATCGGCACGATCGGCAGCTGCGCCTGCTGCTCGTGCGCCGTGCACGGCCCGCAGTCGAACGGGCAGCCCTGCGCGACCGGCTTGCGCGCTTCCGGCGCCGCCAGCACCGGCGCGAACCCCATCACGTGCTCGTACCAGTCCGCGTTCGGCGACACCTCGACCTCGCTCGGGCCGTGCGCGTCACACACCTTGCGCATCACGACGCGGCCGCCGATCCGCCACACCTCGGCCGGCGCCGCGCGCTTGCACGTCGCGCACAGCGAGCTCGTGGTGCGGAGCAGCATCTCGGTCACCTCGCGAGCTTGCACCGCAGGCCCCACCGCGCGCGAGCCCGGAGGTCGGCAACTTCGTAGCAGACGCGCTGACGGCGCCTCTGTTGCACGAAATCTGTGGCGCAGCAGCCAATTGGATTGTTTTCAGCGGACGTGCGTCTAGCTCGGCATGCGCATGCTCGTCGTCGTCTTCGTCACCGTCTCCTTCCTGTCCGCGACCGCGGGCGCAGCGCCGTACGATCAGCTGTTCGAGCTCGGGCGGAGCTGGAAGTATCGAAGCGCGGAGGAGGTCAAGTACGGCGACGAGCCGCCGCAGCACGCGTCAGCGACCGCGGAGTGTCGGGTTGCCTCGGTGAAGCGTCTCGGCGGCGCGACCGTCTCGACGATCGAGTGCGACGAGATCTACGGCGGAACCGTGGGCGTCGCCGGTCAGTGGGTTCGCACGTCGCGTGGCCTCTGGCACGCGTACGTCTCCGGCGAGCTCGAGTCCGCGACCGAGCTGCGACGCTTGATCCGGACACCACCGGTGATCGCAGCACGACCGCGCGTCGTGCCGAGGCGCGCGAGCACCAAGGACGAATTCGCCCCGGAGCGCTGGGTGACCCGCGATGGCGCGACCTGGTGCGCGCACGATGCTGCCGAGGAGGCCAACGGCGGGCACGACAGCAGCGTGTGCTTCGCCGACGGTCGGATCGTCTCGATGGAGTCCAGCGGCTGGTCGTACGGCGAGGGCGGCAGCGAGAGCTCCAGCACCACCGAGCTGATTCCGTAGAACCGCATCGAGAGGTCCGATGCTGATCGTCGACGCGAAAGCGCGCCCGCTTCGCTTGCATCACGCTCTGGCTCACGTAGCGCAACGCGGTCTCACCAGCTCCAATCGGTTCGAACATTGTTCGAACCAGATCGAGATCAAGGTGCTGTCGTCCACGGCGTCGGCCACGCCCACGTGGGCGGTCCCTGCGGACCGCGATGACCTCGCGTGATGGTGGCGATGAGTCGCGTCGGCCTGCGCAAGAAGTAGTTCTTAGCTGAGCGCAGCGCGCGCGATGCGCGCGTCACCGAGGACGAACACCGTGAGCTCGTCGAGCTGCCGGCCGTCGACCAGGCCAGCCGCGAGCTCGCCGAGGCCGGGCACCTCGCGCGTGATCACCGCCAGCTTCGCGAGCTCGTCGGGCAGCGCGACCGCGGGCGCGAGCGCGTTGACGTGCGTGCCGCGGCGGAGCGTGCCGTCGGGGATCGTGATCGACGCGTGCACGCACACGATGTCGCACGCGAGCGCCTCGGGCAGTGTGACGGCGCGGCCGCCGAGCTGCGCCGCGAGCGCCTCGGCGCCGTCGCCCGCGACGCGCACGTCGGTCGGCGAGAACCACGTGCGGTGCGCCTCGAGCGAGAGCGCCGCATCCGCGCACGACGCCCCGCCCTCGACGACGAGCCCGAAGCTGCGCGGCGTGCCGACCGCGAGGTAGCGCGAGGCCACCGCGCCGATCGCCGCCCGCGCCTTGCCGATCGACCCTCGCTCCGCATTCGCGTCGCTGCGCGCGCCGGCAGAGCCGGCACTTGCCAGCTCGCCGCGGACGGCCGCGGTCGGCGCAGTGCGCTTGGTCGCGGCGTCGACGTACGCGCGCTCGACGGCGAGCACCCAGTCGGCCATCAGAACTCCGCTTGCCGCGGCGCGCGCGGGAACGGGATCACGTCGCGGATGTTCTCGATGCCGGTGGCGTAGATGATCGCGCGCTCGAAGCCGAGGCCGAAGCCCGAGTGCGGCACCGTGCCGTAGCGGCGCAGGTCGCGATACCACCAGTAGTCCTGCGCGTTGAGGCCCATCTCGGCGATGCGGCGATCGAGCACGTCGAGGCGCTCCTCGCGCTGGCTGCCGCCGATGATCTCGCCGATGCCGGGTGCGAGCACGTCCATCGCCGCGACCGTGCGCTCGTCGTCGTTCACCCGCATGTAGAACGACTTGATGTCCTTCGGGTAGTTGATGACCGCGAGGGGGCCACCGACGACCTTGTCGGTCAGATACTTCTCGTGCTCGCTCTGCAGGTCGACGCCCCACTTCACGGGGAACTCGAACTTCTCGCCCGACTTCTCGAGCTCCTTGATGGCATCGGTGTAGTCGAGCCGCGCGAACTTGCTCTCGACCATCTTCGACAGGCGCGCGATGCAGTCCTTGTCGACGAACTTCTCGAAGAACGCCATGTCATCGGCGCGCTCCGCGAGCAGTGCGCGGAAGATGTACTTGAGAAAGTCCTCGGCGAGCTGCGCGTCTGCCGCGAGGTCGGCGAACGCGATCTCGGGCTCGATCATCCAGAACTCGGCGAGGTGCCGCCGCGTGTTCGAGTTCTCGGCGCGGAACGTGGGACCGAACGTGTAGACCTTGCTCATCGCGAGGCAGTAGGTCTCGACGTTGAGCTGCCCCGACACGGTCAGCCGCGTCTCGCGCCCGAAGAAGTCCTTGTCCCAGTCGACCTTGCCATCGGGCAGGCGCGGCGGGTTCGCGGCGTCGAGCGTCGAGACGCGGAACATCTGGCCCGCGCCCTCGGCGTCGGAGGCCGTGATGATCGGCGTGTGGATCCAGAAGAAGCCGCGCTCGTGGAAGAACCGATGCACCGCTTGCGCGAGCGTGTGCCGCACGCGCGTCACCGCGCCGACCACGTTGGTGCGCACGCGCAGGTGCGCCACCTCGCGCAGGTACTCCATCGTGTGGCGCTTGGGCTGCATCGGGTAGGTGTCCGGGTCGTCGACCCAGCCCACCACCTCGATCGCGTCGGCGCGCAGCTCCACGGTCTGGCCCTTGCCTTGCGACGCGACGAGCTCACCCGTCGCTCGCACCGAGCAGCCCGTCGTGATCCGCAGGACATCCGCCTGGTAGTTGGCGAGCTCCGCAGGCGCGACGACCTGCAGGGCCTCGAAGCAGCTGCCGTCGTGGACGGCGACGAACGAGAGCCCGGCCTTGGAGTCGCGCCGCGTGCGGACCCAGCCTTCGATCGTGACCTTGGAGCCGACGGGCTGCTTGCCCGCCAGCACGTCGGCGATGCGCGTGCTCATTCGCGTGCGGCTTCCTTGCTCCCCACCACCGTCATGTTCATGCCGATCTGCACGGAGAGCGCCTTTCCGTCGACGGAGATCACCGTCTTGCCGTTGAGGTACCAGCCGAAGCTGCCGGTCGAGAACTGCTTCACCTCGGCGAGCATCTCCTGGCCATTGATGACGATCTTGAGCGGTTCGGCCTTCTCGGCGAACTGCTTGGCGGTCACGGGACTGGCGGTCTTGGGCGGCATACGCCCGCGAAGATGACCAGAAATCCGGCCGTGGCGCCAGCGGTCAGCCCTGCGGGACGTTCGGATGTCAGCGCGGCGGACGCACGAGCTCCGAGATCGCGAACGCGAGGTGCCCGAACGCCGCGACGACCAGCGCGTGCTCGATGTGCCCGGTGCGGAGCAGCTGCTGCATGACGGGCAGCGGCATCGTCGAGATCGCGAGCACCTCGCCGCCGTCGGGGCGCGGCGCCTCCGTCTGCGCGGCGTCGAGTGCGAGGTACGTGTGCAGCGTGTTGTTCTGGATCGCCGGGTTCGGTGCGCTCTTGCCGAGCAGCCGCCAGCTGGTCGACGTGAAGCCCGTCTCCTCGACGAGCTCGCGCGCGGCCGCGGTCTGCGGATCTTCGCCGGGATCGATCATCCCGCCCGGAATCTCGATGCACACGCGGTCGGTGCCTGGCCGGTACTGCCGGATCACCACCACCTGGTCGTCGCCGGTGAGCGCGATCACGTTGACCCAGTCGACGCACTCGATCAGCGAGAACCGCCGCGACTCGCCGGTCCGCGGGTGGGTCGCGTCCACGAAGCCGGTCGTGAAGATCTTGTAGTCGTGCCCCGGCTGCCGCGGCCCACGTCTCCAGACGAGATCATCCACCATCGTCAGCTACCGTGGCACGTTCAGATACTTTGCGACAAGGCGTCGATCTGGCTGGCCACCTCCGTCGGGTTCGTAGATGTTCGGGGCCATGTCACGGCCGTCCTTGCTGTCCGCCCTGGTCACGGCGGGTGTCGCGCTCTCCGCAACGAACGCCGAGGCCGGCGGCTTCGGCATCCCGGAGTACGGAGTTCGTCGCACGTCGATGGCTGCCGTGGTCGGTCGTCCCGACGAGCCCACGTGCTTGTTCCACAACCCCGCCGGGCTGACGCTGCAGAAGGGCTGGCGCGTCTACGTCTCGGGCACGGGTGGTCTGATCCAGACCGAGTTCCGCATCCTGGCGTGGGACGAGAGCGATCGTTTTCTCGGCCCGCCGGAGGCCGACGGCTACTACCCGACCGTCAAGCCGAAGCGCGCGTACGGCGCGGCGCCGATGATCGCGGTCACCGGCCAGATCAACGACAAGCTCGTCCTCGGGCTCGGCATGTACGTGGGCAACGCGGCGGGCGCGAACTTCGATCGCGAGAGCTACGCGCGCTACCACCTGATCGACGGCTACATCGTCGCGCCGCAGGCCGTGCTCGGCGCCGGCTACCAGGTCAACGACTGGCTCAGCGTCGGTGCCACGGCCGGCCTCCTGTACATGAAGCTGCACGGCCGGCGCGAGCTGTTTCCGGT